>JAZLEB010000043.1:0-56918 GCA_045615065.1 Candidatus Pelethomonas sp. | reverse complement strand
CTTGCCGGTCAGCTTTGCCTCCTCGTCCATTACCAATGCCACAGATTCCTCATAGGGGTACACGGCTTGAATGTAGCCACCAACCTCTGCCTGCAATGCAGCAAGGTCAGCGCCGATTTCTTTCACATAGGGCTTCTGCTCCGGTTCCACAACGAGCACCGTAATCTTTTCACCATCCATAATTATCGAACCTCCTCCTTTTGTTTTTGGTGTGCCTTCCCACGCACCGGCTGAATTGTTTTGAGCTGATCGAGGATAGATGGTCTGGAAGCTTTTGCAATCTTATCCTCCGTCGCTTCCTCCACCAACTGCTCCATTGGGGTCTTGTCATCAATGTTCAGCTCGATGTTCAGTTCCGTCAGTCTGGCGGACTTCACTCGCAGTTCCTCTTCCTGCGGGAACGGTTTGCCCAGCTCCGTCTTTGCGTTCTCCATCTGGTCATGCAGACTGTCCACTCTGGCCTGTGCCGCAGCCAACCGCTCCGGCATGGCATTCAGCGCATTCTCAAAGCGGGTGAGATTACCGCGAGGATCTTTGCCCAGCGTCACACGATGGGGCATTTGACCACGGATGGTCAGCACATACTCCCGTCCGAAATCCTCCAGCGTGAGGAACAACTTGAAGCCACGGTAGCTGCCAACCTCCACAGGCTCCAGTCCCTTGACTTCCTTGAACGCATCCACCAGTGCAGCACCGGCATTCTCCTTGTCGGTGAGCACATCGCCACGCACCGTCATCCCGGCAAAGCCGTCAACAGGATGCGGGTGCTCGGAGAGTGTTTTCATATCCGCTTACTTGCCATCCGCATCCTCCTTATCGAAATCGGGGAACAGTTCAAGCTCCGCATATTCCGCATCGGTCATAGCGTTCAGCTTGCCGATCACGGAATCCGTCATTTCCCGGAGTTCCGTTTCCTCCGGTTCCAGCACCTCTTTCATGGTGGCGAGGGCTTCCAGAAGTCCTGTTCTGGTGCCGGTATCGTAGATGCACATGATGTTCAGTTCGTCGTTGGTGAAGGTCATAGTTTATCGCTCCTTTTCGATTTTCTTAGTTTTCGTACTGGTCTTGGTTTCCGGTTTCAGATCCCGCAGCTGGGCAAGGATAGAGGGGCGTGTGCTTTTTTCCACCGAATCCTCCCGACGACCGTTGTTGATGAGGTCGTCGATCATGCCGTAGTCATCCTCTGTGGACATTTCTGCATTACGCAGAGGATTATCCGGTTTGAAATTGGGCAGTTCCTTGAAGCCAATGCTGTCACAGTAGTGATAGGATACCTTACCATCCAGCTTTAAGGCAACGATGTCGCTGACGGACAGGCTGTGACCGACGAAATCGCCGGGGCGCTCGACGTTGAAGGTGTAGTAGATGTTTTCCAGCGTTTTATTGATACTGCTATCCGGAACAACCTCGCTGGTATAGATGGTATCATAGTTGACAGGGTTGGGTGGAGATTTCAGACGGTCAAGACCACGGAAATGCAGCTCCACAGGTGCATCTTCCCGCAGTTGGTAGATCATCATGGAATCCGTTGGAGAGGTCAAGAAACGCTGCTCTATATCTCTCACGGGAATATCCCCTCTGACTTCCTCCCAGTCATCCACAGCAACGCCAAACAGTCCGTCATGGTTGTCCAGATCGCTCTCGTCAAAGACCATCGCCTCAGTAGTGTCCACATGAAGCGCATAGACTGTCACATCCCGCTCCATGAGTTCTCTGGCTCGGTCTTTGGAGAGGGGCAGCATGGTGGTATCCATATAGCCGTAACGGTTCATCATCTCGATGGTCAGCGTGGGGTCGGGAAGATACACGGTGCTTTTCACTGCCGTTTCCATCTCGCGGATCTTCGCCACCGCCTTTTCCGTTTCTGCCAGTACGGAGTTCTGGATCACCTCCAGCGTATCGGCAAGAAACTCTTGCGGAATAGCTTCAATATTCTCCGGCTCAAAACCCAGCTCCATGAGAATGATGTCCCGTGCTTCCTCAATGGTGAGATCCGGTTCATCCAGAAAACCGCCGTCTTTCAGTTCGTTGGTTTTCTTGTCATAGAAGGTGCAGTCCCAAGTTCCTGCCTCGCTGCGCTGGATATGAAGATACTGTTCCTCGTCCAGAATATACAGCGCTTCTTCGACCTCCAGTTCCGCATCGGGGATAGTCTGTTCTGTCTGCCGTGCCTGCCACTCGGAGTTGGCAAGGTTATTGGCCTGCTCCTCGGTCATACCCTGCGCCATGAAGTGCTCCACCATCTCCAGCACATTCATTTCAGACAGCGGCTTCTCTGGCTTTTCTGGGTCGGGCAGCTCCGCTTCTCGTTCCTTCACGATGGCAGCGTAGTTGCGGTCAATGTCCTCAATAAGCTGGGATGCAGTCTTGTTGATAGTCTCCAGACTGGAGCGCAGTTCCTTCAGTTCCTTGTCTTTCGACCATGTGGCGATATAACCGAAGCTATTCTCACCGGTGGCGATGCCGTAATAGGCGCAGACTGCAAAGGAAATGCTCTCTGCTTCAACCTCCTCGGTATTGCGATCTTTGGCCTGTTCTGTATTTCTGACATTGTGGAGTAGGGCATGAGCAATCTCATGGATGGCAGCAGAGATCGTCTGCACCTCGCTCATACCCTCGCGAATGGTGATGCGCTGGGCATTCAAAGAGAAAAACCCATCCGCACTATCGCGAATGGGTTTGATGTCGATGGGCACGGGCGAGGATCTTCGCAGCGCCTCCATGAAGATATCGTAGTTCTGGACACTGCCGGTGAGGTCTGATGCCAGCTCCGGCAGAGGTTTACCGTCTGTCTGGGACACATCAAAGACGGTGACTGGTTTGAACATAGGGATTTTGATCTCCTTTTCCTCCATGATAGGATTGCCCTCCGCATCCAGCAGAGGGAGCATGGTATCCGGGTCCATCTTCTGCTCCTCGATCTTCTTTTTGAACGGCGTAGGCGCAATGATCTTGATGCCCTTTTCGCCCTTCATCACATTGCGCTGAAACTGGTCTTTCCACTTGTTGAACCCGGCAACAAGGGTAGCATCCGGCCTCTGTAAGTAGATGAGCATCTGGTTGTTGACACTGTATCGGTGAAAGCGGCTCATCACTTGAAGGTACTGGGCATACTTGTCGCTGGCAAACAACTCTTTGATACCTGCTTCGATGCTGTCTGTGATTTCTTTCAGTCGTTCCTTGTTGGTCTGGTTTTCTGACATTGAGATTCTCCTTTCTTCGATGGTTTTGGTTCGTGTTTGGGCGTAGAAAAACTCCCATCGTTGTAACGAAGGGAGTTTGAAATAAAAAGCTGACAACTCAATCATTCGGAATCGTCTTACTTATGAGAGCTCATCAACAAATCGAGCCATATTTCCAACTAAAAAATCAATGTTTTCAGCGTATGCTTCTGTATCGCGATTCGTATGAATCTTACCGGTATAATAAATGCCCATTTTCTTCTTGCACGTTACAACGCCGATGCTGCACTTAAAAGTCTTATGATCCGAATTAGAGGTTACTCTCCATGCAGGATAGAATAAAGCGTCAAAGCCGTTATTAGACTGGTTGTGTTCTTTTAATTTGCTATATAGTTTGTGATTTCTAGCAGCTTTTTTTGCAGCAAACAAAACATTGTTTCCTGCTCCGACACAGTCAAAATTGATAACAAGTGTATCTTTTGGCAGTTTTTTGTTTTTTTTGAGGAATGATTTTGAACCCAATAATCCTCTTTCTTCATTATCAAATAAAACGAAAGCTATCTTTTTTGAGGTACATCTTTTTACCAAAGACAGTACCGTTGCAACACCAGAGGTATTATCATTTTTGTTATGTTTATTCTTAAAGCATCTGGTTAGTAAACAAGAGGATAAGAAGTACAATCCGAAGGAAAGAGCTATCCACATTAAGCATCGTAAGAGCAGCTCTTTTATAACTAGAACAACAACGAATAATCCAATTAATGATGACAATGCGAATATACCGAGGGGTAACCAAAGCTGACAAATTACCCTCAACACTGGATTTTTAGGTAGAATCACATTTGAAATAATCGAAGATGCTGGCGTATCATAATGCGCAGTAAAAATCACTTCTGCGCTGTTTACATTACCAATGATGATGTTATTTTGTTTTTTGTGTATTTCTATGCTTGCTTCATAATTGGAACTGCTCACTTCTTGCAGCGCAAATTCTCTAAAGGATTTTTTCTCCAAATCATCTCTTCTGATTGGATATTTATCATTGATGTAATTCAAATAATCTCTCACTATAATGCACCTCAAAATGTTCACAGATTCCAGGTTTTTCTGTTAGCAGCATTGTATCAAATTTTGACCATAACATCAACAACCGTAGAACTTTACCACCGCATGGTTTTCACACCATGCGGTGGCGTTGCGCTTACTCAGCCGTATCCTTACCAAAGTCGAGAGCAAAACTAGTTCTCACACCGTCATCGTTCAGCACAAGATAAGCATCATAGGAAGAACCAGTGCGCTCGGAGAAGATATTACGGACCAGCACCTTGCGCTCCTTCAGAAGCTTTTCCACCATCTTTGTGGAAAGAGAGATCTTCTTACTCGTGAGATACTTGTTGTCATGCCACAGACCAAAGCGGCAATCGTTGCATTCACAGAAGAAACCCTTTTTGCTCTCCGTCACAGCGCTCCCACAGCGGGGGCAGTTGCCCAGCGAGGTTCTGCCCGTGGGGAACAGCACCTCCGCACCACGGATCGGAGCGTAGGTCTTGACCAGATCGTTGACCATCAGCGCAATTTCCCGCATGAAAGCTTCGGCATCCATCTCGCCGTGTTCCACGAGATTCAGCTTGTGCTCCCATTCGGCAGTCAGCAGCGGAGACTGGAGCTGTTCGGGCAGCACGGTGATAATAGCTGTACCGAGGGCAGTAGGAATCAAATGTACACTTTTCTTCTGCTTTTTCCGTTCCACGAAACCGGAAGTCACCAACTTTTCCAATATCCCGGCACGGGTCGCCGGTGTACCCAGCCCCTTGCGCTCGGCATCCGCAGGCATATCTTTCGCCCCAACAGTTTCCATAGCGGACAAGAGCGTATCCTCGGTGTAATGTTTGGGTGGTGCGGTCTTTCCATTTTTCACAGCAGTGGATACCACTGCCAGTTCCTGTCCCTCCACTACACTAGGAAGACTGTCCGTCTTTTCCTCTGTATCCTGTCCAATGCCGTGCCAGCCGAGGTCAAGGACAGTTCTGCCCTTTGCGGTAAAACTGTGACCACAGCACTCTGCCGCAATGACGGTTTCCGTGTAGCGGTATGCTTCGCTCACTGCACGGAGCAGTTCCACCGCCACCAATTTCAAAAGTTCCCGCTCACCGAGAGGGAGCGCAGCAAGATCAGCGGTTTTCGCGCTGATCGTAGGGACGATGGCATGGTGGTCGCTGACTTTTTTGCTGTTGCACACCTGTGTTGCATTTTCAGATACAGGCAACACGCCGCAGACGGCAGTTGCGGCGGCAACAAACTCCGGCACAGATGCTTCCATATCATTGGTGAGGAACCGACTGTCGGTACGGGGATAGGTGCAGAGCTTCTTTTCATAGAGATTCTGGAGATAGTCGAGGGTCTGCTGCGCCGTGTAACCGAGGATACGATTGGCATCACGCTGCAGAGTGGTCAAATCGTACAGCGCTGGTGCCTTTTCGCTTTTCTCCTTGTGTTCCACGCTCTTGACCATCGCCGTCTTACCGGCACACATTGCCTTGATGCTTTCCGCTTCGCTTTTTTCTTTCTTTCTTTCTGTCCGATACAGCGGTAAAGCCGCAGTCGAGTTGGATGGTATAGAACGGTTCGGGTACAAACGCCGCGATCTCTGCTTCCCGCTGTACGAGCAACGCCAGCGTAGGCGATACAACACGCCCGATATTCAGCTTCGGCCCGTAAAGCAACGAGAAGTACTGTGTGGCATTGATGCCCACCAGCCAATCCGCTTCACTGCGGCACTTTGCCGCAAGGTACAGGCCGTCATAGTCCTTACCCGGTCGGAGCGTAGAAAAGCCGTTGCGGATCGCATCATCTTCCATAGACGAGATCCACAGACGGCTCATAGTTTTCCTGCACCCGGATAAGTTATAGACGGTACGAAAAATCGCTTCGCCCTCGCGCCCACTGTCGCAGGCATTGACCACTTCGGTCACATCTTTGCGGTGCATCAGAGATTTCAGAATGTCGAACTGTTTTCGCTTGTCCTTGCGAATTGTGTGCTGGAACATGTCGGGTACGATGGGCAAATCTTTCATTGACCATTTGGCATAGGCGGGATTGTAAGCAGCGGCGTTAGACAGCTCTGCCAGATGTCCATAGCACCATGACACGATGTTGCCGCCGCCCTCCAGATAGCCGTCACATCGCTTTGTCGCACCAAGAACTGCGGCAATACTCTGCGCCACGGACGGTTTCTCGGCAATGATCAGTCGCATGATTCATCACCCTCCTTTGCCGGTTTCTCAGGAGGAGCGGCACGGCGCTTTTCGCGCCGTGCCTGGGGAAGTTTTACATTGCACGGATGATCTGCGGCATATCGGACAGGGATATGGACTTTTCTGCCGCTTGGACGCTGCTGCATCATCCGTTCAAAAGGACTGTCGGTGAAGTAGGTCATACCCCATCATCCTCCGTATCCTCGTCCTCCGGTTCGTACCGCTCAAACTCGGCGTATTCCTCGCCGTCTTTGTCGTACTCATCGTCATCGCGGTTCTTTCCGTTGGACTTCGTGCCATTCTTCACAACAAAATAGTAATAGGCCGCGCCTCCGCCTGCAGCGAGGATCAGAATAGCAATAACCACGCCGCCCATGTTGTTCTCCTTGGCAGGTTCTTCCTTGGGTTCCTCAATAGGCTTTTCCTGCTCCACAGGCTCCGGTTCCTTACCGACACACTCAGTCATATTGACAGCGCAGATATCACAAGCAGTATTGACAGAACCTGCAAAGCATTTGTCCTTGCAGGAACAAACGGCAGGCGGCTGTTCTCCATCCTCCATCAGTGCCAACAGATCAGCTTCATCCACAAGGTTGAGGAAGTAGACATTTTCTGTATCGCCGCTGCGGTCGATGATGATGTAGAAGTAATTACCGTTCTTGCTCTGGACGGTGATGAACTGTTTGCTTTTCAGTTCGTTCTCCACGCTCTCCACATTGGTTGTATTCTCATTTTGCAAGATGTCGTCGATCAGTGTCAGATTGCCCACAGGGGTCAGCGCGGCCGTGCCACCGAAAATATCAAAAAGGTTGTTGAAGAAAGAGTCCAGATCGACCTCCTCGCCATCAACCTCTGTGGTAGCGTTGCTGCCATCGCTTTCCAGCCCCACATTTTCGGTAGAAATCGTAATATCCTCGATGGCATCCGGGGGCGTTTCGGCTTCATTCTCATTGGAGGCATAGTAACCACCATCGCTGGCAAATGCGGTGATGGAAAATGTTGCAACGCACAGCACAGCAATCAGCAGTCCGGGCAGAACGCGCAGCTTAAACAGCTTCATGACGAATCACCTCCTTGCTGGTGGTAGACTGTGCGCCATGCATCCTGTGGAACAGCTCAATGAACTCCTCCATACTCATGCCGTGCTCACGCACCATGCCGATGATGTCGGTATCTTCCAGTTCACGAAGCTTTTTCTCCAGCTCTCGATTCTTTGCCTGCAACTCGGTAATCTTGCTTCTGTTTTTATTCAGCTCCTCACGGAGCTTAGGGATCTTGGGATTCATATCGTTTCACTCTCCTTTAGGGCAGGCGACCATAGCAATACAGGTGCTCCTGCCAATAACTTAAATTCAGATTTGCGTAAGAGATGGGGTTTCCGCAATGGATAAACATCCCATTTCCAACATAGATGCCTACATGGGAAATGCCCTCCACATCGTCCGTCCCAACGAAGAATACGAGATCGCCCGGTCTGGCAGTGGATGCCGACACCGGCGTACAGATACCGTACAGTCCCTGCGCCCCCAACCTGCCCACATTCCAACCGGAATGGTTGATGACCCAGCTCACAAACCCGGAGCAGTCGAATGAAGTGGACGGACTGCTGCCGCCCCAGACATAGGGGTAGCCCAGATACTTCTCCGCTTCCGCGATCATTGCGGCAAACACCTCATCTTCCAGCGCTTCTTCCGGGATGTCATACTCCAGATAACCGCCCTCGATGTAGCGATCAATGTACTCGGAGTCCGGGAACAGGTCGGGGCGATTGCCCAGCGAAGCCATATAGGTGGCGTACATTCCAAGCTGTTCTTCGCTCATAATGTAGACCGGCACATGGCTGAGATCGAAGTTTTCCAGCGTGATCGTGCAGATGTAGTAGAGATACGGAACTTCAACCTCATACAGATATGGGACAAGGCGGCTTTGCCCGGTGTCCGGGTCTGTCACCACCCGGTATCCGACGCGAGTCTCCGTACGATACCGTATTTCGCTTGTTACTTCCTCAGTGAGAATATACTGCTTATCAAAGATCATCTGGAGTGTACCCTGCACCTCATCCAGCGTCCACTCACCGGGATGGAGCGCAGAGAGAATAGAGATCAGAACATAGGGATCATGATCAATGCTGTCCAGATCAAAGATGTACTCATCGTAGTCGTGGTTACTCTCATAGTTGTCCAGATACTCCTGTAAAGCTTGCTCCATGGAGCAGTAAGCTTCTTCCGCGCCCAGTATGTCCTCATCCCGGGAAGCGTAGGTGCTGGCAGTGATACCGGAACCAACGCCCTCTATGATGACAGAACAGGAGGACAGACCATTCAGCAAAAACGCCAGCATGAGGAATATAGCGGCAGCAATGGCGAATCCTTTTCTATGCTGCCACACAAACTGCCCAGCCTTTTTCGCCTGTTCCACTGCTTTCTTGGCCGCTTCCGCGCCTGCTTTCGCGCGGTCGGCTGTTTTACCGGACTTGGCAGCAGCATACTGCTTTTTGATCGTTTGCTTTTGCTGCCATTTGGAATAGGGATTGCTGGCCGGATGCTCCATCTGAGCTTTCTTCTGCAAGGCAGAAATATTTGCCTTTTCCAGCTGTCGCTCGGCACGGGTAGATGCACGGTAAGGCTTCAGCTGATGGGCACGGTGTGCGGATTGTATCAACCGTCCGCCGCTCTCTGCAGCTTCTTCGATTTTGTGCGCGGACTCCACGCCCACATTATCTTCCTCGCTCTGCCGCACCTCACGGTGGAGGTGCACGGAAAGAGCATTGACAGGCGCATCTGCGGCGATATGAGTCAGCTTGGATGGCGGTTTCTTCTCAATCTCCTCAAAGCGAAGCCGGGACTTGACTTTTCCGGTAGCGGGATCGGTACTGCGCTCCTTGGTAAGCACCTTTTTCGTCGGCATCCTGCTCTGCGCCTTGTCAGCTTTCGCCGCAGCTTTGTCCGCTTTCTGTACTGCTTTCTTTAGCTCTGGGGATGCTCGTTCCTCATCGGTAAACTGTAAACGCGGCTCCCGTTTCATTCCTGAGCCACCTCTTGGGGCTTGGTGGTCATGACCTTATACAGCTCCGTGTCCTTGGGAAAACGGTCGATGAAGGGCAGGATCGTGTTGCCATAAAAAAGCAGCCCTTCACCTTCACCGCTGTGGGTGACATACGAGAGCTGATGAGGAGAAATATTCAGTTGTTTGGCGAGGATCTGGCGGTCGCCGGATGCCTGATTGAGCATATACACGAAGTCGGAGTTTTCAAAGATATTCTCCACCTCGCGAGAGGCCAGCAAATCCTTGACATTCTGCGTTATTCCGGTCGGGATGCCGCCCCATTTACGGTATCTTTTCCAGATCTCGACACTGTACGAAGCAGTCTGCTCCTCCTTCAAGAGCAGATGAAACTCATCCATATAGTATCTCGTAGTCTTGTGCAGGGCGCGGTTGATGGTGACTCGATTCCACACCGCATCCTGCACAATGAGCATACCGATCTTCTTGAGCTGCTTACCCAGCTCCTTAATGTCATAGCAGACGATGCGATTGTTAATGTTGACATTGGTGCGGTGGTTGAACACATTCAGAGAACCGCTGACATAGATTTCCAGAGCCGTTGCCACAAACTGCGCTTCCTTTTCATCTTGTGCACGGAGCGCATTGTACAGATCCTCCAGAATCGGCATGTTCTCCGGTCGCGGATCGTTGAGGTAGTCGCGGTAGATCAGCCGCACACATCGGTCGATGACGGTTTTCTCAACGGGTGCAAGTCCATCCTTGCTGCCGACGATCAACTCACACAGACTGAGAATGAAGTCCGATTTCAGCGACAGAGGGTTTTCATCATCGCTGTAATCAAGAGTCAGATCCAACGGATTGATGTAGCACGGCTCACCGTCATAGCCCTTACCCGTAGGCGACAGCTTGATGATCTGTCCGTCCAACCGCTCCACCAGCGGCGTGTACTCGCCCTCCGGGTCGCAGATGAGAATGTCGTCCTCGGGGCAGAGCAGGAATGCGTTGGTGATCTCACGCTTTGCGCTGAAGGACTTGCCGCTGTTATGAACGACCAGACCGTTTTCCAACAAGAAATTGAGATGGTGCGGAACGCTCATGTCATAGACAGGGACTTTCTCCGGAAGCGTCTGTACTGACACCCGGCTGACGATTTGACCGCCGCTGAGCAGCTGACCCTCGCGGATCTTCTCCGCTTCGATGTAGTCGCCTTGATCATCCATGATGAGGTGCGTGCCGGTACAGCAAAGCTTTGAGCCGTCTGCAAAGTGGCATGTCCAAAGCCGATCCACATATTTTTCAATGCGGATATCACGGGCAACCGCATTCACGATTTCCCTGGATTCCTCGTTATATGCCTTCACTAACATCGTCTCCACACCCCACTCCACCATATTGGCAAGGGTTGCTGTGCTGCCGTCCGCCAAACGCACACGGGTATCACCGGCGAGACAGCCGGGTGTACCAAGAATCAGTCCATTGGGGTTCTTCAGCAGTTTGCGATCAACCATGATGAGGTTGTTGGACAGAGCATTGATGCCGTAGTACAACGCTTCCTTTCCGGTCTGGAACAGTTCCTGCGTGGTAAATGGCACGAAGATTGCAACGCTGGAGGTAGTGAGTCCGCGCTGAATCTCGATCTGATTTACACCGAGGGGCAAACTGCTCATCAGTCCTTCCTCCTGCTGGAAGTCCAGCCGCGTAAGCTGACAGTTATACTTCTGGGCGATGCTGGATGCCTGAAAGATATTATTGTCGAGCTGACGCTGGGTATCTGCTGTGTTCAGAATAAGGAAAGTCAGCAGAAACATACGCTCATTGCGGGACTGGAGATCCTGCAAAAGCTTTTTGGCTTCTGTACCGTAGGTGGCGAGGTCACTGGGAATGATGTCCATATCGTAACCGGCACGGACTGCTTTCTTCTGCTCCTCAATCTTGCTCTTGTCGAGGTCAGTAATCTTGTGCTTGACCATCTTGATGGCATTGACCTGATCCAGCGACTGCACATGGAGATTGACTACAACGCTGCTCTCCATATCAAGGAAGTCAGCCAGCATTCGGTCATTCAGTTCCGGTGCGAGTATCTGCACAAAACTTATTGCGCCGAGCTTTCGTCCCATGGTGAACTGCTTTCCGGTCTTGAACTCAAAGGAACTGGGAGCAATAAAATCCTTGGTGGACAGACCGGACGGCACCAACCAGTCCCACGAGAATCGGAACGGCTCCATTTCATCCATACGCAGAATGTCATGGAGAACACGCAGCCGACCATGTCCGTCCAGCGGCTCCGCACTGACACCCAACCTCTTGAAGTTGTTGAGCAGATCCGTTTCGATTCGCTCAAGGCGCGGCTTGGCGGTACGAAGGTTCTCTGCATCTACACCAAAGGTCAGATACTTGGTCTTGATGAGACCATTGTTGCCACGGGCGAGCTGACGGCGCAGCATGGCAGCGTACTCTGTGCGAATGCTATCAAACGCATCACCCTGAAGGGGGATGTCGATGCTTTTGGCAAAAGTCTCCTCGGATGCGGACAGGTTTACGAAGGAAAGTTGGAACTGCACAGAGCTGTCGAAGTAGTTGAGAAAATCGCTCCACGCTTCAAAGATTGCAGTCTTGTCCTCATTCTGAGAGAGCTGGTAGTTGATGTCCTGGAACTGAATTGTTTTGGAATAGTGCGTATCAGTAACACGGCAGATACCGTCAGGCCACATACGCTGATACGCAATGCTGTCCTGTGCGGACAGCTCTTTTTTATTCATCCTTCTGGCTTTGGCAATGGCGGCATTGATCTGCTGCCGCTGCGCGCGATCCAGTCTTTTTTCTGTGGACAATTTGATACACCTCCTGTTCAAGCCGTGCCTGCCGTTCAAGCACGACATAATAGTTATTTGTCTTATAAGGGCGCTGTTTCGGCCTCAGAAAACAGACGCGAAGAAGATTGCGAAGAATGACCTCCAGCGGTTGACCGTTTTTCTCATACATGGCAAGCAGAAACGCAGGCAGCATAACAAGGATCATCACCATCGCTGCCACGCTGGCTCCGGTTACGCCTTTGAGCAAAAAGAAAAGCGGTACTCCCATGAGGAGTCCGCCGCTAAAGCAAATGAGCTGTCGTTTTGTGAGATTGAAAAGCACCTTGGTCTTGACTTTGGTCAAGTCCTTGGGAACATTGACATACGCCACGATATTCACCTCCGTTAATGGGCGTTGAATACAGATTTTGCAAGACTGCTTGTCTTAAACAGGCAGAAACACAGCAGCACCGTATATCCCATGCAAGTCCAGATCGCACCGCTGATGTCCGAACCCACAGCGATATTCTGCACCAGTACAGAGTAGATCGCTACGCACACAATGATAAGAAAGGCTTGGAAGCCGAGGGCGAACAAAGAACGAAGATAGTTCTGCCCCATGCCGCCCCATTCCTTGCCGAGCATCGTCGCCATAGGGATGGGCGCGATGGATGTGACAAGATATATCTCAATCATACGACCGTAGATGACGATGAAGATGCAGATGGTCAGCGCCCACATGGTGATACCGACAAACATTGACTGAAACCAGAGACCAAACAACGGGCCAATATCCATTTCCATAAGCCGCGTCTCCATGTCAGATATGACGGATGATATGTCAATACTTGTATCACCAATGATGACGCCGGATGCGTGGGAAACCACGCTTTGCGCCGCATCGAACACGCCCATCACGATAGTCCATGTGTTTGTAACAATGAGAACGGCGCAGGCAGATTTGAACACCCATTTGAAGAACATCCAAGTATCCACATCATGAAGATTATTTCTGTCTGTGATGAGCTGGATCAATTCAAGAGTCATCACGAAAGCCAGTATTGCACCGGCAATGGGAACAATCACGGTTTCAGACAGATTTTGGATCATGTTGAAGATGCTGGCGTTCCACGCCTGCGGTGTCAGCCCGACCTCGCCGGAGATCTCCGCAACTTTCTGATTTGTCGCCTCAAACATACCGGAGAGATTACTGGTGATACCACCTACAAGCAATTCCTTGAGCCACTCTGTAATCTTGTTCCACAAGTATTCCATTTGGTTGTCCCTCCTTTCACCGGGATGCCGCAATCATGCGACATCCCGGCAGATTTGAGAAAGCCGCTATTAGCCGCCGACCGCGAACAGACCGGACAGCAGAGGGACGAGAACGACACCGATCACAGCAACACCGGCACCAGCCATGAGCTGCTTCATGCCCTGGCTCTTTGCGCCGGGGTTATCGTTGCCGTAACCTTCCATAAGGTTGATAAGACCCCAGACACCCAGACCGGCACCGAGCGCAATGACCAGCGTCTGAAGAACATTGATAGCAGAGTTGAAAAAATCCATAGTGTACCTCCGAAAAATACAAAAATTTGGAAGATACGCATTTCACGATTATCACTGAGATTGTCATTTGCCGCTGGGATCAGCCAACGGCTACACCGGAGAGGTCTGCGCAGTACACCTCAAAAGCATCCTCCGGTCGGAGCTTGAGGTTATGGGACAGGAAACGTTCAATGTCCAATGCGTTTCTCTTGTCGTAGTTGGCTGTGTAACGGTATAGGGGATGTTTGGTCAGATCATATTTGTCCGACAGGAACGGCCTGACGCCGCGAAGCTGGAGGATACACTTTCTTCCATCCAGCACCGCCAATTCGTCCTGTGACATCAGCTCTCGACCGAGCTTCTGGTAGTTGAGCGAGTGGGAAACCTCACGACCACGGCTTTCACCGGTGTTGTAGGTATCCACAGTTTCCTTGCCGAGTGCCGCAGAAAGTTCCTTCAGCGTACCCGGCTCACGACCGCCGAGGAAAATGGAGCAGTCCATATTGCCGATAATCGTATCAGCATTATCCTTATACAACGCTTTGAGTTGACTTTGTGCCTGTAGGATCAGACAAGCTGAGATCTCACGGCTGCGGATCGTCGCCACCAGCTTTTCAAGGTTCGGGATCTGCCCGATATTCGCCGCCTCGTCGATCAGACAGCGCACATGGACAGGCAATCGACCACCGTAAACATCGTCTGCCTTTTCGCACAGCAGATTGAACAGTTGGGTATAGCACATGGAGAGCAGAAAATTGAATGTTGAGTCCGTATCGCTCATGATGAGAAAGAGGGCTGTCTTTTGGTCGCCAAGAGTGTCCAGCTCCAGTTCGTCATACGCCGTCAGCTCCCGCAGTTCCTGAATATCAAAGGGCGCAAGACGCGCACCGCAGGAAATGAGGATAGACTTAGCTGTCTTGCCTGAAACGAAATGTCAAGGACTTTTTAATCATTTTTCAAAGAATCACATCTTTGCCACCTCCTCCGTCAGCAGACGCTTGATTTTATCTGCCAGTGTGTCCTTGCTCTTCTCGCTGAAGTGAACTCTGACTACATAGGTGGTCTGCCCGATCATCTTCTTGTAGGTGGTCGGGGCATTAGCTGAAATAGCATTCATCAAATATTTCCTCCTTACCGTTCTGGTGTGCTTCTGGTTTTTCTTTTACCGACTCTACGGTGTGCAGATGATTTGACAGACAATTCCCGGACACGCTGTTCCAGTTTCATCACCTCTTTCCGCTGTCCGGTTACGAGTTCTTTCCGCTTCTCCAACGAGCCGCACAACAGGACATCGAGAAGATGTTCAATGTAGCTTTCTTGCTGCACAGCTTCAATGAATAGTGGATGCCATTCTTCATCTGCCTGCTTGGGCGCGTATTCCTTTTTCCATCCTTGAAGTAGGTGGTAATAATCGGACAACACCCTATGACAATGGATCTCTTCCTGCTGATACTTCTGTTCGGGAGTGGGTTCCCGAATGTGCGGCTTGGCTATCGGCTTGCGGTGGTTCTCATAGCTGATGCCGACATCGGCAGCTAACTTCATCGCAGCATCCTTGCTCGACAAACCGAACAGCCGGGAGACGAAATCAACGGCATCGCCATCTGCCTGACACCCAAAGCAATGGAAGCGACTATCCACTTTCATGCTTGGATTCTTGTCATCGTGAAAAGGACAGACAGCCATGCCGTAGCGGTTGACGGGGATGCCATAAAGTTCTGCTGCCTGTCTGGCAGTCACATTTTGTTTGAGGGAATCAAATACACTCATTTGCGGCTCCTTTCGGGAAACAAAAAAGCACCTGACATTTTCCAGAAGAAAACGGCAGGTGCTTAATGCTCCTTATTGATAGAATCTTTTTGTTGCTGATGCGTGGTGTGGGATTTGCGAGATTGCGGCTGAAGATCCGCCAGCATTTCTCTGATCGAATGTCTGGGCTCAGCTTTCTTTTCAACCGTGTCAATGTTGGCACTGAGAACCTTGCCGACCCAGTGACGAATTTCTTCCATCGGTTTCAGTTCGTTTTGAATTGTTCTCAACTCCGTTTCTTTTAGTTTGATGTTTCGTGTCAGATCATCGCTTTCTGCTCGAAGCTTTTTCAAATCAACAGACAGATCGACACCTTGCTTTTTCAAATAGCGGAACGCCTTGTTGTATGCCTCCAGCTCTGATTCATGCTTCTCTGCAAAAGCGTTCTGCGCTGTTTTCCAGCCAATCTTTACATACTTGTCATGGATGACCTTGTGCGTTTGGCAAGTAGCAACCGCTCGTTGGATGTTGTCAATCGTTTTCAGTCTCTTCTCGGCTTTCCTCATTTCCGCACGGACAGTACTGACTTTTGTATTCAGAGCTTCCAGACTTTCATCGAGGTTTTCCAGCGTAGTAAGGTCGTGGTCGCTGAGGTAACTGACGGCCTTTGACACAGCCTGCAAGTCAGCAAGAGAACCTTTCCGCTGTCCGTATTCAGACCACTCGCTACGTTCTGCCTTGCGCAGATCCATATAATCATTGAGCAGAGCAGAGAGCGAGGGAGATTGATTTGCAGCGTCCAGTTCGGCAAGAAGTTCTTTTCTTGCTTCGAGGATTGCAGCTATCCAATCTCGCAAACTGCTGATCGTGTTCCGAATTGCTCTCATCATTCTGTTGGCAGCTCGGATGTCGCGGTTCAGATTTCCAATGTTGGTCTTTACACCTCGCCGCTCCATTTGCGTGACCGCAGGCCCCATATGAACGGTCGGGATTGTGTCCAGTCCTTGCCGTTCATAGGAACGAAGATCCACTCTCTCGGCACTGCCGATCATTTCAAGATAGCGATTCTGAACAACTTCCCAGCCATGTCTCCACTCCTCTCCGTGGTACTGCTCGTTCCAGTCCACGGTGTTTTCCTTGTGGCATTTCCAGTTGCCGGAGGGAAGTCTGATGCGCTCACCGTTCTCGTCAAGGTCATAAACCTTTCGGCTCTTGGGCAGCCATTTTCCATGCTCGTCCATTGCCCTCATTGTGAGCATCACATGACAATGAGGGTTGTGTCCCGGCGGACTGGGATCGTGAATTGCGAAGTCGCAACACATTCCCTTGGACACAAAATGCTCCATGCAGTAGTCTCTGACCATCTGCGGATAGTGCTCACTCGGAATCTCTCGTGGGAATGTAAGAACAAAGCGTCTGGCAAGCTGAGAGTTCCACTGCTTCTCAATTTCCTCGGCTGAGTTCCACAACGTTTCTCTATCGGCATATTCGGGTGGTGCATTCGCAGGAAGCATGATTTCCGTGTAAACGATGCCTTGCTTCCTCGTGTAGTTTTTGTATTTTTGATCGTACTCGGAAAACAGTTTATCGCCACTCTGATATGCTGCTCCGGCAACAGCAGACTTGCCCTTGCTTCGCTGTGTGATTGAAATATCAAAGTGCGGATTGGGCATAATTATCATCTCCTTCTTATCTAATTTGGGCGCAAAAAAAGCAGGAAACCTTTTCAGATTTCCTGCTTGCTGTACCGCTTAGAATACTGTGGTTATTGAGTTGTCGCATGGGCAATCAGGCCGACCATTGGCATTTGTTATACGGTTATCTCAATCTGGTTTCCCTCAATTCCCACAATGCAGCTTTCATAGTAGCCATCACCTGTTGTTCTTGGGCCGCTGATTACTTCGTAGCCATCAACTCTCAGCTTTTCCGTGAGTTCATCAACGGCGGCTTTGTTTCCAAGGCTGAAAGCGATATGGATGTAGCCTGTGCGAGTCGGTCCTTTTTCTGTGTCAGACATCTGGGGCTTGTTCATAATTTCCAACCGTGCTCCCTGGTCGAAACTCAAAAAATAAGAACGAAAGTCTGTTTTTGCATTGTGATATCCTTCATTCGAAGTGGCACCAAAGTATTTCATAAAGAAAGTCCGTGCCTTTTCTAAGTCGTTTACATACATTGCTATATGTTCTATACGCATGATAGCACCTCCGTCAAATGGAATTGTCACGCTGTTATGGTTGAGTTGTTATTCGCCTTAATCAGCTTTTGCCTTCATGCGCAGAGCTCGTCCGGCACTTGCTCTCAGTACATCCACATCTTTTTCAGAAAGATGATCCGCTGTTCGGCGGCAGATTTGCACCAATTCTTCATCGCTGGCAGTCAGTACATTTTGCGCTTGCATTCGTTCAACAAGATCGTTAAGACCGGGGAAGTCCTCTCCCTGAGACCAATCGTGCTTGCGATTGAAGGGACAGGCATCCTGACACGCGTCACAGCCCACAATCCACATTCCAAGCTGTTCCTCCCGCAATCCTTCCGGTATAATACCTCTTCCAAATGTATTGATAAAGGATAAGCAATGAAAAGGATTCAGCGTGTAGGGCGCACCGAGGGCGCTTGATGGACAAGCTTTCTGACAAATGGTACAGCCTGCAGGGCAGGGAGGAAACTTTTTGTCCTGATAAAGTCTGCAATGCTCTCCAATCAAAAAGCTATCCAGCTCTATCCACGAACCGTCTTCATTGTACAGAAAGTTATTCCGGCGGATCATGCCAATGCCCGCTATTTCCGCAGCATGACGGAGACCCCAAATGCCAAAGCCGTTCTCCTTGATGGTTCCTGTCCATTCGATTTGATTTTCATCGAACCACCGTCCCAGATTGTGCTTTCGCAAATGCTCTGGACCGTTCTTATCGCTGTCACGAGAAATGAAAAAACCTTTGGCATACAGTCCCTGCAAATCCTCGGGATATTTGTACTTGCCGATCCAGGACAGGCAGATTACAATGGATTTCGACCAGGGAAAGCGGGTTCTGATTTCTTCAGTACCGGAAATCGCGTTCTTGTAAAAACCGGCACTGGCGGGAACTGCTTCGATCCGCTTTCGGGTATTGGCAATATATGTATCCATATCCTCGATGGAAATAATCCCACAATCATCAAAGCCTGCGTCCATACAAGCCCGATAGATGCGCATACTGAGTTCTTCGTTTTCGATATGAGAAATCTTCATGGTGCAATCTCCTTCAGAAATGTAAACTTAAAGGAAAATAGTTGGCTGCTTGTAGGAAGGGTAACGATAACATTAGAATTTTACAAAGCCAAATTCAAGTTATCTAACTGTTATAGTTTACTTTAGTATAACATAGCCGAGTTGAAAACGAAATAGCTATTCTGAGAACTCGCTACCTGAAAACAATTTATAATCGTTTTCAGGTAGCGAGTCTACAAAGGGGTAGCTGGCAACGCCAGCGCAGGGGAATTCATTCCCCTGGATGATTGAAGCGGATCAGCGGAAATCATCTGCTCCCTGCAAGGGGCTTTCGGCAGAACGCAACGCACCGCCTTGGGCGGTGTATAGTTGCGCCCTTATCTTACGCTAAGGGCTCATCAGCTCCCGTTGTCGCCGTTTCTTTTCGGTTCTCGATCAGCATATTCAGCTTCTCGTGAACCGCTTTACTCTGGAATATGAAGGTCAGCAGCTCCATTACATCATCGTCAGTCAGCAGGGTTGGTTCTCGCAAGAACGCTTCCAACATTCCGGCACGAGTACAAAGGCGGTGCGTACGCTCGCTTCTGGTCAGCCGCTTCAGCTCACTTTCTATCTGTTTCTCTCTGTGTTTGGCTGCGGTCAACTTCTTTTTCGCAACATACTTGTCGTGCTTCAGCTTTTCAAGTTTTTCGTTTGTCATCCGGGTCAGCTCCTTTCACAATAATGGGCAAAGCAAAAGCGACCAACCACATAGAGTTGATCGCCTTTGTTTTAGTCATTATGAAGTATTCTAAAAGCAGGTCGAACGCCGTATCTGCCCGACCAATTGGAATTGGCTTAATAGATTATTCTACTTCCAACAGCTCAAACAAAGTCCATTCGTTATTGAGCAATACCACTAAGCCATCTGCTGTGAGTGCGTACGGGTCACCCACTTGACCAAAGTTTGCTTCGCCGTCATTAGTAGGAAACTGAGATAACGGAACAACTGAACTTATGTTTCCTACAATAGCAGTTTCATCAACCTCTGCTGGGATTTGTTTGCCTGTTGTCTTGTATAGATTGCCCTCATACATAATCGAAGGTATCGTTGCATTGGGTGTGTTAGGTGTTGTCTGCTCCTTTGCACCACAAGCAACCAAGCCAAGCACACAAACTAATGCCAAAACTAATGCTATCAACTTTTTCATACAATCACACTCCTTTGTCAAATTGGAATTTGTTTATTGCTCTTTCTTGTAGAAAGCACCCTCCCAATCCCAAACAGCATAGATATATTCTGCTTCGGCATCACCTTTGACAGAATAGACTTTCATCGTGATTTTAGCGTTTGATACTTTCCCTAAATAAGTTCCTTTGTCTGCTTGACTGAAATCGTTATCTGCGTCTAAGCCATATTTCACATCATCAATGGTGATATATTCATTTTCAGCACCACTTATTTTGCCGATAGTCTTACCACTACAAGCAACCAAACTAAGGAGCAGAGCCATTACAAGAGCAACAGCCATCAATCTTTTCATACAATCACACTCCTTTGTCAAATTGGAATTGGTTATTCTGTCTTATTTTGCTCTCTCTTCTTGATTAAGTGTCCAACCACAAAATAGGCAATCGTTGTAATCAAAACAGTTATTGCCGTAAGAATAACTGTGATGGTAATTCCTGTATACCAAGGAGCAGAGTAATAGGCATATATTTCGGGATGATTTACGAAATCAAGATACCTTTGAAGCACACGACCACAACAAGAGCCTAATTGCAAAAAAATGAATATCTTGAGAAACTTGTGTAATTGCTTCATAATCTCACACTCCTTTGTCAAATTGGAATTGGTCAGCTTAATCAGCCGTAGATAGCTCAGAGAACTTTGTGGTTAAGTTAGTCAATTCAAGTTCATACTCTTGCGTATCTGCCATATATTTTACGTTTACCGTTAACATTTCCACGATTTCACGGCTTTCTTTATCGGTAATTGTTACAATAACATCTGTTGGTTCTGTAAACCAACCAAAGATTGAGTACCCATACGTTTGGGAAGAGTGAGCAGAAGCGAGATAAGCTACTGAGATGTGTTCATCCGCAACAGTAACAGTAGTTCCGTCGTAGGAGATAGATATATCAAATCGTTGGTATACAGCTTCATTGTTTTCGAGTTCTGATGGCTTAACATCAAAATGAAACAGTGGCCTATCATGTCCAAAAAGATTGCAGTTTGATTTTCCCGAATTAATACAACTACTGGTAAAGTTCAATTCCGTTGGTTCCCCATTCGCTGCTTGTGCAGTGATTACAAAATACGATAAGATGCTGTTATCGGAGATGTCGGGTGTGTCGAGCAAACGAAACAGGTTGCCGAAAATCCCGAGCATTACTATGAGGGATAGACAGGCTGCCATAGACACCCATTTTACCCAAACAGGGCGGGATTTCTTTTTTACGGTCTTATGAGCTTCATTGATATAGTCTTCGTTAATTTCGCCAATGGCTTCATAAAGATTTTCTTTTTTCATAGTTCATACCCCCGTTCTATTAGATAGTTGTGTAATTTGGTTCTTAGTCGGTTCAGCATCATGGACACGGCAGAATAGGTCATATCAAACCGAGCGGCAATGTCGGCAATGCTATCTGTGTACCAGTATCGGCATACAAAGATATTCCGCTTCTCTGCTGGCAGAGTAGCTAAAAAGTCATTGATGCCTGCAGTCAGTTCTTTGTATTCATAGGCTTGCTCAACATCATCATTTCCAGATACGCAGTTTGCCAATTCGTCAAGTACCGCCGTTATTTCACCACCTCCCCGTTTATCTGCGGTGTTGCGTTTGTATCTGTTAAATGCCAGATTGCGAACAATCTTGCCCAGGAATGTAGATAGCATTTTAGGCCTATGGGGTGGGATGGAATTCCAGGTGTTTAGATATGTATCATTGACACATTCTTCTGCATCTTCGTGATTGCCTAAGATATTGTTTGCAATAGAAGTACAGTAGTTACCATACTTGTCTGCGGTTGCTGGAATAGCCTGCTCATCTCTGTCAAAATACATCTGCACGATTTTTGCATCATCCATTTGCTTCACCTCACTTTCAAAATTACCTTTTCACCTATATACACAACTTCTACGGGAAAATATAACAAAATAGTTTAATAAAGAGCAGGAATTTTTGTCCCTGCTCTGTTAGACAAATTCAAGTTTGTCGAACTCTGCAAATTCATATTTCGGATCATATTTTACCATAAAAGTACAAACTCTTCAACCTAATGGAAATGACTGAATTTGAAATATAGGTTGCAGAAACTGTGTTTTTCATAACTGACATAGTTGATACTCTATGCAATACTGCGGTCCAAACATCGGATGCAGTTCTGACATTTTGACCGCATGCCAGCTCCAAACGCCACATTATTCCGATTGACTGCTGAAACCGTTTTTCTTGGCGTTCTCGCTGGCTTTTTGCCTGCGCTCCTCGCTGTACGGCGGTTGCAGACGGACGGACAGTCGGGACTTATCAAGAACATAAGACACCCCGCCTTGCTCGTGTGACTGTTCCAGACGACAGTGATCTGGATACTGCTTACTGAATGCTGCAAGCCGCTTTCGTAGTCCGGCATTGTAGGTGTAGATACTCGCCGTGTCCTCGCCTTCATTGAAAAGGATGATCGTTTCCTTCTCGTACTTCGTCAGTTTTTCCATGTTGCTCCTCCAGTTAGGTAGTTCATTTTTTGTAGCATAAAAAGCAAAAGCAGCAGAGATCCTGACAAATCTCTGCCGCTTTTTGCTGCACATCTTATGGTGTTTCTCTGGTATATCCAGAGGACAGTTCATACACTTCCTTCATCAGCAGAACCCCCATCGCAAAGCCGTGTTTGAAATTCTCCTTACAGTCAAGACGATGATTATCGAAGAACAGCTCCTTGAGGTTTTCAAGCCTATCACAGTCGTCTTTCTCTAAACGCTGTTCCAAGAGATTCAAGAGGTTAGATATCTGCCTTTCTGCTTCACGGAACTCCTTGCATTGTGGAATCACGGTTTCCGCAGGATAGACCTGTCCTTCATAAAGTGCATCTAAGATCATAACTGGCAACCTCCTATTTATGCGTACTGGGTAGATGTATGAATTGGATGATCCGTATTCTTTCTCGGCTCAAGCACAGGAAGATTGCTCACCGGAACAAATACGCCATGGGCAATATCCTCTGCCCGGAGAGCATCTTTCTTTACGTCAAGCTCCGCTTTTTTCTTGGCTCGTATCCGTTCTTCATACTCTTTTTGCTTGCCGCTTGCTTTTCGCTTCAAGTAGTTTTGATGCAGCCTGTCCTTTCGTGCTTCACGCTTGCGGATCGCTTCCATTTCCTCCGGCGTAAGCTCCTCGCCAAAAGAGGGAGGGACAAACCGCCCAACAAAGTTGAAGAACACCTCGATCTCCTGTGTGGTCTGTTTGCTGCCTTTGCGGTCACGCTCGTGAACAAGAATCTTGTCAACAAGTTCATTGAGCATTGCAATGGACAGATGATCGAAGTTCTCATATTTCTCGATCAGAGAGATAAAGCGTTCTGCGGACTTCTTGTTTTTCTCGTATGACGCGAGACTGTTTTCAATGGCAGCAATCTCCTCTGCAAGGTCAGATTGTTCCTTGGCATATTTAGCATCCAGAGTGGTATATCTGTCATCTGACAGCTTGCCCAAGATATTGTCCTCGTAAATCTTGCAGAGGAGCGTTTCCAGCTCATCCTTCCTGTTTTTCGCGGCTGCAAGACGGGTCTTTTGCCGTTTGACTTCGTAGGACTGCTGATTGTCCTGCGCTTGCTGTACGACGCGAATAAAGTCCGCTCTATCGTGTTTGGCGTAGTCGGCAATCGCCTTCAAGAGGTCGGAGATCAACTCCAGAACAACATCCTCGTTGATACGATGTTGGGTGGAACAAAGTTCACCTACAGGGATTTTGCTGTACTGGGAACAAGTGTATTGAGAAATCCGCTTGCCGTTGTTTGTCCGATGGACATACATCTTGCCACCACAATCGGCGCAGAAAAGCAATCCCGTCAGAGGTGCTGTCTCGCCCCAACCGTTTGGATACCGCCTCACATTGCTGCGGACTTTTTGAACCAGATCAAATGTCTCTTGGTCAATGATTGGTTCGTGGGTATTCTCAAAAATCGTCCATTCATCCTCTGGGACATAATGGCTTTTCTTGTCCTTGAAGTGTTTTCGTGTCTTGAAGTTGATGGTGTGACCCAGATACTCACGCTTTTGCAGGATGTTGACGATGGTAGATGAACCCCATCCGTAGATATTCTTGAAGGATTTGCTCTTGTTCACTCCCTCACCATGCTGGGCAAGGTGAGCAGCCGGAATGAGAACCTGTTCGTCTGTCAGCTTCTGGGCAATCTGATATGGTCCCAATCCATCAATCGTCATGGAGAAGATGCGTTTTACCACTGCTGCGGCTTCTTCATCTATGAGCCACTGGTCTCGCTTCTCGTTCCAGAGGTAGCCATAAATGACTAAGCCTGTGAGGTGCTTGCCCGTCTTGCCTTTGGATTGGAAAGTGGAACGAATTTTACGGCTTGTGTCTCTGGCGTAATACTCGTTCATGATGTTGCGGAAGGGAGTGAAGTCATCGTCCCCTCTGGCACTGTCCACACCATCGTTGATGGCAATAAGACGGACACCTTTCTGTCGGAGGATCTCCATGATCTGACCGACCTTCAGATAATCACGCCCCAGACGGCTCATGTCCTTGATGCACAAATACTCGACATTCCCGGCTTCAACTTCTCTCATCATTGCCAGAAAGCCGGGGCGATCAAAGCAAGTGCCGCTGATACCATCGTCCGTGAAGTGGACAGGGTTGGGAAAACCATGCTGACGGGCATAATCTTCCAACTGCTTCTTTTGATTGGATATACTGTTGGATTCGCCCTCCAAGTCGTCATCACGGCTTAGACGCTCGTAAAGAGCAGTGATTTGTTTCTTGCTCAAGTGTATCTCCTTCCTTCGTTATATGTTTTAAGGGACTTCCTAATCGTGTGATTAAGAAGTCTCTTAAAGCATACAACTCCCGCGGCTAATTTATATTTGGCATATTGACGTACTGCAAAGTGATTGGGCTTTTCTTTTTCCAGTTCCTCAAACATGAGATCTACGCTGTTCTTGAACTCCTCATCGTCTTCTCGAACCTCCATAGCATTGATGAACTCGATCAGCGTGGAAAAATTCTGTTCCTCCACCGGTGCTTCATAGTGAATATAGCCGATAAGTGCCGTGTAAAGCAGCGTTTCTGCCTTCACCCAGAAATCATCACCGGCTTTTCCTTCGCCCTTGGTATTGGCAATTAAGCAGGTAACCAGCTTCAAAATATCCTTTTCGCTATGGATGTAGGCAAAGGGATTGTAGTGCATGGACTTTTTGAAATTGATGGTGTTGAGGATTTTCAGCCGATATCCGTGTTTTAGGAGTGCGTTTCCGCACTCTATCACAACGGAGCCTTTGGGATCTATGACCACAAAGCTGACGGGGTACTGCTCAGATGTACATTGGAGCAGATTAGGCTTGAGCCAGAAATGGGTTTTACCGGAACCACTTCCTCCGATCACAAGCACATTCTTATTGCGTGATGTAAGCGGATCTTTCGGACGGTTGTTCATGGTCAGCTGTTCCGTCTGCGTGAGGATGATGTTATTGGAAAAATCAGCATCCATGTATGGTGCGATGTCCTCCGGACTGCCCCATCTGGCACTACCGTACTCTTTGTTTTTGCGAAACTTCTTGGCGTTTTTTCCCTTGACATAAACTACCAAGCGAACAAGCAACGCACAGGCAATGCCTACACAGAGGTCTGCCGGATGAACACTTGGAAGTGCAGAAGAAAACGCTGCAGAAAATCCGTCCGGGAGATACAGAAACTTTTCAGAAAAGTCCATCCCCGGTGTGAGCCGCACAGCTTCACTCAGTTTCATTCCCATGTAAACAAAAAGCAGATAGGGTGAATTGAGGAGCAGGAGCTTTTTGAAGTTTGTACGCTTCATCGCTCCCACTCCTTCTTTTTCGTTCGATCCACCACTGCTGTTTTGATGAGGGATTTGAAATGCTGAAGCTTTTGCAGTACGGAGGGGCGCTGCGATTTTCCGATCTGCTTGGCGGTGTACTCCTTGAACGCTGCTGTCATCGCATCCTTATCCGGTGCTTTGAAAAAGATCAGATACTTATTCTCGCCCTTGACCTTAAATGGAGCAAAGTCGATGCCGTATTTTCGCGCGATCCGATTGAACGAGCCGATGTTTTTATCCGACACCTCGATACTCTGCATTCCGTGATTCTGTGCGGCAAGTTGTTTCACTGTCATTTTTCCGTGGGGGTGTTTCGCATCGTCCATTTTACCCTTCAGTTCCCGTAGCATTGCCGCCAGCGCTTTGTGAAGCTCCTGCTCGGTGAGCTTACCCGTATTAACGATCAGGACAGCAACTTTGCTCTCCACTTCCTCCTGCATGATGTGTCACCCCCTTCCGGGTTAGGCGGACAGATCATCTGTCCACCCAATCAATCACGAACACCAGTGTCAGCACCTGTTCGTTATTGATCGCCACAGAGGTTGCGGACGCCACCGCATCATAGGTCAGAGGCAGGGATGCGCCCTTGGCAATCGTCCAGTCACCGGGAAGAGACAACTGCTCGCTCCTGCCGGTTCTCGCTGTCACAGCACCGTTGATAGAGAAGCCGATGAGCTTGGAGTCTACCTTTGCTGCCGCCATATTGTGGTTGAACGGAACCAGCGTCCAATCGCCTGCGGCAGTGATGGTAATAGCTGTCACCTCTACAGCATCAGTGGAGTTGTTGATGATCGCTGCCGTGGTAGCAGAGCTAATCTCACCGTTAGATGCCATCATCAGACTGAGATTGGCAGGAACGGTAACGGAGAACCTGGTCATCAGATAATTACAGCTATCGCAGCAATCATCTGCGTTACCGTCTGCATGGGCAACAGTCTCCTTCACGGAATATCCGCAAGAACAACTATTGGTACGCTGATGTTGCTTCGCTGAAATGCTGACCCAAGCGGAATGTGTGATGGTATGGGAAACCACCTCGACGGCAGAGTAACCACAGGAGCAGCTATTGGTTCTGGAGTGCTGCGTATCTGATATGCTCTTCCACGCTGTGCTGCTGATGCTGTGGCTTGTTTTCTCGGTGGCGCTGTACGAACAGGTAGCACAGGAATTTGTTCTCTGGTGTTGTGTAGAAGAAATGCTCGTCCATGCAGTACTGGAGATCGTATGGGAGGCTTTCTCCGTCTTGCTGTAATTACAGGAAGAGCACTTGTTGGTGCGCTGGTGTTGTGTCGCTGATATATTTGTCCAAGTTCCATTAGTGATGGAATGGGATTTTGTTTCCGTGGTGCTGTAACTGCACACAGAACAAGACTTGGTACGAGAGTGCTGGGTATCCGAAGCACTGATCCAAGAGCCGGTGGTAATCGTGTGGTTTACATACTCGTAGGTAAAGTAGCCGCAGGAGCAGGACACCTTTCTGCGATGCTGGGTGGTATTGTAGGAAGTATAGCTACCGTAGGTCAGAGAATGATCTGCGTACTCATAGGTGCTGTACCCGCAGTCGGAACAGGTCTTTGTCCTGCGATGCTGAGAATCGTCATAGGAAGCCCAGGAACCATAGGTAAAACTGTGGCTTACCTTGGTAGTGGAGCCAATGTAGCTTTCGCAGCCAGAGCAGTAAGATCCCTCGGTATGCTGGGTAGCGCTGTATTTACTGTATTCTGTAGTCGTGGAGTGGTAACCGTAGGAATAGGAGCCCTCTCCACAGTCGTCACAGGTATAGGTACGACGATGCTGAGAGGTCGTGTAGTATTCCCAATCGCCGTAGGTATAGGTGCCGTGGGTTGTGCCGTAATCGATCAACTCATCACAGTTGTCACAATATTCGGACCAATCGCATCCCGACCATGTGGTGCTGGTAGAATCGTGTTCGCAAATCGTGTTATCTTTTGATTCGTCGTAATATTGGCACAGCGTACAGGTTCCGCTGTTACTGAAAGTATGGTTTTCGTTACTGAACCCCATACTTTGATCCTGTCCACAGTTGGAACACCAGAAACGCAATGTATGACTGAATTCCGACCAGTACTCATACTCGAGCGTATAGCTATAAGTGTCCTTACAGTAAGGGCAGTATCCTGTTTCAAGATGGACAAGTCCGTATACATCTACAAATCGCGTAAAGCGATTCTCGCTTGCCCAATCGAATGTATAGATCGTTTGCATGGTGCTTTCCGAGAATGCAATAAACGCAACCTCAAGAGCGCTCCAATCATCGGTAGCGAATGCACCCGGAGTAATGGTGAATCCCTCGCCATCGTAGTAGAGCATCAAGCCTTCCAGTGCGTCACAATCTGCAAATGCGTTCTCGCCAATCAAGGGAGTGGTGTAGGGAATCTCAGCGGTTGTCAATGCCGTGCAACCGTCAAACCAGTATGCCAGACTCTCGATTGACAGTTTATCCATACCATCGAACCACACCTCACGAATTTCGGCTCGCAGATGTGCCCAGGGCTGATCGTCCACGCTGGTAAAGGTATCACAGCCACCGTTGCCGCTGATCGTCAGCCGACCGGTTTCCGCATCAAATGCCCAATAGACCTCACTTTCGCCAACTGTGCCGCTGGTCGCAATCTCCACGATTTCTGTATCATTGCCGATCTCATATACCGACTCCATGTGTCCGTCACCCGTGCAGCTTTCTGCTGCACATGCCGAGGTTGGGAACAGCGTCACCACCATCAGGAATACCAACAGCAGGGAGAGAACACGCTGGGTAAAACTGTTTTTCTTTTTCATTGGCCCTCCTTATCCTACGATGGAAATCGTAATGATCACATTTGCAGCCTGCACATTCTCTGCATTAGGTGCATCACCGGACACCTTGGCAAAGTATGTCAGCGCCTGACTCTCTCCAGCGTTGATGATGGGGAACGCGGCATCATTCAGTGCCAAAGCACCCACGCCAATAGTGGGGCATCCGTTGATTTTCAGAGCAATCGTCTTGCTGCCGCTGAAATTCTCGTAATCACCGACTTTGTACGCACCATCCGTGACGGAGATGTTCGTGATTTGTACCGCACCGTTCTTGGCGTTGTTGGTAATCTTTGCATTGTCTGCTGTGATGACCACGCCGTTGATAACCTCAACGGGCAGAGACGCAGGGACCGTAACATTGACCGCACGGTACTCATTGCTGACAGTCAGCGTAACGGGGACAGATGCCGTTGTTGAATCAGCGGCAAGGGCCACCGTGCCGAAAGCCAGAATCATGGCAAAGGCAAGAAACAGCGCAGAAAAGCGTTTCGCTTTCATGAAATATTTCCTCCGTTTCAGGAAGAAGGCGGCTCCGAAAAGCCGCCCTCCTCGTTTCATGTATTGTGTTGTTTATCCTCGTTGCGTCAGATCAGGTATCCCACTCGATGACAAAAACGATATTGGCAACCGTTGCATTGGACACAGCAGAAGACATGGGGGTAACGATAGCTGCGTACTCAATGGCAACAGTATTACCGGTCAGGTCGCCGACGCCAGTCATGTAGCAACCGGCAATGGGAGCACTGATGAGCTGCTGGGTAGCGTTATTCGTTGTGGTCTGCACCTGCATACCGCCGCCGATTCGAATGGCGAAGCCCAGCTGATTACTGTCTACCTTCGCGGATGCCAGGGTCTCCTTGGCACCGAAGGCAGTCAGATTCCAGTTTCTTGCCGCACTGATGGTTACGCTTTTGACACGTACAGCACCGTAGGAGTTGTTGATGATTTTGCAGTCGGTGGCAGTGACAACGGTACCGTCGTCAGCCATCGCCATAGGCAGAGCGGTGGGGACGATAACGGACATCTTGGTGGGCGTGGTGGTGGGACTACCGCCGATGCCGTCGTTGGTGGTGGTCAGGCTGACGGGGGTAGAACCGGAGCCGCCGTTGGAATCAACTTCCGCAGCACTGGCACAGACAGCAAAACTCAGGCTCATGACCAGAGCCAATGCGAGGGACATGATCTTCTTAAAATTCTTCTTCACGTTGTAGTTCTCCTTTTCCGCCTTGTAAGGCATTCAGAAATTTGTTGTGTTGTTGGATAGCAGTTTCTTACTGCTGGATAGTGATGGTGATAACCGCACCGGCGCAGCCAAGGGATGCACCGGTTTCGGGATCAACGCTGTGGAACATGGCAGTACACTCGTAAGTACCGGAAGGCAGATCGACAGCCAGCTTTGCGGTTTCAATCTTGCTGCCCACGGGGATACCGCCGGATCTGTAGATGACCTCGCCAGTGTCGTTGCGGGTGATCTCAACGATCTGAGGATAGTTGTTGATCTCCTCGTTGACGATCATCAGATTGCCCTCGGAAGTGCCATCCGCAAAAACAGGAGAGGTGTTCATGCTGATGTTGATCATGCCTTCCTCCACCTTCTCGTTCAGACCGGCGATGATAGCATCTTCATCGGCTTCGATCCAACCTCCGACAATTGCGCTGTCGTCATAGACCAGACCGCTGGTAAAGGAATCACCTTTTGCTTCAGCATCCGTGGAGCAACCTCGCAGAGAAAGTGCAACAAGGATGGTGATGAGCAGAATCAGAATGACCACGCCTGCGGTCTTGAGGAACTTTTTGGAATCGGGTTTCTTTTCGTTAGTGTTGTAGTGAGCCATAAGGCATACCTCCAGTTTTCGTTTTCTCCGCAGATGCGGTCATTGTTGTTCGTCGGGTCGGGCAACAGCAGTTCCGCTAGGGTGGAACCACCAGCCGACGAAGCAGTTTTCTATGTATCACTGTTTTCTGCCCTGTCCTTTCACGGTCAGAATGCCGCCGAGCGTAGTGGCTGTAATGCGCAGCCGCTCGGCAACCGCAATGTCGTTCTTCATGGCTTCATTCACGGTATCACCGCAAACGACTAGCACATGAGAGCGACGCAGATAATCCCGCGCCATGTCGATGCCGTCCTTATGCTCCTGCGGAACAGCATCACTGAGAAACAGGGGCAGAAACAGGATTGGGCAGATGGGAGAGAATCCGGCATCATAGACCGCGCGGCAATACTTAGCCGCTTTCTCGGTATTCTCAAACTCGTTGTCGCTCCACGGAGCGGTGATGTATGCAAGAGGTCGTTTCATAGCATTGTTGTCCTTTCTCCCAGTGTACGGGCACAAAAAAAGCAGCCCTTACGGACTGCACTTGAAATCATGATTGACCAGCATGGCGTAGTGGTTGTCGATGGTGGAAACAGAATTGAACAACGCCGCGAGAAGATACGCTCTGGTATTCCGAACGCGGGGCGTGTTCTCCCGGATACCGTCCATGACCTTTTCGATATGCATGGAGCTGACCTGCTCAAACCGCTGCTGCACATAGTTGGTAGGATATTCAGCGTCCCGACCGATTTTGATGGTGGGACTGCGATTCAACTTAACTTCCAACATGATCTCCACCAACTCGTCAAGCTGTGCTTGGTCATACCGACTGCTGATGGCAAAGTAATCAATCTGATCTCTGATTTCTTCTCTCTCAAAAATTCCGTCCGTCAGTCCCTCCGCCGCAGGCGTGTATGTACTTTCCGAAGGAAAGAATGAATGAGTATTTGATTGATCAGTATTTGATTTTTGAGTATTTAATATATCTTTATTTAATTGCGCGTGGTTTTCCGTATCTGGCGAATCCATATCCGGTTTTACCATATACGGCTTTTCCGTATCCGGTGAAGGCGTATCCGGTTTTTCTGTCTGAGGACGCTCAAAGATGGTGTACTCCGTGTCGGAGATCCGCCCATCCTTACCGCGAAGCTGACGGCGGACAATATAGCCTGCCAGCTCCAGTTCTTTGAGTGCTTTACCGATGGCGTCCACCCCCTCCTTGCAGATGGTCGCCAAACCTCGGGTTGTATAGTTCCACTCCTCCGGCAAAGACAGCATCATGGACAACAATCCCTTTGCTTTGAGAGACAGATCACTGTCCCTTAAATGGCAATTACACATCACTGTATAATCCCGTGTCCTCTCCACACGAAATACAGCCATATACATCATTCCTTTCCAATTTGTTATTTATCTACGCCGCTTTCTGTCCCAAAGGATGTGTCCTTCGACGATAGCGGCGTGTTTTGCGATTCTGATATTGCCGAGTTGTTCGGCCTCTTTTGCAGCGGCATATTCCTCCTCGGTGAGAAACTGCCGCAGACGCGCACACTGTTCCCCCATAGGGGAATTGCTGTGGGTATCGTAGATAATCATGTGCCGGGTGTCGTTGTGGTAACGCTTGACATCAAGCTCACTGTGACCACCGATGCCGTTGCAATCAATGCCCGTTTTCGACACATCGTTTCCGTTGATATACATGGGTTCCTCCTGATTTTGGGCATAAAAAATCCGGACAAAGAAATCTCTGTCCGGTACCCGTAGTATTTGGTTATCTGCTCTGATCCCGCTGCCGCTTTCTCAGCCATGCATCCAGCAGTTTGAAGATCGTAGTTTCTATTTGCAGAGGGGTATAAGAGCGCGGAAAGTATTTGCGGAGTTTACTTCCGGAGAGGGTAACATCCTCTTTTTCAGTCCTCTTCGGCTCTATCATAATCTCCAACATGGTGTCCTCGTTCAGTTTTCCGTCCTGGCTCAGCTTCTTCATGCGTTGTGCTTGGGAAAGCGAGGGGGTAGCCTGTTCGCTGTCGATTGTAATGAGAAGAAGCTGCTGTTCCTCCGGTGTCAACGATGAAAGCTGATATGCAGGGGTAAGGGCAATTTTCTTATCGTCCACCATTTGCTGAAGTTCCGGAACAAGCTGGGTCAGTGAAATGTAGTTGCGTATGGTATCGCCACTGACTCCTGCGTCCGTGCCAATCTCATCATCGCTTCGGAAATTCGCCGAAATTTTCGGCGAATTTCGTTTTTCGCCTTTTGCGGGTCTGCCGGCTCGGCGTTTGATTGCATCCAGCTTCATCTTGTAAGCCTGCGCCCGCTCTGACGGCAGGATATTTTCTCGCTGAAGGTTGCTGTCTACCATGATGATCGTCGCCGTGTCCTTGTCTATATCACGGACAATGACGGGCATGGTTTCCAGACCGGCAAGCTCGCAGCCGTGTTTGCGGCGGTGTCCTGCAATCAACTCATAGCCGCCCTTCTTACGGGGTCTCGCAAGCGCCGGAACAAGCACGCCATACTCCTTGATACTTTCAGCAGTCTCACGCATCGATTCATCATCCCGAATCTTGAATGGATGGTCGGGGAATGGGTGCAACTCGGTCAGCGGGATCTGCTGCACAACTTCCTGTTCGGTACTGCTCATTTATAATCACCTCCATTTTTTGGTATGAAAAAAGGGCGTTTCAACGAAAGGATGAAACGCCCCTGATTCCTTATTTACTTGTTCTTATGATACGACATGACGCCGTCTTTCTTCTTACTTGGAATAGCATCCGGTAGTTGAATTGATACGGATAACACGGGGCGTTCCGGCTTATATGTATCCAGTTCCAATACGGCCAACAGCTCTCTCCATGTTTTGAGTCCGTTAAGGCGAACCACCGTCTGCCAGACCGGAGCATCCTTAGAGCGTTTTTCATTGTATTGCTGTTCACTGGTACATCGGATACGATGGAACTCGCTGATAAACAGTGCGTTCCATTGTTCCTTATCCTCAAGGCGATACTTCGGCTGAAATTCCGGGGTATCGGGGAGGGGGAAATACTTATCCCGAAACTCTTTGGCGGTCATACCAAAGCGGTTCTTGATCGTAGGATGCGAGGGAAGTCCGGCATAGTTAAAATCGCAAAGTCTGATATGACCATGCTCCATAACAAACTGTTCGCAAGCATCAAAGATGGCATTCTCTGACCAAAGCGCGAAAGGAAGTTCCACAACGCAAAGCTGTAACCCCTTGATGATCTCTGCTTTCTTTTGCGGCTCAATCCCTGTGTTTTCAATGATTTGAATGGCTTCCTGAAGGGCTAATTTCCGAGTCATATTATTGTAGTCCTTTCATTTGGACTTCGGAAATTCGTCCCGATGATCGTTGGTGAGATTCGCCGCTATCTCAGAGACAACAGTGCCATTCGCGTCAGCCGCAGTATGCGGGATACAGCCTACCGGGTGATGCAGGCGCGGGAAAAGCTGATGAACATTGATCAGCGGGAGCCTACCGTGGAGCAGATCGCAAAGGAGTTGGGGATACCGCGGGAAGAGGTGGTGTTTGCCATGGACGCGATCGTTGATCCTGTGAGTCTTTTCGAGCCTGTCTATTCCGACAGCGGCGACGCGGTGTGTGTCATGGATCAGGTGCGTGACAATAAGAATACAGACGAGCAATGGCTGGAACGTATGGCGCTGAAGGAAGCGATGGACCGCCTGGGGGAGCGGGAACAAAGGATCCTTGCCCTGCGGTTTTATGAAGGGAAGACACAGATGGAGGTGTCCAATGAGGTGGGTATCTCGCAGGCGCAGGTGAGCCGTCTGGAGAAAAACGCTCTGAAATCTATTCGGAAAAACCTGTAAAGAAATGATGAACCACCACCGATTTTGTTCGGTGGTGGTTTTTTGAAAAGATGTTGTTCTTTGGGTAAAAATATGATAAAATAATAGATTAGAGAGTGTAATAACCGCGGATCAACAGAACAGAAGGTGACAGTTTACGATGCAGAAAAAGAAAACCGGTTATGAGATCGATATGCTCAATGGCCCTCTGACGGGTAAGCTCCTTGTGTTTGCCCTGCCGCTGATGCTTTCCGGCCTCCTGCAGCTGCTGTTTAACGCAGCAGACGTGGTAGTGGTCGGTCAGTTCGCGGGCAAAGAGGCGCTGGCGGCTGTCGGTTCCAATGGTTCCCTGATCAATCTCTTTATCAACCTCTTTATCGGCCTTTCCGTGGGTTCCAATGTGGTCATCGCCCGTGATCTGGGCGCGGGAAAGGAAGATCATGTCCGCCGCAGTGTACATACCTCCATCACACTTGCGCTTCTCGGCGGTGTGATCCTTGCTGTGGCAGGTTTTTGCCTGTCCCGCCAAATGCTGGAGCTGATGTCCTCACCTGAGGATGTTATTGACCTTGCCGCACTGTACCTGAAGATTTACTTTTTGGGTATGCCGGGCAATCTGCTCTACAACTTCGGCGCGGCGATCCTGCGCGCGAAGGGTGATACCCGCCGTCCGCTCTACTACCTTACGATCGCGGGCGTAATGAATGTAGTGCTGAACCTGATTTTTGTGATCCCGCTGAAGATGAGTGTTGCGGGTGTTGCGCTGGCTACCATCATCTCCCAGTATGTCTCCGCGGTGCTTGTTCTGCTGACACTGATGCGTGAAGATGGTGTTATGCACCTCGACCTGAAAGCACTCACACTGGATTGGCGCACCGTAAAGCGCATTATGCGCGTAGGTCTGCCCGCCGGTCTGCAGAGCACCCTGTTCTCCATTTCCAACGTTGTGATCCAGTCCTCCATCAACAGCTTCGGTTCCTCTGTGGTGGCCGGTTCCTCTGCTGCGGGCAATATCGAGGGCTTCATCTATGTCTGCACCAATGCCTTCCATCAGGCGGCGCTGACCTTTGTCAGTCAGAACCACGGTGCCGGGCAGCGCAAGCGTGTGGATAAGATCTCAGTGCTGTGCCTTGTGTACGGCACGGTCGTTAGTGTGATCGTGGGCAATCTCATCTACTACTTCGGCGCGCCTCTCACATCCCTGTATGCTCCGGGAGAAACGGAGGTCATTGAGCAGGCCGTGATCAGACTCGGTTATGTGGCGGCATTCCATTTTCTGTGTGCCTTTATGGATATCATGGTCGGTATCCTTCGCGGTTTGGGTCAGTCTGTGGTGCCTATGATCGTGTCGCTGGCAGGCTCCTGCGCTTTCCGTCTGCTGTGGATCGCAACGGTGTTTCAGGCATACCCCACGCCGGCCTGTCTCTATATTTCCTATCCCATCAGCTGGGCGATCACCGCGCTGGCTCATGTGATATTCTTCTTTATCGTGAGATATTACATCAACCATGGCGGCTTCAAGCGGCGGAAAAAACTCCCTAAAGCGGAGTAACAGTGTAATTGTGTGTAAATGGGCTGGACTGCCCGGAAGGAGATGCTATGCAAACCATTGATGTTGATTACGGCAAACTGCGCCGTTATGACACCACGCGGCCCCCGCTGCGGCAGAGCTTTTTGTTCACCGGTCTTCTGCGCGCGCTGTGCGGATTCAGCATGATCGGGCAGAAGTACAAGATCGATAAGATCAATATGGAAGGACTCAAGCCGCCCTATATCCTCCTGTGCAACCATATGTACTTTGTGGATTTCCATCTGAGTTTTATTGCCACATTCCCTCACCGGCTCAATAATATTGCCACGGTGGACGGCTACTACCGCCGGCCTTTCCTGATGGAGTGGATCGGATGTATGTGTAAGCGCAAGTTCACCACTGATATGACACTGCTGCGCTCAGTCAAGAAGGTACTGCATGAGTACGGCGACATTATGTGTATGTATCCGGAAGCTCGCTATTCTCCCATCGGTACCACCGCCATTTTGCCGGATTCCCTTGGTAAAATGGTGAAGATGCAGAATGTGCCTGTGGTCGTGCTGCTGCACCACGGAAACTATCTTCACACCCCGTTCTGGAACTACCGCAAGCCCCGCAAGGTTCCCCTGTATTCCACCATGACCCAGATCCTCACAGCTGATGAAGTGCGGGAGAAATCGGCGGAGGAGATCGGTGAGATCATCCGCAAGGCCATGGAGTATGACGAATACCGCTGGCAGAAAGAGAACAACATCCATATCGATGAACCGTTCCGCGCGGAAGGTTTACATAAAGTTCTATACCAGTGTCCCCATTGCATGACTGAGAGCCGTATGACCAGCTCCGGTGCCCGCTTGAAGTGCGAATCGTGCGGCAAGGAGTGGGAGATGGATACGCTGGGGCAGCTTCACGCGGTGGAGGGCGAAACGGAGTTTTCTCATATTCCCGATTGGTTTGAGTGGGAACGCGCTCAGGTTCGCAAACAGCTGGAGGAGGGGACATACCACTTTGAGGACGAGGTGGAGATCTTCTCGCTGCCCAATGCCTGGCGGTTCCAAAAGCTTGGCAAGGGCAAGCTGACCCACAGCGTGGAGGACGGTTTTGTGGTGGAGGGTGAATACAACGGAAAACCCTATCTCATTCACCGCCCGCCGCTGGGTATGTACGGCGTACACGTGGAGTATGACTACTGCTATGTCCGCCCCGACGATTGTATCGATATCTCCACAGAGAATGATAGTCTCTATTGTTATCCCGTAAAGCAGAATGTGGTTACAAAGCTGAGCTTTGCCACTGAGGAACTGTATAAGATCAAAATGGCGGAGCGTGTGGAAAAGAAAAAGGCTGCCCGTGCCGCAAAAACCGAACAATAAAAAACAGGAGCATTGCAAATACTTTGCAATGCTCCTGTTTTTCTGATCAATCATGAATAGATGCGGAGAATTTACCGTTTCCGTAAACCTCAAAGTAGATATCCCTGCGGGTGCGCTCAAGAGTCTCTTCAACGGTTTTGTAGAAGTTCTCGTCATCGAAGAGTGCCACCACATCGGGGGAGTAGCGTGTGCCGCTCTGCTGGCGCAGCTCGTCAATGATCTGTCGGAAGTTTTTCGCGGTGGAGTAACAGCGGCCAATGTCATCTGTCGCGGCATCGATGGAGTCGCAGATGGTAACGATATCCACCAGCGCCTTGTAGCGGGAGGAGCAGGGGGGACATTGCCCGGGATAGCCGCCCTGACCGTTGTAGAATCGGTGGTGATGAAGCGAAACGGCGGAGAAGTCCGGCGCGTTGATGTGATCCAGTATAGCTGAACCGATCTGAGGGTGCAGCTTGATGGCGGTGAATTCCTCGTCCAACAGCTGGCGGCCGTAAATACTGATGAAATCCAAAAGCATCAGCTTGCCCACATCGTGATACAGGGCGCACATCCAAATGCGGTCGCCGAGCTCTTCAGCAATATTGCGGATCGTGTCAGGATCGTACAAACCGTAAACACCGACTAGCTTTTCCGGCATGGTTTTCGCCATGCGGATCATCAGAATGCGGCTGAGTGTAGCGGTCATCTGCACATGAATATACGTAGGAGGATGGCAGAACAGCAGCGCGTTGAACATTTCCTGCTGGAGATTTTGATCGTGGTATACGCGGAAGCGGATACTCTCCGCAACGGCGTGAGTAACCACATTGCTGAACTCGTTGTGAGGCGCTTTGCGCAGATACTCCCGGGAAGCCTGGGTAAAATGTTCCAGCTTCTCGGTGTAAGCGGCGCGCACCTTGTCGCTGAGGAGATGGTAGATGTACTCCAAATGCTGGGGCATATGAAGATTGAGGGAAATACCCTCCATGGTGTAATCTTCCGGATCGGCGGTGTTTGCCAGATCGATCAGGAAGTCCATCAGCTCGGAGGCGGAGATCAGCCCCATTTTGTACTGCGCGGAATAATAGAAATACTTGATCTGCGCGTTCTGCACGGGGCTGTTTGCTGCCGAGAATTCGTGGCGATGGTCGTAAATATATTTCGCGGACTCCAGCACAGCCTCGCGGATCTCCTTGGGATGATGCACTTTCATATCCTGGCAGTACTGGCAATGGTTGAAGTTCAGGTTGAAAATACCCTGCTCCCAGGGAAAATCGGTGAGGAGCGTCTGATTGTGCGGGGAGGTGTACAACTCCATCATGTCCTTATAGTATTGCTTGAATGCCGGATAGTTTGACATGTTGTCAAAGGGCACACAGGGCTGGTGCTTACAGGCAATGGATTCATCCGACAGCCACATGTTTGAGGTGCTGCGGAAAATAAAGTCGCGGGTCTGATTGTTCTCAAACTCGGCGCAGCGGTCCACATACACGGCGTTCTGGCGGAAATATTCGGTGATCTGCTTGCCGAACAGGTTAAGACCAAGCTCCGGCATCTGCAGATTCAGGTAGAATAGGTTGCTGCCCAGGTGGTAACGCTGGCGGATGCACAGGTCAACATCGTTCTTCAGAAGGGCATACTCATAGAGCAGCTGATGGACGCGATAGGATGCGCCGATATCATTCTGCGCCAAAAAGGTGTGAAGTCTGTTCGCAAACTCGATGAGATCGGATACATCGCTCTCGGTCAGATCCTCCGCCTTGCGGGAATAAATGAGTGTTTTCAGGATCTCGTCATTTTCGCGGCGCAGCTCGTAGGTGCGGCGGGAGTTTTCCTGAATCGTCAGCAGAAGGGTTTCTTTGTCCTCTGCGGCGGCAAAAACATTCTTTTTGGCGAGGTCGTGACCCTCGGCTAGATTGTCCAGATATTTTTGATAAAGACCGTTCATCGCGCAGAGTCACCTCCTTATTTTACCATCATACATGATTTTCCCTGTGATTTCAACAGGTTTGACGAGATTCGCCAAACTTTGCCTTTTCTACCTTTGTATCGACAGTTGCCCGGCAATAAATAAGAAGAAAAAGGAAAATTCGATTGCTTTTTTGTGAAAGTTTTGATACCATAAAATTATTAAAATGGGGTCGTGTACCATGTGACCAAACCGCATTTTGTGCATGATCGGCTGAAGTAAGGAGGTCCTGATATGAGTTTTGATATGAATAAACCGGATATCCTAAACTGTATTGCGGGGATTGGTGTGTGTGTTGTGGCACAGGACAATTTTGAACCACTGTACAGCAATGACACATTCAAGCATATCAAGAATCGCCTGTGGCCTACTGAAAATTTCACATCTTTGAGAACTGAGGGTAGCCAACGACTTTTGAAAGCTGCGGAAGCGGAAAACGGTTTTTCCACTGTCTTTCGGGATCCGAAATCTGACGAAAACCTGGATATCACCTGTAATCTAACGGTGTGGGAGGGCGACAGAAGCGCCTACGTTCTCACCATTAAACCCCATGTCCGTCTGGATGAGGAAGAGATCATGCTTTGGGATCGGCAAATGATCGATGCCCTGAAGCGAGTTTATCCCATGATCATGTCCGTTAATCTCACAAAAGACACTTATTCTGTGATAGAAACAACGGGCAATCAGATGGATTACGGTGCGTCGGCAGGACGGTATTCCACGCTCCATCTGAAGGGACTTGCCAGTACACATCCCGACTATCGGGAGGCTTTTGCAGGAAAGTTTTCCCGGGAAAATCTTCTTGCGCGTTATGCTGCCGGTGAGGAAGAGGAGTATCTTGAAGCGCGGCAGATGGGACCTGACAGGCGCTACCACTGGTCTTCCACCCATGCCATCCGCGTCAATAATCCCTATAATGACGATGTTTTGCAGTTTATCCTGATCCGTCCGATTGATGATCAGAGAGAACTGGAGGACGAAGTGGAGCGTATTCGCTCCGAAGCTAACCGCTACCGCAACGCCATTACCATGACCTATGATCACATCTACGAGGTAGATGTCAATCGGGACTGTGTGTATGAGATCAAACTGAATAACGGTATTGTGGATCGTGCCGAGCTGGGCAGTATCTGCGATATGAACACCAAGCTGATCCTGGATCGAATGCACCCTTCCAAGCGTGATTCGTTTGGTGATGAACTTCCCTGGATGAAGCTTCTGAGAGGTGATATCGATGCTGAGTCCGGAATGAAAATCTATGAGGATGACTGGTATCTGCGCCAAAGCAGCGGTCTTTACCGGTGGGAGCGCATCCAGATCATCCGCGGTCTGGATAATCCTGATGAGATCATGATCTTCTCTAAGGATATCCATGAGGTGAAGCTGCGTGAGGAAAAGGAGCGCGAACTGCTTTTCGAGGCGCTGGCAGGCGCCGAGCAGGCCAATGCGGCGAAGAGAGACTTCCTTTCCCGTATGTCCCACGATATGCGTACACCTATGAATGCCATTGTTGGCCTTACCACCATCGCGCAGGCTAAGATCGGTGATGATGAGAAGGTCGCCGACGCGCTGGAAAAGATCCAGACCTCCTCTCAGCATTTGCTTCGCCTCATCAATGAGGTGCTGGATATGAGCCGCATCGAAAGCGGAAAGATCACACTGGAGGAGGAACAATTCAGCATCTCCGAAATGCTGGAGAGCGTGATGACAAGTATCCGCACCCAAGCCAAAGATAAGGAGCAGATGCTTGTGGTGGATACGCAGGAGCTGTCTCATGGCTGGTTCCTGGGTGATCGCTTCCGTTTGGAGCAGATCCTGCTCAATATTCTTTCCAACGCGGTGAAATACACCGGAAGAGAGGGCTTTGTTATGCTCTCTCTGTGTGATACCCCCAGCCAGCACGAGAATGTCGCTAACCTGACGATTTGCGTGGAGGATAACGGTGTGGGTATGAGCGAGGAATTTGTGACCCGCCTGTTTGAGCCCTTTGAGCGTGAGATCCAGCCGGAAACCGCGAATGAACAGGGTACCGGTCTGGGATTGCCTATTGTCAAGAACATTGTTGACCGCATGAACGGTACGATCCGCGTGGAAAGCGCGCTGGGCATGGGTACCTGCTTCTCTGTCAATGTTCCGATCAAGGTGCCCGGCGGCGCTGCTGCGGGCGGCGCTGTGGAGATTCGTTATGAAAGCAGCGGGGATAACCGTATTTCTGAGGATAGATTCGCCGGACTTCACTTCCTTTTGGTGGATGATAACGAACTCAACCGTGAGATTGGTCAGGAGCTCCTGCAGATGTTCGGCGCGAAGGTGGATCTTGCCACCAACGGTCAGGAGGCCATTGATATTCTGTACCACACGCCTGAGGGACAGTATGACGCGGTGTTCATGGATGTGCAGATGCCGGTGAAAAACGGTTATGATGCTACCCGCGAGCTCCGTGCCGGAACACGGCAGGATATTCAGGAACTGCCCATCTTTGCTATGACAGCCAATGCCTTTGCCGACGACGTGCAGGATGCGCTGGATGCCGGTATGACGGCGCACCTGGCAAAACCGCTTGACCTGGATACGCTGAAGCGAGTACTGGACCGCTATATCCGCCGCGGCTGAGTGACGTTGTGTGATATTAAAAACGCACACACCCTTTCCAACTAAGGAACGGGTGTGTGCATTTTTATCATAAAATGACAGATTCAGTGTTGGATTTTGGAAGAAACAGTCTTGATAATGCGGAAGATTTGTGATAGCATATAAAATTGCGAAATTGGGGGGATATGACGATGAAAAGATATTGCGATCTTCATACACATTCTGTCTTTTCTGACGGAACCTGCACCCCCTCACAGCTGATCCAACTGGCGGAGGAAGCAGGGCTTGCCGCAGTTGCCCTGTGCGATCATAATACGGTCGCGGGCCTTGATGAATTCCTGTCGGCGGCTGAGGGAAGAGAAATTGAAGCTGTTGGCGGCGTGGAATTGTCCACAGAGTATCATGGACAGGATCTTCACATTTTGGGACTTTATGTGGACCCTTCGTTCTATGGGGAGATCACTGAGATGCTGGAGGAAGTCAACCGCCGAAAGGCGCAGGCCAACCGGGACACTGTGGAACGACTTGCCGCGGACGGCTATGCAATTGACTATGATGAGATCTGCGCGCAGACCCCCGGCGGACACATCAACCGCGCGCATCTGGCTGCGGCATTGACCGCGAAGGGCTATGTTGCTTCTATTTCCGAGGCGTTCGATACGCTTCTGTCTGAGAAAAGCGGCTATTACCGCGTTCCTCAGCGCATCAGCGCGTTGGATGCGATCCGCTATTTGAAATCCATCGGCGCTGTGGCATTGCTGGCACATCCCTTTTTTGACCTGAATGAGCAGGAATTGGAGGAGTTTCTTCGTCAGGCACTGCCCTGCGGGCTGGACGGTATGGAGGTCCTCTACTCCACCTTCAGCGAAAGCGAGCGTGAGATCGCGCGGCGCATTGCGGATAAATACGCACTGGTTCCTTCCGGGGGTAGTGATTTTCACGGGGCTAACAAGCCCGACATCGCGATTGGGCGGGGCAGGGGAGACCTGTTTGTGCCGTTGAGCTTCCTGGAGGCCGTAAAAGAGCGAAAAAAACGCGATAAAATTTGTTGATGTGTGTAGAAATATTGGTTTCTATATGGTATAATAAATGCCCACCAAAAAAATGAGTGCACATTTTTGAAGAAAAATTAAGGAAAGGATCCGTTTCATGATCACAGATCTGCAGAAAGCAAGCATATGGAAACGAGCCTCCGCGGCGCTGTTCGATGTGATCCTGTTGTCGGTTGTGGTAGTCGCGGCAGCGTGCCTTCTGTCCCTGATCACAGGATATGACGGTTATAACAATACTGTCACAGAGGCCTATGACCGCTACGAGCAGCAGTACGGTGTGACATTCGAACTGTCCAGAGCGGAATTTGAAGCCCTCAGCGAAGAGGAACTGGCCCGTTACCACGAAGCATACGACCGGCTTTGTGAGGACGATGAGGCGATGTATGCCTACAATATGGTCGTAAATCTCACCATGCTGATCAGCAGCCTCAGTATCCTGATGGGATATCTTGTGATGGAGTTTGCCATCCCGCTGATGCTGGGCGATGGCCGCACGGTCGGCAAGAGGATCTTCGGACTTGCGGTAATGCGTACCGATGAGATTCGGATCAATGGACCGCTGCTCTTTATCCGCACGGTGCTGGGTAAGTATACGCTGGAAACCATGGTTCCGCTGCTGCTTCTGGTCATGCTCTTTTTCAATATGGTCGGGCTGGAGGCGGTGATCGTTATCGGACTTATCCTGCTGCTTCAGCTGATCCTTATGATCGCTACCCGCACCAACTCCATGATCCACGATGTTCTTGCTAAGACTGTTGTGGTTGATTATGCCAGTCAGCGTATCTTCCCCGATGAGGAAGCACTGCTGGAGTATAAGAAGAAAATCCACGCCGAGCGCTCTGCCCGGCAGGACTACTGATAAATCAATAAAAGTTATTATATGTAGAGGAAAGGGAAACGTATGAAAGTTGAACTGAGAAATCTCACAAAAATCTTCCCCAGCCGCAACAAGAAGTCCGGCGAAGAGGTGGTTGCTGTCAACAACTTCACCTTCACCATTCCCGACGGTAAGCTGATCGGCCTGCTTGGCCCCTCCGGCTGCGGCAAGAGCACCACGCTGTACATGATCAGCGGTCTGCAGAAGCCCACCGGCGGTCAGATCTTCTTTGGTGACGACGATGTTACCGAACTGTCTACCGAGAACCGCGGCATCGGTCTGGTGTTCCAGAACTATGCGCTGTATCCTCATATGACCGTTCGCCAGAACATCCTCTTCCCCCTGCAGAATCTGAAGGGTGCCGACAAGCTCACTAAGGAGCAGATGCTGGAGCGCGCTACCGAGGCTGCCCGTCTGGTGCAGATCGACGATCTGATGGACAGAAAGCCCAGCGAGCTGTCCGGCGGTCAGCAGCAGCGTGTTGCTATCGCCCGCGCACTGGTGAAGATGCCCCGCGTTCTGCTGCTGGATGAGCCCCTCTCCAACCTGGATGCCCGCCTGCGCCTGCAGACCCGTGAGGAGATCAAGCGCATTCAGAAGGAGACCGGCATTACCACCGTGTTCGTTACCCACGACCAGGAGGAGGCAATGAGCATCTCCGACCTGATCGTTGTTATGAAGCTGGGTGTTGTGCAGCAGATCGGTGAGCCTCAGGATGTTTATGATAATCCCGCAAACCTGTTCGTTGCCAAGTTCCTTGGTACTCCTCCCATCAACGTGTTCAACGGTGAGGTCAAGGAAGGTAAGCTCTACATCGGCGAGGAAGTCGTGATGTCTGTTGGCGATGTGGCAGACCAGAAGGTCTACATCGGTATCCGCCCCGAAGGCTTCGTGCTGGATGAGGCCGGTCCTCTGCACTGCCGCCTGAGCAATGTTGAGGTCATGGGTCGTGACGTGAGCGTTGTCTGCACCAGCGATGCATCCGCCAATCCTCTGGTCCGCGCTATCATCAATGCCGACAACAAGGTGGATTCCTCCAGAGAAGAGGTCGCTTTCAGCCTGAAAGCACACAAGGTCTTCATCTTCAACGCCGAGACCGAAGAGCGTGTCCATTTTGAGGTGAAGTAATATGGTAGACAGCAAACAGCAATGGAAAGCGTGGCTGTATCTGGCCCCTGCGATCGTGCTGCTGCTCGTGTTTACGGGCTGGCCGATCATCAACACCGTCAGAATGGCATTTCTGGACGGTTACAACGGCATGGAAGCTGTCAGAGGTATGAGTTTTTCTCTTGGCATTGATAACTTTGTTAAGGTTATCAGCTACAAGGGATTCCTCGACTGTCTGAAGAACACCATGCTCCTGTGCGTTCTCACAGTTCCTATCTCCACCATTTTGGCTCTGCTGATCGCAGTGTGCCTCAACTCCATCAAGCCTTTCCAGAAGACTCTGCAGACCATCTTCTTCCTGCCCTATGTGACCAACTCCATCGCCATCGGCATGGTGTTCGCCGCTATGTTCAACATCGTCGGCAACGCGCTGGGTACTCCCAATGAGATCGTGGTCACCGCAGGTATCATCAATAATGTGCTTGAGCTCTACAATAATATTCCCACCGCGATTCACTCCGGTCTGGTTGAGCTCTATAACAGCGCGGATGCATCCTTTATGCAGGGTATTCTGGGCGGCCTTGCCGGCTTTGCGGAGAAGTTCGTTCTGGATCTTCCCGTCAACTGGATCAACGCCGGTTCCAGCTACTGGGCAAATATCACCGTTATGACTGTGTACATCGTCTGGAATGCTCTGCCTTTCAAAATCCTGGTTCTGCTGGGTGGTCTGCAGAGCATCAACAAGCAGTACTATGATGCTGCCAAGGTTGACGGTACACCCCGCCGCCGCGTGTTCACTAAGATCACGGTTCCTCTGCTCTCTCCCATGCTGGCCTATGTTATCATCACCGGTTTCATCGGCGGCTTCAAGGAGTACAGCAGTATCGTCGGTATCTTCGGTGTGAATATGGGTCCTGCTGACGATGCAGGCCGCCTCAATACCATGGTTGGTTATATCTACGATGCTCTGCCCGGTCAGAAGTACGGCCGAGCCAGCGCTGCCGCACTGATCCTGTTCGCCATTATCTTTGTGGTCACCATGATCAATATGCAGGTCAGCAAAAAGCGTGTCCATTACTAAGGGGGTGTGCAGTATGTCTGAGAATAAGAAAAATGCAGTTATGCAGAGCCGCGATATGCAGCAGGTATCTGCCTCTCAGCGCGTGATGAACATCCTTGTGAAGATCCTGCTGTACGGCTTCCTGCTTCTGATGGCATTGATCGTGCTGTTCCCCTTCTACTGGATGCTCTCCTCCTCTCTCAAGAGCCTGGATGAGTACCGCCTGAGCGTTCCTACCTTCATTCCCCACGCATGGCAGTTCAGTAACTATATCACCGCCTTTACCACCGCCAAGCTGGGTAACCTCTTTATGAATACCCTGTATGTCGGTGTGGTGTCCACTCTGCTGTCTCTGGTGATCACCGTTCTGTCCGCTTTTGCCTTTGCCCGCCTGGAGTTCAAGGGAAAGAATGCCATGTTCGCTCTGCTGCTTGCCACTATGATGATCCCCGGCGAGCTGTTCACTATCACCAACTACGCAACGGTTGCAACCTTTGGCTGGATGAACACTTTCGTGGTTCTGATCGTGCCGTTCCTGGTCAGTGTGTTCTACATTTATCTGCTGCGCCAGAACTTCATGCAGATCCCCAATGAGTTGTATCTGGCTGCTAAGGTGGACGGTACCAGTGACCTGAAGTATCTGTGGAAAGTCATGGTTCCTCTGGCAATGCCCACTCTGATCTCCATCACCATTCTGAAGATGATGGGTGCATGGAACTCCTATGTGTGGCCCCGCCTGGTTGCAAATGACGATGCTCACGCCATGATCACCAACGGTCTGCGCAACGCATTTACCGATACCACCGGTCAGGTGGACTATCCCGTGCAGATGGCAGCAGTTGCCATCGTTTCCGCCCCGCTGTTCCTGGTGTTCCTGTTCCTGAGAAAGTACATCATGGCTGGTGTCAGCCGCAGCGGTATCAAGGGTTAATAGACGAGCGCGTCTGTTACATATACGAAACCATATATTTAAGGAAGGAAGCAAACCCCAATGAAAAAGAGAGTCGTATCTTTCATCCTGCTGCTGGTTATGGCATTCAGCCTCGTGGCTATGCCCGCTTGCGGCAACAACGGCGGCAGCGCCGCTGACCCCAACTTTGTCGTTCCCGAGGGTGGCTATGACGGAAGTGCTGTTACCATCACTTTCTATCACACCATGGGCGCAAAGCTGACCGCAGTTCTCGATGCTTACATTGCTGAGTTCAACGAGATCTATCCCAACATCACCATCGTTCACTCCACCGTTGGTAACTATGATGATGTCCGCGATCAGATCAGCACCGAGATTTCCGTTGGTAACCAGCCCAACATCGCTTACTGCTATCCCGACCACGTTGCTCTGTACAACATGGCAGGCGCAGTGGCTACTCTGGACAACCTGATCTCCAGCGAGATCACCGTGACCCGCGCTGACGGTACCACTGAGATCCTGGGTCTGACTGAGGAGCAGGTCAATGACTTCATCCCCGGTTACTACAACGAGGGCAAGCAGTTCGGTGACGGCCTCATGTACACCCTGCCCATGTCCAAGTCCACCGAGGTCCTGTACTACAACAGAACCTTCTTCGAGGAGCACAACCTGACCGTTCCTACCACCTGGGAGGAGATGGAAGAGGTCTGCGCCAAGATCAAGGAGATCGATCCCATGTCCATTCCTCTGGGCTACGACAGTGAGGCCAACTGGTTCATCACCATGTGCGAGCAGTACCAGAGCGGTTACACCAGCGCTACCGGTGATCACTTCATCTTTAACAACGAGACCAACCGCGGCTTCATCAAGGAGTTCCGTGAGTGGTATCAGAAGGGTTATCTGACCACTCAGACCCTGTACGGCGCATACACCTCCAACCTGTTCGTTACTCTGGACGGTACCCGCAGCTACATGTCCATCGGTTCTTCCGCAGGTGCTACCTATCAGCGTCCCGCTGCTGTGGACGGCGAGTATCCCTTCGATGTGGGTATCGCTACCATTCCCCAGGTGAACGCAGAGAACAAGAAGGTTATCTCCCAGGGCCCCAGCCTGTGCATCTTCCAGAAGGAGAATGCTCAGGAGGTCGTTGCTTCCTGGCTGTTTGTCAAGTTCCTGACCACCAACGTCAACTTCCAGGCTGAGTTCGCTATGGCTTCCGGTTACGTTCCCGTCCTGAAGTCCGTTGCTGAGAACCCTGTCTACGCTGAGTTCCTGAACAAGGCTGACGGCGGCAACTACATTGCTGCTCTGAGTGCAAAGGTCTGCATGGAGCAGGCTGATGCTTACTACACCTCTCCCGCATTCAACGGTTCTTCCGAGGCTCGTGAGCAGGTCGGCGCTCTGCTGTCCAAGTGCCTGGCTGCAGAAGCTACCGATGTCGATGCAATGATCCTTGAGGCATTCGAGGATGCTGTCGCTGAGTGCGAGTACAACAGCTGATTTCAGCATTACTGTCTATGAACGCATTTAAACGCATTCTTTCTCTTGGCCTCATCCTGTGCCTGGCAGCGGCTTTTCTTTGCGGCTGCAACGGCGGCGATGATACCGACCCGAATGCTGATGTGCAGACCGAATCCGTGGACTATGTGGCTTCTCTGAAGCTGGATATGAACTCGGATACCGTGAAGCAGGAGGTTACCGTCAAGGCTTTTATTGACGGTGACACTGTCCACTTCTTTGTTCCTTCCTCTGTGAATAACTCGGGTGTGTTGAAGGCAAGATTCCTTGCTGTCAACACCCCCGAGTCCACGGGAAAGATCGAGGAGTACGGTAAGAAGGCCTCCAACTTTACCCGCGAGAAGCTGTCTCAGGCAACTTCCATCATCATCGAGTCGGATGATTCCCTGTGGAATCCCGATTCCACCGGCGACCGCTACCTGGTGTGGGTGTGGTATAAGACCGCGGACTCCGAGGAGTACCGCAACCTGAACCTCGAGATCCTGCAGAACGGTCTGGCTATCGCAAGTTCCACCGCCAACAACCGTTACGGTGAGACCTGCATGGCAGCGCTGAACCAGTCCAAGACCGAGAAGCTGAATCTTTATTCCGGTCAGAAGGATCCCGATTATTTCTATGGCGACGCCGTTGAGCTGACTCTTGTTGAGCTGAGAACCAACATTGAGGAATACAACGGCATGAAAGTGGCCTTTAACGGTGTAGTTACCCTGAATTCCAACAATACCGCCTATGTGGAAGCATATGACGCAGAGACGGATATGTATTACGGTATCAGTGTGTACTACGGTTTCGTTCTATCCGGTGAAGGCATGGAGATCCTCACGGTAGGCAATGAAGTCCGCATCGTTGGTTCTGTTCAGTACTACGAAGCAGGCGGCACCTATCAGATCTCCGATGTTTCCTACCGCGCTATGAAGCCCGATGACCCCAACAACCTGCAGAAGCTGAGCGATGGCAACCTGCCTGCTTTCCGTCTGACCGATGCCGACACTTTTGTGAACGGCAGCGTCACTATCAGCGGAGAAGAGGAAGAGAAGACCTTCCCTTATGCACAGCTTGCTATGAACACTTCTGTGGAGATGCAGGGCCTGACCGTTACTAATGTGTACACCACCACCAATGAGGACAGCTCCAACAACGGTGCTATGACTCTTACCTGCACGGTGAACGGTGTCACGGTCTCCGTTCGTACCGCAGTTCTGCGTGACGAAAACGGCGAGATCATCACTGCAGATGCCTATATGGGAAAGACCATCGATGTCAAAGGCATCGTGGACTTCTTCAACGGCAACTATCAGATCAAGGTGTTCTCCGCATCGGGCATTACTGTCCACGACTAATTGAATGAAATAAGGAGTCAACAATGAAAAAGTTTCTTGTTTGCCTGCTTGCACTGGCAATGAGCCTGACTGCCTTTACCGCCTGCTCTTCCACCGACTCCAACGATGGCGGCGAAGTCAACGGCCTGACCAACGCAAGAAATTACCTGCAGGCTATGTATAAGGATGCCAACGAGGTCACTCCCTCCGACTTCACCCGTGTTGGTGTCGTTATGATCAACGGTGTCAGCTACACCGTTACCTGGACCGCTGATTCCGAGACCGTCAACATTGTTGTCGGTGATGACAAGATGGTCACCATTGACGTTGATGAGAAGAATCCCGAGGAAGTTACTTACACGCTGACTGCTACTGTGTCCGACGAGACCGGTGCTACCGAGTCTGTTTCCTTTACTCACAGAGTTCCCGCTGCTATCATTCTTGATGGCGGTATGAGCTATGAGGAGATCGTGAACGCTGCTTACCAGCTGGAGGCCGGCCTTGCAATGGAGGGTACCTATCGTCTGTTCGGTACCATCACCAAGATCGACACCGCTTGGAGCGAGGACTATCAGAACATCACTGTTACCATTCAGATCGGCGACATGGCTGACAAGCTGATCATGTGCTATCGCCTGAAGGGTGAGGGCGCCAAGGATCTGGCTGTTGGCGATCAGATCACCGTTGAGGGTACTCTGAAGAACTACAACGGCACCATCGAGTTCGACGCAGGCTGCGTCCTCGTGGGTATGGGCGAGGTCAAGGATCAGTCCGCTATCCTGGATGCCGCTTATTCTCTGGAGCAGGGCATTGCTATGACCGATCCCTGCACTCTGACCGGTGTGATCTCTCAGATCAACACCGTTTGGAGCGAGGACTATCAGAACATCACCGTTACCATCATCTGCGATGGTGACAATGAGCGTCCCATCATGTGCTATCGCCTGAAGGGTGAGGGCGCCAAGGAGCTGGGCATCGGTGATATCATCACCGTTACCGGTATCATCAAGAACTACAACGGCACCATCGAGTTTGATGCAGGCTGCAATCTGGATGCTGTTACCAAGGCTGATCCCGGCGCAGATCCCCATGCTAACCTGGATATGACCGATGCTGCTGCAGTTGTCAACGCTGCTTATGCTCTGGAGGCAGGCACTTCTATCTCCAAGGCTGCAACCCTGACCGGTGTCATCACCAAGATCGATACTCCCTGGGATGAGGCTTATGGCAACATCACCGTTACCATCGTTGTGGACGGCATGGACGATATGCCCATCGTTGTCTTCCGCCTGAAGGGCGAGGGTGCCAACACTCTGGCAGTTGGTGATACCATCACCGTTACCGGTACCCTGATGAACTATGGCGGCGTTGTTGAGTTTGGTTCCGGCTGCAAGCTGGATGCTGTTCAGAAGGGCGAGGGCGGTACCACTCAGGAGCCTACCGATGAGCCTAAGGACGAGCCTAAGGACGAGCCCAAGGACGAGCCCACTGATGAGCCTAAGGATGAGCCCACTCAGGATCCCTTTGCTAACCTGGATATGAGCAATCCCGTTGCAGTTGTCAACGCTGCTTATACCCTGAAGGATGGCGAGACCATCACCAAGAGCGCTACCCTGACCGGTGTGATCACCAAGATCGACACCCCCTACAGCGAGCAGTACAAGAACATTACTGTTACCATCGTGGTCGCAGAAATGACTGACAAGCCCATCGTTGTCTTCCGTGTGAAGGGTGACGGCGCTGAGACTCTGGCAGTTGGTGATACCATCACCGTTACCGGTACCCTGATGAACTATGCAGGTACCATCGAGTTCAATTCCGGCTGCACTCTGGACAAGGTTGAGAAGGCTGAGAAGCCCGCTGACGAGCCCGCAGTTGAGCCCGGCAACAACGACGAGATGAAGAAGATCGTTGAGGCTGCTTATAAGCTGCAGAAGGACGAGTCCATGAGCTCTCCCTGCACTCTGACCGGTATCATCGTTTCTGTCAATACTGCTTGGAACGAGGGTTATCAGAACATCACTGTTACCATTCAGATCGGTGACCTGAAGGATAAGCCCATCAAGTGCTACCGCCTGGCAGGCAACGGCGCAAAGGATATCACTATTGGTGATACCATTACCGTTACCGGTACTCTGACCAACTACAATGGTAATATCCAGTTCGCACAGGGCTGCACTCTGGATGCTGTTGTTAAGGGTGAAGGTGATCCCAACAAGATCGACATGACCAATGTTGAGGCTGTTCTGAAGGCTGCTTATGCTCTGGAGTACAACACCTCCATGACCGAGCCCTGCACTCTGACCGGCAAGATCACTTACATCGATACTCCCTATAGCGATCAGTATGGCAACATCACTGTTACTATCGTGGTCGAGGGTTATGAGAGCATGCCTATCATGTGCTACCGCCTGAAGGGCGACGGTGCTGATATGCTGAAGGTCGGTGATATCATCACCGTTACCGGTATCATTAAGAACTACAACGGTACCGTTGAGTTTGATTCCGGCTGCACCCTGGATGCTGTCACCAAGAAGTAATTCATTAAAAAACCGGAGCGTACCGTAAGGTACGCTCCGGTTTTTGCATCATAAAAAGCTCTTTGGGCATTGCCCAAAGAGCTTTTTGATATACATCAATCGAGGATATAGACAGTGCAGTTTCGGATACCAAAGTTGATCATATCGTCCCAGGAATCCATATAAAGGTCAACATGCTCGCCGCGCACACCGGTGTCCTCTGCGATAGCGAAGCCGTACACCAGATAACCGTCGTTGGACACGATATACATCTTGGTACCAAGGGGGATAACCTTCTTATCAACGGCCACGACACCCCAATGAACAGTAGTACCGGAGTAGGTAATGGTTCCAAGTCCGGGTTCGTTGCAGTTGTATGCGGTACCCTTCATGGTGCGTGCCTCGCGGAAGGTAACGGTTCTGCCGTTTTCAAGAACCAAAACACCGCTGCCATCCTCGTTGGTGATAATGTCAGTGACTACATCATCGTTATTGGCGAAGTTTTCGAGTGTGCCCTTGGCAATGATCGTAGGCACGGGCGCGATATCAGTGACTTCGATGAGCTGACGTCCGGTCTCTACACCGTCCTGGAAAATGATCTCGTAGGTTTCGGTATACACACCCTCACTGCCGGGCTGGATCACTTCCTCGTACCAGTCGGGCTTGTCATCGATATAGTTATAGATGACCTCGGGAACGATCGGAGTGCTGATGTGCTCAAAGAACACAAATTCAGATGCGATCTCAATGGTCAGCGTATTGTCCACAAAAGAAAGAGCAACCATTTCCAGAGGACTGGGGTAGATCCGCATACGCTGCAGAAGCTCGCGGACAGATTCCACGCTGGAAACAGTAGTGATCGTCTCGCCGTTATACAGGATGGAGATGTTAAGACCTGCATTCAGCAGAAGATCCTTGCCATCCTTGTGGGAGATGAGTTCGGCATTGGCATCTGTGAGAAACACATCCACATCGGGGTGATCCACAGATACATAAGTGTCATTGGTAATGAGATACATGGCACTTGCTTCCAGCTTTACAGAAGCGGGGAAGAGAGCGGTGGCAGCAAGACACAGGACGCAAACCGCAGCGATGAAGAGCGGATGTCTGTTGCTTACTACAGCAGCTTTGATCCATCTGAGCATAGCAGGGGAACCTCCTTTGGTTTGTTCGGCGGCGAAGGGAGTGGTGATGCCGCCAGTCTGCGGAAAGGATTTCCAAAATCACCTTTCCTAAACATGGTATGCAATGGATTTGTAACTTTTGTTACTTTTTTACGAACAGTGCGTATTATACAGAATTTGCCTCGCAATGTCAACCTTTGCAACACATTTGTAACATAACTGTGATAAAAAGCAAGAGAAAACAAAAATAATATATGCGATAAAATTGTCATAATACGGAAAAGTTAATTACAAAAGTAACAAAAAGCAGAGTGCCTTCGAATACACCTGATGGGGTATCTTCGAGCGGTGTCCTCTGAATCAGGCAGACAGTGCATTTGCGCTGTCTAGCTTTTATCTGGTTCTTGCGTTCACAACGAATTGAGGATATAATATGTTGCAATTGAAGGGCGGTGAGCGCATGAAATATACAATTGCAATCTGCGACGACAGTCCGCAGGACGCACAGTTTGTACAAAGTATTTTAGACCGTTGGGCAGCTGAGCGCGGAGCGGAGCTTCGCGTGGAGCATTTTCCGTCGGCGGAGAGTTTCCTGTTTCGCTATGAAGAGGACAAGACGTGGGACATTCTGCTCCTTGACATCGAAATGGGCGAGATGGATGGCGTGTCCATGGCAAAAGAGGTGCGCCGCAGCAACGAAACGGTGCAGATCGTATTCATCACCGGATACTCCGACTACATCGCCGAGGGCTACGAAGTCGCCGCGCTCCACTATCTGATGAAGCCTGTCAAGGAGGACAAGCTGTGCGCTGTCCTTGACCGCGCGCTGGAGAAGCACAAGCAGAATGAGCGGTGCTTGAATCTGGAGCTGTCCGGCGAGATGGTGCGCCTGCCGTTCTATGAGATCCGCTATCTGGATGTGCGGCAGAACTATGTTACCATTCACGCCAAACGGGAGTACACTGTCAAGCGTACGCTGGGCGATTTTGAAAAAGAACTGGACGAACGCTTCTGCCGCGTGGGACGGGCGATGATCCTGAACCTCAAGTATGTTCAGCGTGTGACTAAAACGGAAGTCCACCTCTCGGACGGCACGGTGCTGCCCCTGCCCAGAGGTGCGTACGAACCCCTCAACCGGGCGATTATTGAGCGTACATAAGCCTATGAAGATTCTATATGTCGGTTTCAAGGGAGCGCACAACACGTCTTATCAACTGGTATCATCGTTCCCCGGAGAGCATTTGTATTTGACCAATTCTTTTGCGGGTTTGACTCGCGATATTGACGCACTGGAAAACGAATATGACGCAGTTATCATGTTTGGCATCAATAAATCGCTTTCCACGTCCCTGCGGGTCGAGCGGTGCGCCCGGATAGACGGAGAACTACTGGAAACAAAGCTTTATGCCGACCAACTGGCAAGAGGGTTTCGTGAAAACGGAATCCCATGCGACATTTCAGATACCCCGACACAATACCTGTGCAACGATGCCTATTTCAGAATGCTGCAAAAGACAGATGGCAAAGCGATCTTTATCCATATCCCCGGCAGCAGATGCATGACGCAGGAATTGATGGCCGGTATTCTAAAAACTTTGGGAGAATAGATATGTCCTTGTTTTCAAAACAAATCGACAAGCGCATCGCTGCCTACCAGCGGGAGCTGATCGAGACACATTATAAAGAAGTTGAGAATATGTACCGCCAGATCCGTGGCTGGCGGCATGACTACCGCAACCACATCCAGCTCATGAAAGTGCTGGCGGCAAACGGAGATATGGACGGCGTCAAGGCCTATTTGGATGAGCTGGACACCGATCTCAACACCGTGGATACCGTGGTCAAGACCGGCAACGCCATGGCGGACGCGATTCTCAACAGCAAGATATCCCTTGCCCAGTCCCGCGGCATCACCGTTCATTGCGATGCCCACATTCCTGTGCAGCTCAAGACCTCGGAGATCGACCTGTGCTGTATTATCGGCAATCTTTTTGATAACGCCATCGAAGCCAGTCAGAAGCTTCCTCTGGATCAGCGGCTTATCCGTGTCTATATGGATATGAAAAACACCCAGCTCTACATCTCCTTCACCAACTTCACCGCCGCAGGCAAGCTCCAGAAGGTTGGCAAGCTCTTTGCCACATCCAAGGGCGATGGGCATGGCTTTGGTCTGGTGCGTATTGACGCTATCGTGGAGCGACTGGATGGCTACCTCAGCCGCAACAGCGAGGACGGTGCGTTTACTACGGAAATCTTGATTCCGCAGGTATAAAAGGCCCCCTCTGACGAGGGAGCTGTCAGCCGACAGGCTGACTGAGGGAGAGCCTGATAAAGAAAGAACTTCCGGTGTATCTCTCCCTTCGTCTTTTGCTTCGCAAAATCCACCTCCCTCGTCAGAGGGAGGCTTTGAAATTGCCGCCAAAGAGGGCAAAAAAGTGCCCGCGGCGGCTCGCCGCTGCAATTCGTCACCCAATTTTAACGATTCGTCCCCGAAATGACACGGGGACGAATTTTTGTGCTATGGTAAGGTCACATCAAACACGAGGTGAAACAACAATGGAATCCAAGAAAGAAGAACAAAAGAAAAAAGCAAAATATTCCATGGCGAGATGCATCAGGTATATGCTCTCTCTTGCATGGAAGCACATGAAAAGCGTGATCGGCGTTTCTGTCCTTCTCGCAGTTGTGTCGGTGGCGCTGAATCTGGTGCAGCTCTATGTAGCCCCTGAAATTCTGGAGCGAGTGGAACAGCAGGCATCCATGGGTGAGCTTCTGGGAACGATCGCGGTATTCTCGGCGGCGATCTTCCTGTTGATGACTGCACGCAGCTACATCAACAATAACACCATGGTCAGCCGCACCTTTGTTCGCACCAAAATCATAAAAAACATTGTCCACAAGTCCTGCAAAACATCCTACCCCAATCAGCAGAATCCCGAGGTTCAAAAGCTGCTGCATGGAGCAAACGCTGCTATCGGTGGAAACAGCGAGGCCACTGAGCATGTCTGGACGACGCTGACGGATCTTCTGACCAATATGCTGGGTTTCATCATCTATCTGGTACTGCTCTCCGAGCTGAATCTAATTCTCGCTGCCATTGTTGTGGCAACCACGGTGCTGGGTTTCTTTGTGGGCAAGCATATCCGCAGTTGGGGATGGCGTCATCGCGAGGAGAACAACGGCTACCGCAATAAAATCTGGTATGTCGCCAGCGAAGCGGAGGATCTTGCTTTCGCCAAGGATATCCGCATCTTCGGACTGAAAAACTGGATGGATGAGCTTTATGACGGTACGGCACGGCTGTATGACGATTTTGTTGCCAAGCGGGAGAAGATCTACCTATGGGCAGATCTTCTGGATCTGGTGCTGAGCTTCCTCAGGAACGGCATCGCCTATCTCTACCTGATCTCCTATACCCTGCGCAACGGTCTGCCTGCTTCGGATTTTCTGCTCTACTTCGCCGCTATCAGCGGTTTTACCAGCTGGGTGACGGGTATCCTGTCCCAGATGACACAGCTTCATAAGGAATGTCAGGGGATCAGCACTGTGCTGGAGTATATCGAGTATCCCGAGCTGTTCCGCTTCGAGGGTGGTCGTCCCATCCCTGTTTCCGACAGCTATGAGCTGACGCTGGAGAATGTGACCTTCCGCTATCCCGAAACCGAAAAGAACCTCTTTGAAAATCTGAATTTGACCATTCGCCCCGGCGAGAAGCTGGCCATCGTTGGTCTGAACGG
>JAZLEB010000042.1:0-15184 GCA_045615065.1 Candidatus Pelethomonas sp. | reverse complement strand
TCTTGTGGTGCCGTTAATTGTTTGAACCGCTATGTCCTTGCTTTGGCGGGAAGGCTGAAACCGAAGAGGTTTCAGTGGACTTTTGGTGACTTTGGGGCCAAGGCCAAAGTCACCCGCCGGAGGCACAAACCAGCCGAAGGGAAGATTCAGGGTAGCCTGCCGCTACTGCGGCATGGACGACAGCTTCAAATAGTCTGAACAGAACGATAAACTCCAATTTAACATCCACTCACCATTTATTTGTAAAACTTCACCCTTTACGAAAAAAGTCTTTTCGTGTAGAATAGAAGTCTAAAGCGACGAAAGGAGGACGCCCTATGAGCGAATATATTCTGCACACCGCGCAGGAGGAGAACATCGTCCTCCCCGGTCATGCTGCCGAGCGGTTGATCCGCAGCGGAAACGGTGACGCAGCGCTGCTGTACATCGCCTTTATCCGCAGCCGCACTGCGCCGGATGCTGCTGCCCTGTGCGCGCAGCTTGGCTGGTCGCGCCTTAAATTCGATACCGCCGCTCAAGCGCTGGAGCAGTTGGGACTTCTCTCCCGCCCCGAGGGTTCCCCCTCTCCTGCCTCTCCCCCCACCGCACCGGAACGGGAGCGGGCGGAATACACCAACGCCGACCTTCTCGGCGCGCTGGAACGGCAGGAATTTGCCGCCCTGAGCCGCGCTGTGGATCATGCTCTCGGCAAGCGGCTCACCACGCCGGATCAGAAGATCCTTCTCGGTCTGTATGACGATCTCGGTCTCAGTGCCGATGTGATCTACCTTCTTGTGAACTTCTGCATCGAACGCTCCGCCGCGCGCTACGGCGCAGGCCGCCGCCCCACCATGCGGCAGATCGAGCAGGAGGGCTACGCCTGGGCGCGGATGGAACTGACCGATCAGGACCGGGCATCCGCCTACATCAAGAAATACCACCGCAGCCGGGAGGCGCTGCCCCGCATGATGCAGCTTTTGGGTCTTGGTGACCGCAAGCTCTCCGCCAGCGAGGAGCGATACCTCACCGCATGGCTGGATATGGGATTCGAGGATGCCGCCATCGAACGGGCCTACGATAAGACCATACTCAAATGCAAGGAACTCAAGTGGCCGTATATGAATAAGATCCTCACCGCATGGCACGAAAAGGGTCTGCACACGGTGAAGGCCATTGAGGAGGGCGACCGCCCCGCCGCGGCAGGAAAGCCGCAGCCGGTAAGCACTTCGCCCGATGATGCGGAACTCAAGCGCATGGAGGCGATCCTCCGGCGCATGAAGAGCAACGACCCGGGAAAGGGGGAGTAAATCATGTCCTATGACGCGAATATCATGTCCGCCGCCCGACGCGCCTTTGAGGCAGACCGTGACCGGCGGGAACAGACCGCCGAGCAGCGCCGCCGGGAGGTCTACGACCGTCTTCCCCGCGTGGAAGAGATCGACCGGGAGATGCGCGCCACTGTCGGCAAGCTGATGATCGCCGCCTTTGAGAGCGGCGCGGACACCGAAAGTTCTCTCAAGGCATTGGAGCGGCAGAATCTCGCCCTGCAGCGTGAGCGCGCCGAGCTCTTGGTAGGTGCGGGCTTCGCCTATGACACCCTTGACGATGCCCCCCGCTGTCCTCACTGCGGAGATACCGGCTATCTCAGCGACGGTTCACCCTGCCGCTGCCTCATGTCCTACTACACCGCCGAGCAGAACCGGCGGCTAAGCAAGCTTTTGGATCTGGGCGGACAATCCTTCGATACCTTCTCACTGGATTGGTACGACGATGGACAGGGTGCCACCCTGCGCCACATGGAACTGGTGCTGGAGACCTGCATCAACTACGCCCGCCGCTTCGGCGAGCGCAGCGGAAACCTGATGTTCACCGGCGCGCCCGGTCTTGGCAAGACCTTCCTGTCCGCCTGCATCGCCCGGGAGGTCAGCGAGCGCGGCTACTCTGTGGTCTACGATACCGCAGGTCATATCTTCCAGCAGTTTGAGAGCGAAAAATTTGGCCGTGAGAATCCTTACGAAGAGGATCCCGACCGGGAGGTCAACCGCTACCTGAACTGCGACCTGCTCATTATGGACGATCTCGGCACCGAGATGCTCACCGGCTTTGTGCAGTCGGCGTTCTACCGCATCATCAACGATCGACTCATCAACCGCCGCAAAACGGTTCTCTCCACCAACCTGACGCCCGCTGATATTTCCGCCCGCTATGGCGCGGCGGTCAGCTCCCGTATTCAGGGTGAGTATGATATCCTTCAGTTCTACGGCAAGGATATCCGCCTGCAGAAGAAAAACCGATAAAAAATCTCCCGTCTTTTTGGACGGGAGATTTTACATTTTTTTGTTATTTATCCGCGCCTGCCTGCGGCTCCTTGGGAAAATACCGGTCGATGCAGTACTGCATGATCGCGCGGCGGGTTATAATACCGATAAAGGTATGGCGGTCATCCACCACAGGAACAAAGTTCTGATCCACCGCGGTAGTCAGCAGATCCTCTACCCGGGTATTCACAGATACAGCGATATTGTCGCGCCGGTGGTGAATATCCATAATGGAGTGCTGCTCCGCTTCCTTCATATCCATCAGGAACAGATCCTTGATGGCCCACAGCAGATCACCCTCGGTGATGGTGCCGCGGTATGTACCGTCCTTCGCCAGAATAGGCAGTGCGGTAAAGCCGGAAACCGACATTTTCTCCAGTGCCTGCCGAATGGTATAATCCTCATTCACATAGGCGCAGGTAGCCTTTGGAATCAATAAAAAGAGAATATTCATAAAGGAGAACCTCCTTATCAAAAGCGGACGGTTGATACCTTACTTTGCTTACGGTACCAGTATATCACATAATGCTGAAAACAGGTATTAAATTTTTATGAATATCCAAAAAACTTTTTCGCTTTTATGTAAGGCGCCGCCCGATGGCGGCGCTCAGGTCACTGCAGAGGTTTGAAGCTCTGGCAGTCGGTGCACTGATCCACAGTGGGATTTGCTTCGTGGGTACCGACCTGAATGCTCTCCAGACCGCAGTATGCCTCGCCGGAGCAGTGGTGCGCGCACTTCTCGACGCTGCAGCGGATGGAACGGTTGGGGGTGCAGGCGCAACCCTCTTTGGTATGCTCAGTCATTGTCTTGTCCTCCTTGTTGTGGCTTTTTTTCGGCATTTGCCGGGGTTAGTATATGCCGCATGGATATGGTTTATGTACAGCGATTGTCACATTGGAATTTTCCATCTCCACTTCCCCTTGCCAAACAAATGTTCGTATGGTATAATGATTTAATCCCTTTATACTGCAAATCATACCCACAGGAGATGCGTATGGATAACCTTCACAAGGAACACAGAATCAGAAAACGCCGCCAGTTCTATGACCACGGCGCCGATGCTTTTGCAGACCACGAGCTGTTGGAGCTTCTCCTGTTTTATGCCATTGGCCGCAAAGATGTAAACGGTCTTGCACATACTTTGATCGACGAGTTCGGCTCACTGGACGCAGTCTTTGCCGCCCCTGTGGAAGCACTGGAGCAGATCAGCGGCATCGGCACACAAACCGCTCTGCTCATTAAACTGGTACCGGAGCTCATGCGCCGCGCCCATCTCTCCTCTGTAAATAACGATGTTCCCCTGGACACAGTAGAGCGCATCGGCAACTTCTTTCTTGACCTCTACCTTTCTGAGCACAACGAGGTGATGTACCAATTGTGTCTGGATGCCAAGGGCAGAAAACTGAACTGCCGCAAGCTGACCCAGGGCGGCAGCAGCACCGTAGCCCTTGACCTGCGCGCCATCGTGCAGAACGCCCTCAAGTGCAACGCGGTAATGGTAGCCATTGCCCACAATCACCCCAGCGGCGTAGCATTCCCCTCACAGGAGGATAAGGTCGCCACCGCGCAGATCCGTGACGCGCTGGCGGCGGTGAATGTACAGCTGGTGGATCACATCGTGGTCGCAAACAACGATTTCATTTCTTTCCGTCACAGCGGTCTCCTGTAAAGACCGCGAAGGAGGTCTTGTATGGCTGAATTTCAGGTCGTATCCCCCTATGAGCCCGCAGGCGACCAGCCTGCGGCGATCGCCGCGCTCTCTCAGGGCGTGGAGGACGGACTCCGGGAACAGGTGCTGCTGGGTGTCACCGGCTCGGGTAAAACCTTTACCATGGCAAAAATCATTGAGAAGGTCCAGCGCCCCACACTGGTGCTGGCTCACAACAAAACGCTCGCCGCCCAGCTGTGCGCGGAGTTTAAAGAGTTTTTCCCGAACAACGCCGTGGAGTACTTCGTATCCTACTACGACTACTACCAGCCCGAAGCCTATATCCCCCACACAGACACATTTATTGAAAAAGATGCCTCCACCAATGACGAGATCGACCGCCTGCGCCTCTCCGCCACCGCCGCTCTGCTGGAACGGCGGGATGTGATCGTGGTGGCATCGGTGAGCTGCATTTACGGTCTGGGTGAACCGGAAGATTTTGAAAAGATGATGATCTCCATCCGTCCCGGCATGCGGATGGAGCGCGAGGAACTGATCCACGCCCTCATTGATATCCGCTATGAGCGAAACGATATCGCCTTTGAGCGCAATATGTTCCGCGTCCGCGGCGATACAGTGGAGATCTACCCCGCTTACTGGACAGGCAAGGCGCTGCGCGTGGAATTTTTTGGCGACGAGATCGACCGCATCAGTCAGATCGACCCCGTAACAGGCATGGCCACCAGTGTCCTCTCCCACTCCATGATCTGGCCTGCCACCCACTATGTGACCCCCCGCGAGAAGCTTGAAAAGGCTATCGACCAAATTCGCAGGGATCTTGACGAGCGGGAGGCGTGGTTCAAGGAAAAGGAACTTTTGGTGGAGGCACAGCGCATCCGCCAGCGTACCACCTACGATATTGAGATGATGCAGGAGCTGGGCTACTGCTCCGGCATTGAAAACTATTCCCGGGTCATCGAGGGCCGCCCTGTGGGCTCCCCGCCTCACACCCTGTTGGACTACTTCCCCGAGGATTTTCTGCTGTTTGTGGACGAGAGCCATGTAACACTCCCTCAGGTGCGTGCCATGTACAACGGTGACCGCGCCCGCAAGGAGAGTCTGGTGGAGTACGGTTTCCGTCTCCCCTGCGCCTTCGATAACCGTCCCCTTAAATTTGCGGAGTTTGAGGAGCGGGTAAACCAGGCGATCTATGTATCCGCCACCCCCGCCGACTACGAGCGGGAGCAGGCATCACAAATTGTAGAGCAGGTGATCCGCCCCACAGGTCTGCTCGACCCCCGGGTGGAAGTGCGTCCCGTTGCCGGACAGATCGACGATCTGATCGGCGAGATCAACGCCCGCTCTGCACGCAACGAGCGCGTGCTGGTCACTACCCTCACCAAGCGCATGGCGGAGGATCTCACCGAATATCTCACCAAAGCAGGCATTAAAGTGCGTTATATGCACCACGATGTAGAAACCATTGAGCGCATGGAACTGATCCGCGACCTCAGATTGGGTGAATTCGATGTACTGGTAGGCATCAATCTGCTGCGCGAAGGTTTGGATATGCCGGAGGTGAGCCTTGTGGCGATTTTGGATGCGGACAAGGAAGGCTTCCTGAGAAGCGAAACCAGCCTCATTCAGACCATCGGCCGTGCTGCCCGTAACGCTGAGGGTCTGGTCATTCTCTATGCCGATACGGTTACCCGCAGTATGCGGGCGGCTATGGACGAAACCGAACGCCGCCGTGAAAAGCAGGATGCCTACAACAAGGCAAACGGCATCACACCCAAAACGGTCATCAAATCCGTCCGCGAGATTTTGGAGATCTCCAAATCCACCGAGGATGCCGCCCGCAAGAGCGGCAAGAAGCTGACCCGCAAGGAAGTGGAGCAGGAGATCGCCGAGATCGAGAAGAAGATGAAAGAAGCCGCAAAGATGCTGGAGTTCGAGTATGCGGCAATTCTGAGAGACCGGTTGATCGAACTGAGAAAAGAACTTAAATAATTTGCGGCTTCTTTTTCGGCGCAAGTGCGCCGTACGAGTGTTTCGCTTCAGCGAAACCTCGGCGCAAAGGCGAATTCACTTCTCCGTTTGATCCTTCTGACTACACTTCGCCTGCCGGCCCGCGGACCATCGGTCACCAAACCTGCAAACTGTTGCCGCTGACCACACGCGAAGCAAACATCAGTTCGATACAAATATGCAACAATTTTAATAAGGAGGTCACACCATGAAATTTTTCACCGACAGGAAACCCTATCAGCGGATCATCCTCTGCGCCCTTGCCGCTATGGCAGTAATTTTCTTCGCATGGACACTCATCAACAACGCCCAACCGGGTATTCTGTTCAAGAATGTTCTTATGAAACTGGAGTCCGACGGTGTTTACAGCGGCAAGCTGTACGGCACCGCCGTCACCGTCGCCTGCGGTGAAGCGCACGGCGCAAAGCTGGTGGACATTTCCGCCTGCGGTCAGAACCTCTCCTGTCGGGTGGAATACCCCGAGGGTTCGGTCAAAACCGACTCCGGAAAAGAAGTCCCCCGCATTCTCATCCTGTGTAATGATGACGTGCTGTTCTCCGGCGGATATGACCCCGACCCCCTATTCGTCGGCAGAGAATACTTTGGAGAAAACGGTGACCATGTCTCTCTCAGCGCGTACCACGCTGAGATCAGCCGCGAGGGCAAGGAACCTTTGGAATTTTCCGCTGCCAACATTCTTTTCTTCGCCGGTGAACCGGAGATCGCTGTTCGCGGCAATTGGGCAAATTACCTTGTGGCAGTGTTTATTTCCGTCATAGGCGCCGTCGCTATCGCGTTTCCCGATGAACTGTTTTACCTGCGCCACTTTCTCCATGTGCAGGATCCCGAGCCCACCGAACTCTACTATACCGTACATAAGCTGAGCAGTATTCTCTTTGCGGTGATCGTGTTCGTCCTGTTTCTGTACAGCGCTACCGCCATCACACCGCTGTGAGGAACTGTTTCCACGAAAGATACCCGTATCTATTCTGAGGTGACCCATGGCAAAGAAAAAAGATGAAAAAACCAATGTGATGCGCACATTGGAGCAGAAGAAGATCCCCTACACCGCCCACACCTATCCCCACGAGGACGGCGTGGCGGTGGACGGTGTCACCGTTGCCTCCATACTGGGGCAGGATGCCGCAGCCGTTTTCAAAACTCTGGTGACGAAAGGCGCAAGCGGCGCTTACTATGTATTTGACATCCCCGTGGCGGAAACACTGGATTTGAAAAAGGCGGCAAAGGCTGTAGGCGAAAAGTCCATTGCCATGCTGCCAGCCAAAGATCTTCTCCCCCTCACCGGCTATGTCCACGGCGGCTGCAGTCCTGTGGGCATGAAAAAGCCCTTCCCCACCGTGTTCCATGAAACCTGTCTTCCCTTCGAAACCATCATGGTCTCCGCGGGACGGATCGGCTATCAGGTGGAAGTCAAACCCGCCGATCTCATTGCCCTTGTGGGCGCGAAAACGGCGGACGTGATCGCATAACCGAATACAAGATGTATTTTTCATTTTTCATATAACAAACTGCTATCACTCACTCGCTCAAAAAAAGGAGAGAGTTTCTATGAATGACAAAATTTATATTAAAGGCGCAAGAGAAAACAACCTCAAAAATGTGGATGTGGAGATCCCCCGCGACAAACTGGTGGTGATGACCGGACTCTCCGGCTCAGGCAAGTCCTCCCTTGCCTTCGACACCATCTACGCCGAGGGTCAGCGCCGCTATGTGGAGAGTCTCTCCTCCTATGCCCGCATGTTTTTGGGACAGATGGAGAAACCGGATGTGGACTATATTGACGGTCTCTCCCCCGCCATCTCCATCGATCAGAAGACCACCAGCAAGAATCCCCGCTCCACGGTGGGTACAGTCACAGAGATCTATGACTATCTGCGCCTTCTGTGGGCGAGAGTAGGTACTCCCCACTGCCCTGTCTGCGGCAAGGAGATCTGCCAGCAGACCATTGACCAGATCATCGACCAGATCCTGGAGCTGCCCGAGGGCAGCCGTATTCAGATCATGGCGCCTGTGATCCGTGGTAAAAAGGGTGAATATCAAAAGGTCTTTGAGGATGCCCGCAAGAGCGGTTATGTCCGCGTACGGGTGGACGGCTCTCTCTACGAACTCACCGAGGAGATCAAGCTGGATAAAAATAAAAAGCACAACATCGAGATCGTGGTGGACCGTCTGATCGTCCGCGCCGATATCCGCCAGCGCCTCACCGACAGTGTGGAGACTGCGGGAACGCTCACCGGTGGCATCGTACTGGTGAACATTCTCAGTGAGGAGCGGGATATCCTGTTCAGTCAGAACTACGCCTGCGAGGACTGCGGCGTGAGCATTGAGGAACTGGCGCCCCGCATGTTCTCCTTCAACAACCCCTTCGGCGCCTGCCCCACCTGTACAGGTCTTGGCAGCCAGCTGAAGGTAGATCCTATGCTGATCGTGCCTGACGATTCCCTCTCCGTGCTGGACGGCGCCATTCAGGTCAGCGGCTGGGGCAATGTGAGAAGCGACGGTATCAGCCGCATGTACTTCGAGGCTCTCGCCAAGAAGTACCGCTTCAAGCTGACCACCCCATGGCGGGAACTGAGCGAAGAAGCCAGGGACGTGATCCTCTACGGCACCAAGGGCGAAAAGCTTGAATTGACCTACGACCAGCCCCGGGGCAAGGGCGTTCTGCACCAGCCTTTCGAGGGTGTGTGCAACAATGTGGAGCGCCGCTTCCGGGAGACCCAGTCCGACGCCAGCCGCAAAGAACTGGAAGAAACCATGAGCGAGTGTCCCTGCCCCACCTGCCGGGGCAAGCGGCTGAAGATGGAGAGCCTTGCCGTTACTGTGGGCGGCAGCAGTATCTACGATTTCACCACACTCTCTGTGGTGGAGGCTCTGAAATTTATGGACAAGCTGGAGCTGCGCGGCAATCAGCTGATGATCGCTGAGCGGATCCTCAAGGAGATCCGCGCCCGATTGGGCTTCCTCTCCAGTGTGGGTCTTGATTATCTGACCCTGAGCCGCAGTGCCGCCACCCTTTCCGGCGGCGAAAGTCAGCGCATCCGCCTCGCCACACAGATCGGTTCCAGTCTGATGGGCGTTCTCTATATTCTGGACGAGCCCTCCCTCGGTCTCCACCAGCGGGACAACGACAAGCTGCTGGATACCCTGCGCCATCTCAGAGATCTGGGCAATACCCTCATTGTGGTGGAACACGATGAGGATACCATGCGCGCCGCCGACTATATTATCGACGTTGGCCCCGGCGCGGGCGTTCACGGCGGCAGGATCTGCGCTGCCGGCACTCCCGAGGAGGTCATGAACAATCCCGCCTCCCTCACCGGCCAGTACCTCTCCGGCAAGCGCTATATCGCCACCCCCACAAAGCGGAGAAAAGGAAACGGACACATGCTTACCGTCCGCGGCGCGGCGGAGAACAACCTGAAGAATATTGATGTTTCCATCCCTCTTGGCACCTTCACCTGTGTCACCGGTGTCAGCGGCAGCGGTAAATCCTCTCTTGTTAATGAGATCCTCTTCAAAAAGCTGGGCGCTGATCTGAACCGCATGAAGTGCCGCCCCGGCAGGCATACCGCCATTGAGGGCGAGGAATATCTGGACAAGGTGATCGATATTGACCAGAGTCCCATCGGCCGCACGCCCCGTTCCAACCCCGCCACCTACACCGGTGTATTCAACGATATCCGCGAACTGTTCGCCTCCACGCCCGAGGCAAAGGCGCGCGGCTACAGCTCCGGCCGTTTCAGCTTCAATGTGAAGGGCGGCAGATGCGAGGCCTGCGCGGGCGACGGTCTTTTGAAGATCGAAATGCACTTCCTCCCCGATATCTATGTTCCCTGCGAGGTCTGCAAGGGCAAGCGCTACAACCGCGAGACCCTTGAAGTTCGCTACAAGGGCAAGAATATCCACGAAGTGCTGGAAATGACCGCCGAGGAGGGAAAAGAATTTTTCAAGGCCCTCCCCCGTATCGGCGTAAAGATGTCCACCCTCTGCGATGTAGGTCTCGGCTACATCAAGATCGGTCAGGCCAGCACTACCCTCTCCGGCGACGAAGCCCAGCGCGTGAAGCTGGCAACCGAGCTGTCCCGGCGTGGAACCGGCAGTACCATTTATATTCTCGATGAACCCACCACCGGACTGCACACCGATGATGTAGGCAAGCTGCTGGAAGTACTGCAGCGGCTGGTGGATGCCGGCAACACCGTTCTCGTCATTGAGCATAATCTGGATGTGATCAAGTGCTCCGACTATGTGATCGATCTGGGTCCCGAGGGCGGCGACGGCGGCGGCGAGATCGTATGCACCGGTACCCCCGAGGATGTAGCCGCCTGTGAAAAGAGCTACACCGGCAAATACCTGAGAAAGATTTTGAGATAACTATGGAACTTTTTGACTGGCTCACGACCACTGCTTTCGGTGAATTCTGTTTCACTGTGCTGGTCTCCATGATCCCCGTGGTGGAGCTGCGGGGCGGTATCCCCTTCGGCGTAGCGGCGGGACTCAGCGTTCCCGTGGCATATCTCGCCGCTGTGATCGGCAACCTTATCCCCATACCGTTCATCATTGTCTATATCCGCCGTATTTTCCAGTGGATGCGCTCTCATATGCCCCGGCTGAACCGTCTTGTGGATGCGCTGGAGCGCAAGGCGCACCTGAAGGGCCGCCTTGTCAGCAAGTACAAGTATCTGGGACTGGCGATTTTCGTTGCCATTCCTCTGCCGGGTACCGGCGCGTGGACGGGCGCACTCATCGCCGCGTTTCTTGATATGCCGCTGCGCCGCGCCATTCCTTCCGTTCTGCTGGGCGTTCTGGTGGCAGGTGTACTCATCAGCATTCTCACCTTCGGTGTAACGAATATTTTCTGAAAGGAGTAGCGATTATGCTCCTCTATCTGGTTCGCCACGGGCAATCCGAGGGCAATGTTATTCAGTATTTCCACGGTCAGACTGACTATCCCCTCACCGAACTGGGTCATCAGCAGGCTCGTGAAGTGGCGGAAAAACTGTGCGATGTTTCTTTTACACGCTGCTGCGCCAGCCCACTGCAGCGGGCGTGGCACACGGCACAGGCCTGTCTTACCCATCACCCGGCTATCACCGCCGAGATATGTCCCGATCTCAAGGAACACTTTGTGGGCGATATTGAAAATCTTCCCTGGGACGAGGTGGAGCGTCGCTATCCCGGACTTCCCGACCGGTTTTATAAAAACTGGTTTCATACGGTTCCTCCCGGCGGCGAAGATCCGCAGGATATGCTCAAGCGGGTAAGCCGCTGCCTCGACGAGATCATCGCACGAGGCGAGGACACCCTTGTGGTATCCCACTTTGGCACCATGTCCCTGATCGCTGTCTACCTGGGTGTGATGACCGAGGCTGAGGTCATTGCCACCGGTTTCTCTCAGGGCTGCTATACCGCTATTGAAATTACCCCTGACGGCGCGAAGCTTCTCGCGCTGAACCGATAACACACTTCCCCTCCCCGGCATACACTGTGACAAGACCACTGTGGGAGGGATCACTGTGACATTTTGGCAGGAAGGACTCATCGCGCTGCTGGCCACCATCGGACTTACCGCCATCATTTGGCTTCCGATCCGCGCAGTGTGCTTTTTACCCGGGATCAAGCAGCATTTGACTGCTGTTTTATCTGTTCAGGGCGATTGCGCGGAACTGGAGCAGGAGGTGAATTCCCTTGTACTGCTGCACCGCGAGTGCGGCATACAGGGCAGCATTCTTCTTCTGGACTGCGGACTCAGCGATGAAGGCCGCAGGATCTGCCGCCTTCTGACAAAACTTCACGCATCTGTCATCCTCTGTGACAGGGATGACATTGAAACACTTATCACACAAGGAGACGCCCCATGAATGGACGCTGCACCATAGACGGAACGATTCTGAATACGATCTTCACCAACGAGGAAAACGGCTATACGGTGCTGCGCCTCATCACCACAGACGGGGAGATCATCACCGTAGTAGGCACGATCCCCTGCGCCGCTCCGGGCGAAAACCTGATCGTCACCGGCCGCTGGGTGGAGCATCCCACCCACGGCAATCAGGTGGTTGCTGAGGATGTGGAGCGTCATATGCCCACCACCGAGAGTGATATCATCAGCTACCTCTCCTCCGGTATCATCAAGGGTGTGGGACAAGCCACCGCATTGGTGCTGGTGCAGCGGTTCGGCGAGCGAACCCTGCAGGTTATCGAGGAGGAGCCTGAACTGCTCTCCAAGGTCCGCGGCATCTCCGAGCGCAAAGCACGGGAGATCGCGGAAAGCTACCGCTACCAAACCGGCATGCGCCGACTTCTGGATTTTCTCGCCATCAACTCCCTGCCCGTAAGCCTTGCGGTGCGCTTGTACCGCCGCTACGGGCTGGATGCGCTGGATGCAGTACGAAACAACCCCTACCTTCTTGTGGACGAACTGTACGGCGTGGATTTTTCCGTTATGGATGAAATCGCTCTGACGATGGGCATTGCGGGCGACAGCCACCGGCGTTTGGAAGCCGCGGTGCTCTTTGAACTGACCTACAATCTGAACAACGGCCATGTGTTCCTCCCCCGGGATAAGCTCATTGCAGCCGCATCGGCACTCATTGACTGCGATGCAGACCGCATCGAGATGTCGCTGGACGATCTCATTGGCCGCGGCGCCGTGGTCTGTGAACAGCTGGCAAAGGTGCAGGCCTGTTATCTCCGCCGGCTTTACGATGCGGAGATCGGCGTCACCCGCCGCATTGGAACCATGCTCCGCATTCGCCACGATAAGGGTAGGCATGTGCAGAAGATCATTTCCCAGATCGAAGCGGAACAGGGCATCACCTATGCCGACGCCCAGCGCCGTGCCGTGGAATTGGCTGCGGAAACAGGCGTAATGCTCCTCACCGGCGGTCCCGGCACCGGTAAGACCACCTCCGTGCGCGGCATCGTGGAAATGCTGGAGCGTATGGGCTTCAAGGTTCTGCTGCTCGCCCCCACCGGCCGCGCTGCCAAGCGGCTGGGCGAACTGTGCGGACGGGAAGCACAGACGATCCACCGCTCACTTGGTATGAACTGGCGGGAGGACACCGGCGAGGTGACCTTCCTGAAAAATGAAAAAGAGCCGCTGGAAGCGGAAGCTGTAATCGTAGACGAGATGAGTATGGTGGATCTTACGCTGATGAACGCCCTGCTCTCCGCCCTGCGCCCCGATTGCCGCCTTGTGATGGTAGGCGATGCCGACCAGCTGCCCAGTGTGGGCGCGGGCAATGTGTTTTCCGATCTGATCCGCAGCGGACAGGTGGAAACAGTGGCACTTACAGAGGTGTTCCGTCAGGCGCAGGAGAGCGCCATCATCCGCGCCGCCCACAAGGTAAACCGGGGCGAGATGCCTGATCTTACAAACAACGCCCAGAGCGATCTGTTCTTCATGCGCCGCCGCGACCCCCTCTCCGCCGTGGAGCTGGTAGTGGATCTGTGCGGCAAGCGGCTTCCGGAAAAGATGCATATCCCTGCCGCGCAGATTCAGGTGCTCTGCCCCACCCGCAAGGGCGATTGGGGCACAGTAAATTTGAACCGCGCCCTGCAGAGCACCCTGAATCCGCCTTCTCACGACAAACGGCAGAAGGTGTGGGGCGAAACGGTCTTCCGCGAGGGTGACCGCGTCATGCAGATCCGCAATGACTACGATGTTCTCTGGGAGCGGGATGACGGCTTTGTCGGCTCCGGTATGTTCAACGGCGATATCGGCGTTGTGGAGGAGATCGAAGCAGGCGGTGATCTGCTGCGCGTCCGGTTTGACGACCGTGTGGCTGTGTATAACACGGAAATGCTGAGCGAACTGGAACTTGCCTACGCGGTAACGGTACATAAATCTCAGGGCAGCGAGTACCGCTGTGCGGTTCTGGTGGCGCTGCCTGCCGCCCCGGCGCTGATGATCCGCGGTGTTCTGTATACCGCCATCACCCGGGCGAAGGAACTTCTGGTGGTGGTGGGCGACGACGGAGCGCTCAGCCGCATGGTGGAAAATGATAAGCAGCAGCGCCGCTATTCGGGACTAAGATGGCGGCTGAAGCATCCGGAAGAGTAAAAAAGCGTGCCGCTATGGCGGGATAGTTATAACACAGTAATAAAATACGACCAAAGGAATTTCAAAATTCTTTGGTCGTGTTTTATTGTAGATATTTATTTCTTTTCCCGTTTGGTTGTGATACAATTTATCAAAGAATTAAGTTCATCACGGAGCAACGAGAGATGATTGCACAGAACAAAAGCGGCTGGATTCTATTGGAATACCTTAAGATTAAAGAAGATGAAATTTCGTGCTTTGATCGTGTTACAGGTGCATTTGCCGTTATCAATGTGAAAGGAAAGTATCTCATCGGATACAATCCATATCGCCAACAATGGGAATTTCCTGCCGGTGGAATAGAACCAGGAGAAACTGCTCGGAGTGCCGCGGAAAGAGAACTGTTGGAGGAGACACACCAGACAATTCGGAATTTAGAATTTCGAGGATTGTTTAAGGTTTTGAAACCGGATGGAGAAATCAAGTATCAAGCGGTTTTTCTGGGATTTTTAGATGAGTTGACTCCGTTTGAAAAGCACCAAGATGATGAAATGGATAAGATTATATTGTGGGACTTGAAAGAAAACATTGGTTATGTAGATGAATGTGATCTGAAAATTGTTGAATTATCTTGCTTGTGAATAAACAACATTTTATAAGGGCGCACTTCTATACGCCCTTGGGCGTACCGTGCGATGTGCGGATCTGCACCGCACCAAAGCCTCCCTCTGACCAGGGAGGGGGATTTGCCGAAGGCGAAGACGGAGGGAGAGACCGAAAAGGGTTGGGCTTCCGGTGTATCTCTCCCTCAGTCTGCCCTGCGGGCAGCCAGCTCCCTCGTCAGAGGGAGCCCTGGATGCTACAATGCTGAAGTATGAAAAAACACCGATCTGTGCTTTTGAAGTGCACAGATCGGTGTTTACTGTTTTATGGTTATCCCGCTAATGCGGCACGCCTTTTTATTTTATTAGAATGCCAGTCTGGCCTCGATCCAGCTTCTCAGCTCGCTGATGGGCACACGAACCCCACGAGATCTTGATCTCGCGGGGGCCCCGTTTTATTTTACTTGCGCGGCGAAAGTGAATTCCGCCTTGCGCCAAGGTTTTGCTTCGCAAAACGCTTGTACGCCGCATATGCGGCGGTCA
>JAZLEB010000041.1:0-7278 GCA_045615065.1 Candidatus Pelethomonas sp. | reverse complement strand
CGGTATCGAGTACCGCGGCTACAGCCAGGAGCTGGTGGGCGAGCTGGCCCGCTACGCCGGTGTTCCCGTGTGGAACGGTCTGACCGATCAGTTCCATCCCACTCAGATGCTGGCAGACCTCCTCACCATCGAGGAGAAGTTCGGCTACCTGAAGGGCCTGAACTTCACCTACATGGGTGATGCCCGCAACAACATGGGTAACTCCCTGATGATCGCCTGCGCAAAGATGGGTATCAACTTCACCGCCTGCGCTCCCAAGGAGCTGTTCCCCGAGGAGTGGCTGGTGAATAAGGCCAAGGAGATCGCTGCCGAGTCCGGCTGCACCGTCACCCTGACCGAGGATACCAAGGCCGGCACTACCGGTGCTGACATCATCTACACCGACATTTGGGTTTCCATGGGCGAGCCCGACGAGGTGTGGGAGACCCGCATTAAGCTGCTGAAGAAGTATCAGGTCAACAAGGAACTGATGGCCAACGCCAAGCCCAGCGCTATCTTCATGCACTGCCTGCCTTCCTACCACGACACCAAGACCACCATCGGTGCTCAGATCGCAGAGCGCTTCGGCATCACCGAGATGGAAGTTACCGACGAGGTCTTCGAGTCCAAGCAGTCCGTCGTCTTCGACGAGGCTGAGAACAGAATGCACACCATCAAGGCTGTTATTTACGCAACTCTCTGCTAATTGTCAATATACAGCGCTATTTGCTTCGTGATCCTATCGGGCAAATGTGCAGAGTAAAAACCGGAAGGTCAAAAGACCTTCCGGTTTTTCTGCGCTTTTTGAGGATATATACTTACTGGGAGATCGTGTACAGTGAATAGAAATAACCCTTTTTATTCATCAATGCATCGAAGGAACCGGATTCGGCGATACTGCCGTTCTTGAGGGTCAGCACGCAGTCAAACTTTTTTAACAGGTTTTCATCCAATGCATGGGTGACAACAATGCGAGTCAAACCTCTCAGATTCAGAATGGCATTGGAAACTTGAAGTGCAGTCTGAGTATCTAAAGCAGCGGTAGCTTCATCCGCGAGCAATACCTGAGACTTCTTCAGCAAGCTGCGGGCAATGGAAATTCTCTGTTTCTCGCCGCCGCTGAGACCGCTGCCGTTCTCACCGCAGAGATAATCCTCGCCTCGCTCCGTAATCAGAGCAGACAATCCGGAGAGTTCAATGGCACGATCTACTTCCTCCTTGGGAAAGTCAGAGAACATGGTAATGTTATCCCGGATAGACGCGTTGAAAATAAACACATTCTGCTGTACCACAGAAATCATTTCATACAGGCTCTCGCTGTTGATCTGCCGCAGTTCGGTGTCATCGTAGCAAACAGAGCCGTCATATCCATCGTGGGATGCCATCAGCAGGTTTAAGAGTGTACTCTTGCCGCTGCCGGATGCGCCTACGATTGCATAGCTCTTACCTGCATCGAAAGCGAAGTTGATATTTTGAAGAATCGTTTTTTCTGCTTCATAACCGAAGGACAGATCTCGAACAGAAATGCCGGATTCAAGAGTTGTTTTATTGTCCTGACCTTCTTCACGGACGTTACTTTCCAAAGCGGTTGCCACTTTCGCTATCAATGCTTTGGATGCTTTGATTTCGGCCAATGCCTGCGGAATCGCACCGATGGGACTGATGACATAGTTTAAAAGCTGCACAAATACCAACACAGAACCGGCAGACAGACCGTGTCCGTTCAACGCGAGATAAGCACCGACCAGAAAAATACCAAACTGCAGAATTGCGCCGGAGATTGTGCTTAATCCACTTACAAGGATATGCATCTTGTTGCGGAAGGTTTTGGCGTTTGCTACATTTTTGACCGTTTCCGTAAAGATACGGCACATCTGCGCTTCTGCCCGGAAGGACTTGATGACAGAAAAACCAACCAAGCTGTCTTTCAGCGTGCTCATATAGGTTTCGTTTCTGTCGGATACCGTTTCCTCGGCTTTTGCCACAAGGTTTCCGGTGCAGATCGATACTGCCAGAGGAAGTAACGCCAGAACGATGGACAAAACCGCGAGAAGCGGGTTGTAATAAAACATCAGCGCCAGTGCACCAAGGAAGAGCGCGGAATTTTCCACAACGATAAAGACGTTTGCAAGATAGTTCGTCTCAATCGTCGACGCATCATTACTGAGCGCGGAAATATACAGAGAGGAATTTTCCTTTGAGAACGCACCAATGCCTTTTTGGCACAGCCGTGCAAATACATATTCCTTGTACTGTCCAACACCTTTAGCAACAAATTTGGGCTTTGAATGATATGCCAGGAAGTGAGCGAATGCTTCTACAAAAATGCTTGCAATCGTTAGCAGCACCACCTGGGAGAAAGAAAATCCAATATCTGTTCCGGTTGCTAAGTCAATGATCGCCTGGAGCAACCAGGATGCCATCATTGCAGATGCTGTCTGAACCAGTGTTACGACCATTGCTAGAGCAAAACGCCATCCGTTTCCGCGATAAAACTGCCGCATATACGGATTTATTAAGTGTTTGCTGTCCATTTTATGTAAGTCCCCTTTTGAATTTAATTTTCTGCCCGGATCTTTTCCCAAAGCAGACGAAGATTCTTACCAACTCCGTCTTCTTTCATATAGTTCTCGATCATGGCCATGCCGGTTTCGCCTATATCATCATAGGACATGGATTCCTGGTTGCTGTGGTAAAACTTCATGCCATGTGCGGTTCGATATTGGGGTGCGTCATCAAATCTGAGGGCCGTCTGCTTCGCCTTCCTCAGCCACTTTTCTGCTCCAACTTCATCGCCATGCAGCATTCGTACATCAGCAAGGATTGTATAGAGAGGAACATTTGCTTTGTCAATAATATTTATTTCATCCGGATGCTTTAATCCGTGTCCGATATTGAGAAGCCAATGAATCATATCTTCGATTGCATCGGTTTTCTTCAACGTACTATAAGCATTCGCATATCCAATACAGACTTCGTAGATCCGCGCATAGTAATTGTGCAGTGCATCAGACAGGTATCTCAGTGATTCTTCAGCTTTTTCCGGATTCTGAGACAGAAACAAACCGATCTTGGCATCGTTCAACCCGCCGATATTGTTTTTCTTCAGCACATCAACGGCTTTTTCCAAATCCCCCAAATAGTAATAACAGCTGGCTATTTGATTCTGAATGGTAATTACGCCAACCGTTTCATGGGTATTTTGATCGATCAATTCAATGGCTCTTTCTAAAAGTTCAATGGCTCGTTGAGCGCTTTTCCTACGGTAGAGCATCATGGACATAAAGTAAAGCTGGGCACTCTGATAGACCACCTCAAAACTGTTAGGATATTTTTGAAGCGCTCGCTCCGCAAAGCGGAATCCTTCCTCGAAGCTGCGCTCATTCTCGTATGTGCTGATCTGCTCCGCAGTTTGCCCCATACTCAGCTTCTGCCACCCGTAGTTCAGCATAGCATCTACAGAGGTTTCAAAAAATTCCGCAATATCTACAAGCATCTCCAGCTCTGGGGTAGCCTTATCGGATTCCCACTTATGGACTGCGCTGACCGATACGCCCAATGCTTCTGCAAGCTGCTCCTGGGTGAAGCCGGATTCCTTGCGCAGTTTACGGATATTTTCTCCTAATCGTATTTCCATCTGAACATCTCCTTGGTTGCTTGGTGTCTTAATTATAGCAACGGTGATCGAAAAGTCCACGGACTGATGGTGAAAATGGTAAAATATTTTTTTGACCGACAGGGCAAGTTTTGCTCGCTTACAAAACAGACTGATCTGTATCTATGTATGAAAAAAGAGTGCTGCAGGTAACTGCAGCACTCTTTAATGAATGAGAGATCAGATAGCGAAGTTGCCATCCACAAACACGGGGATCTCCTTGCCGTCGTGGGTGATACCTACGATGGACAGATCCTTGGTACCGACCATGAAGTCCACATGGTTCATGGACTGGTTCAGACCGGCCTTCTTCTGATCCTCTTCGCTCATCTTCTCGCCGTCCTTCACGCAGTTGGGATAGGCGGAGCCGTAAGCAAGGTGGCAGGAGGCATTCTCATCAAACAGGGTGTTGTAGAAAAGAATACCGGTGTTGTTGATGGGGGAATCATAGGGGACCAGAGCGACTTCACCCAGGAAGGAGGAACCCTCGTCGATGGTAATGGATGCGCGCAGGAACTCCTCGCCCTCTTCGGCGTGGACATCAACGATCTTACCGTCCTTGAAATCCATATAGAAGTCCTTCACCAGATTGCCGTTCAGTGCCAGAGGCAGAGAGGAGTAAACGCGGCCGTTGACACCGTCAAAGCGGGGAGCGGTGAAGATCTCCTCGGTGGGCATATTGGCAACGTACTCGATAGCAGTGTTGGTGCGGTCAGCGCCGCCGGCCCACACGTGGTTCTCAGGCAGTTCGATGGTCAGATCGGTACCCTTGCTGTTGGTGTAGTGCAGGGACTTGAAGTTGAAATCGTTGAGGATCTTGGAGCGGCGTGCGGTGTTCTCCACATGCTCCTTCCATCTCTCCACACCCTTGCCGTCACCGGTGATGCGGCAAACAGAGAAAATGGCATCCCACAGAGCATCGATAGCATCCTGACCCTTCTTGTCGGGGAAGACCTTCTCGGCCCATGCGCGGGTGGGATGAGCGCCGATGGTCCACTGGAAGTTGCCGGCATCCAGAGCGTCTCTCCACACCTTGGTGCCCTTGCCGCTGACACGCTGCCAGGACTGGATGCGGTTTGCGTCAACACCCTTCAGCGCCTCGGGATCGCTGCCGATGATAGCCAGAGAGGGGCAGCTGTTCTCCACCATCCACTCCATCTTGGCCTTCACATGCTCAGGGAAAACGGTGAACACAGACTCATCAGCCTTCAGATAGCGCTGACGGGCAATGAAATCGTCGTTCCACTCCAGGAATACATCCTTTGCGCCGCAATCCAGAGCAGCGGCAGCGCACAGACGGGCGAGAGGAGCGCACTCAACGGGGGAGGAGATGCGGGGGATCTGACCCTTCTGCACATTCAGACCAACTTCCACCAGCAGGTGGGCGTACTCATTCAGCTTGGCTTCAAAATTCACAACCATGGTGATTCTCTCCTTTAGCACAAATCAAATTATTTTTGATGTTCCAACTTTTTCAAGAATGCGATGAACTCATCGTTGAGGCTGCAGCTCAGTTCCACTGCTTCCTCAGTGCGGGGGTGAATGAACCGAAGTCCAACAGCATGCAGGCATTGGCCTGTCATGCCGGAAACTGCCTTTTTCTGACCATATACCGTATCGCCGTAGATCGGGTGGCCGATGTGCGCCATGTGGACACGGATCTGGTGGGTTCGCCCGGTCTCCAGCTTGCAGCGCACATGAGTATAGCCGGGATAGCGGGCAATGACCTCCCAGTGTGTAACGGCCTCTCTGCCGCCGTGGGGCGTAACAGCCATGCGCTTTCGGTCCGTGTGATGGCGTCCGATAGGGGCGTTCACTGTGGCTGTGTCATCCCTCAGATTGCCAATAACGATAGCCTCGTAGGTTCTGGCAAGAGTATGATCCTGCAGCTGCGCTGCAAGATGCTGATGGGCAAAATCGTTTTTTGCTGCGATGATGAGCCCGCTGGTATCACGGTCGATGCGGTGGACAATGCCCGGTCGCTTTTCACCGCCGATTCCGCTCAAACTGTCGCCGCAGTGGTAGAGCAATGCATTAACAAGCGTTCCGTCAGGATGGCCGGGCGCGGGGTGAACAACAAGTCCTACGGGTTTGTTGACTACGATCACATCGCTGTCCTCATATACGATATCAAGAGGAATGTCCTGAGGAACAATATCGGTAAGCTCCGGCTCGGGGAGCTCCACGGTGATCTCTTCACTGCCGCCCAGCTTGCAGCTTTTGGCGGCAGGCTTTCCGTTTACACTGACACGTCCCTCTTCGATCAACCGCTGGGCGGCGGAGCGAGTCAGTTCCGGAAGATTAGCGGCAAGAAAACTGTCCAGCCGGGTGCCGGGGGTATCAGAGAGCAGTGTGATCGTTTCCGTCATCGGTTGAGCCCTCCGTTTTCGCTGTCTGCTTCTTCATGTACTTATCGTGAAGCAGCAGATAGTACACTGTAAACCCAATGGCGCCGCAGACTACGAGAATATCTGCGATGTTGAATACCGGGTAATTCATGAACTGCAAATTAAACATATCCACTACATAGCCCAGCCGAATGCGGTCGATCAGATTGCCGAGTCCGCCGCCCAGAATGAGAGTCAGTGTCCACACGGCCATAGGATGGGTAAACACCTTCTTGAACAGCAGCCAGCCAATGATCGCCATCAGAATAATGGTCAGTACAGTGAGCAGCCAGGTGTGCTCTGTGAGAATAGAGAAGCCGCCGCCTGTATTTCGGATATATTTCAGTTCCACGATTCCGGGAATAAGAGGCATGGAGCGATAGAGCTCAATATTTGTCACGGTCCACCATTTCATCAGTTGGTCTGCCGCCACGCACAGTATGATGGCGAGAATGTAGATCATAGAAGTGTGTGCTCCTTTGTATCATTTCATCCAATTATTTTATCATACAGACGGGAATGTTTCAACTATAAAACAATGCATTAACAGGTATTCTTTTCTTTATAATGAAAAACCGAGAGTGCTATCAGCACTCTCGGTTTGGTTGCAGATATCAGATGCTCTGATCGTCAACGTACAGCTCGCGGACTGCGTTGTTGCTGGTTGCTGCGGGAGCAGCGGGAGCGGCAGGAGCGGCGACGGGGGCAGCAGGTGCCTCGTCACGCTTACCGTCGCGCCAGGCAAGGAACTTGGGAGCGACCTGGGGGAACAGAGCCAGGCTCAGAACGTCCTCTTCGCACTTGGCAAGATCCTTGTACTCTTCCTTGTACTTCTCCAGCTCGGGCTCAAGGAGATCTGCGGGACGGCAGGTGATCACTTCCTCAGGAGCGATACCGGCCTTGGCGCGGACCTCTTCATTGACCTTGCCGGGGAGGCAGCCGTACTCGCCCTTCAGGACAGCGCGGGACTCCTTGGTAAAGGTCTTGTAGCGCTCGCCCATGATAACGTTCATGACAGCCTGAGTACCGACGATCTGGGAGGAAGGAGTGACCAGGGGAGGATAGCCGTAGTCCTCGCGGACGCGGGGGATCTCAGCCAGCACTTCGTAGTACTGATCTTCCTTGCCTGCCTGCTTCAGCTGGCTGATCAGGTTGGACAGCATACCGCCGGGAACCTGATAGAGCAGGGTGTTGGTGTCAACGTTCAGGACCTTGGGATCCAGAGAACCGGTCTCCTTCAGGCGCTGAGCGACCTTG
>JAZLEB010000040.1:0-2945 GCA_045615065.1 Candidatus Pelethomonas sp. | reverse complement strand
ATGGTGACATCCATCTCGCGCTGCTCCAGGCTCTCGCCCACGCAGATGATGGGATGCAGACCTGCTTCCAGAGCGGCATGGACCTTCTTGTTCACGATGATATCAGTCTCACCGAAGTACTGGCGGCGCTCGCTGTGGCCGTTGATGACATACTTGACGCCCAGATCCTTCAGCATCTCGGCGGAAACCTCACCGGTGAATGCGCCGCTGGGCTCGTAGTACAGGTTCTCTGCACCAACGCTCACGCGCATATCCTTGAATGCCTTCATGGCGGCGGGGATGTTCACATAAGGAACGCACACCACGGTCTCGCACCACTTGGCGCGGGGCATGATGGCCTTCAGCTCCTCGGCAAACTTCTTGGTCTCGCTGGCAGTCTTGTTCATCTTCCAGTTGCCGGCGATGATAGTCTTGCGGTATCTACGGTTCATAGCGGTTATATCTCCCTGTATATGTTAATATAAATAGTTTCTTTGTAAGCCTCCCTTGTGCAAAGGGAGGTGGCTGCCTGCAGGGCAGATTGAAAAGAAATTGCTTACTTATCCATCAGGCAGGCAACGCCGGGACCGCGTCGCCGCAAAGTCCGCTTACTCGATTTTCCGCAAGCGGAAAATCTTGTACGCTTCCTTGCGGCTCCTTTTCCCCACCGAACCCGCTTCGCTGGGCTTCGTCGGGGACCCCGGAACTGCCCGGTTGGAAAGTTCTTACTTATCCATCAGGCAGGCAACGCCGGGCAGTTCCTTGCCCTCCATAAATTCGAGGGAAGCGCCGCCGCCGGTGGAGATGTGGGTCATCTTGTCGGCATAACCCAGCTGCTGCACAGCTGCTGCGCTGTCGCCGCCGCCGATGATGGTGATGGCGTCAGTCTTGCTCAGCGCCTCGGCAACAGCCTCGGTGCCCTTTGCGAACTTGGCAAACTCGAAAACGCCCATGGGGCCGTTCCAGATGACGGTGCCGGCGTCCTTCACTGCCTCGCAGTAGAGCTCGATGGTCTTGGGGCCGATGTCCAGACCCTGCCAGCCGTCGGGGATCTCGCCGGCGGTGACGACCTGAGTGTTGGCTTCGGGATCAAATGCGTCGGCAGCCACAGTGTCGATGGGCAGCAGGAGCTTTACGCCCTTCTCCTCTGCCTTCTTCACCATGTCGTTGGAATAATCCATCCAGTCGGCTTCCAGCAGGCTGTCGCCGATCTTGCCGCCCTTGGCAGCGGAGAAGGTGTATGCCATGCCGCCGCCGATGATGATAGTGTCGGCGATCTCCAGCAGGTTGTTGATAACGCCGATCTTGCTGCTCACCTTGCTGCCGCCCAAAATAGCCACCAGAGGACGCTTGGGAGCGGCCAGTGCGCCGCCGATGATCTCCAGCTCCTTCTCGATGAGCATACCGCTCACAGCAGGCAGATAAGCGGCAACGCCTGCGGTGGAGGCGTGGGCGCGGTGAACAGCGCCGAAAGCGTCGGACACATAGATATCAGCCATATCGGCCATTGCCTTGGCCAGCGCGGGATCGTTCTTGGTCTCACCCTTCTCAAAGCGGGTGTTCTCCAGCAGCATGATCTCGCCGCACTTCAGAGCGGCGGCCTTTGCCTTGGCATCCTCGCCCACAGTGTCCTTTGCCATGATGACATCCTTGCCCAGCAGCTCGCTGAGACGCTCAGCCACGGGAGCGAGGCTCAGCTTCTTCAGGCTCTTCTCCCAGCTTTCCTGAGTGAGGGTGGCGGGATCCTTGCCCTTCTCGGTCTGCTTCTTCACATAGGACTCAAAGGTGGCGTTGGGCTTGCCCAGATGGGAACAGGCAATGACAGCGGCACCGTTATCCAGCAGATACTGAATGGTGGGCAGGGCGGCACGGATGCGCTTATCATCAGTGATAGCGCCGGTAGTCTTGTCCTGAGGAACGTTGAAGTCGCAGCGCAGCAGAACGCGCTTGCCCTTCACGTCGATATCCTTGATGTTCTTCTTGTTGTAGTTCATTATGATCGCACCTTTCTTGAAACTTAAGAATGGATAGTGTATGCAGATGGGGATACGGTTACTCCCCCGCCATCTCTCCTGTACCTGTAAGACCCGGGAAACCGCTTTGGCGGAGTGCTTCATAGGTCAGAACGGCCACACTGTTGGCGAGATTCAGGCTGCGGGCTTCATCCACCATAGGCAGGCGGATGCACCGCTCGCGGTACTGCTCGCGCAGGTCCATAGGCAGTCCTGCGGTCTCTTTGCCGAAGAACAGCCAGCTGTCCTTATGAAAGACTGCCTCACAGTAGGCGCGGGGGGCCTTGGTGGTGGCAAGCCACAGGTTTTCTGCCGCTTCCGGAAATTTCTCGAAGAGATCATCAAGATCCGGATGGACAATGACCGTTACCAAATGCCAGTAATCCAGTCCCGCCCGCTTTACAGCTTTCTCGGAAATGTCGAAGCCAAGGGGTTCCACCAGATGCAGGCAGCTGCCTGTGGCGGCGCAGGTGCGGGCGATGTTTCCGCAGTTCTGCGGGATCTCCGGTTCTACCAGAACGATGTGCAGCATAGCCCCTCCCTGCTTCCGTACACCGTGTGGTACGGAAAGAATTCAACAGCGTACATTGTAAAACAATTTCTTCTGCAATTCAAGCATAAACCATCGAATTTGCGAAATATTTTTCACATTTATTGGGCAATTACAAAATTTTCGATAAACAGACACAAAAACAATTAAAAAATTACAAAATCCTTGTGCAAAAAAACTGCAATGGGGAGAAGAGGCGCACTTTTCGAGAAATTTGACAATAATTTATGTAAAAAGCCTCTTGCATAAAAGGACGGGTCTGCTATAATGAACTTGTATGTATTGAATGAAGCGGGAGGGGATAGCAATGGGTAAGAAATGCATTGTGATTTTTCTGACGGATGACACCGCCCCTACCTATGATAGCAAGCCGCTGATGCTGCAGGAAGTTCTGTTTTGCCCCG
>JAZLEB010000039.1:0-2348 GCA_045615065.1 Candidatus Pelethomonas sp. | reverse complement strand
GGGGGGCGGCCGAGGGTGGGGGGGGCTGGTCCTCCCGATGTTTTTTCGCCTTTTTCGGAGAAAAGACCGTTGCGGAAAACGGACATTTTGCGCCAACTTTCGAACGGATGTTTGACATTCCAAAAGTTTTGCTGTACGATGCTAATAGAACATAAGTTCTAATAACATCGAAAGGGGCTGATTTTATCAGACAAAGCACAAAACCATTTGTAATGGTGGACAGTGACTTCGGCGGCTTGCAGCCGAAGTCTACGGAGCAAAAGCCTGCTGAAGCAGCAAGCAAGTCAATACTGCCCGCGCAGCCAAAACCGCCTGCCGGAAAGGAGGAACCGCCCGTGGCGGTGGCGGCAGACTTCGGGAGCGGTGCTGCACCGCAGAGAACCGATACTGCAAAACCTGCGTATCTCAGATACACCCCGCCGGAGCAGAAGCTGTATACGCCTGTTAGCATGGAATACTATGATACAATTCGTGTCGCACCGGAAAACAGAAATCGTGAACGGATCGAGTCGGAATTACTGCAAAAACACATTGCACCTGTGACAGAAGAATTTACATATGCTCCTGTGCAGAAGGCATCTGCCCGGTCAACAGGTGGTACGAAGAAAAACGAAGATCGGTGGGATTTCAGTTTGATCGACCCTGACAGCATCTACGCACTGGGAATTGGCCCTGTTTCGGAGGGAAAGCTGAAAGGCATGGTGGAATCCGGACAGATCGAACTGTTATCTCCCGGCACATCGCAGCAGTTCTTTGCAATTTGGATGCCGGGATGGGATGCGGAGAAATACAAACGGTACGGCGGTGCCGCAAGTGGGATGCCCGGAGGGTTTCCTTCTGCGGATATTCCTCGTCCGCCAACGCAAAGTGAACTGGAAAAAGCGGAGAGAGAATCGATCTTAAACGCTGTTTTGCAAGAATATATCAAATATTCTATGTTGCCGGACAACCCGGTGGCAGCCTCTGCAGCGCTTACCCTTGACGGAGAGCGTACCCGCGTCGGAGGTGTACTGGCGGGAACAGCGAAAAACTATACGGGAGAACTGATTTCGGCAGCGGGTACGGCACTGGAATTCATAGCGCAGTATGGACATACCCCGGCAGAAATCGAGATGATGCAGTTTAATCCGGCGATGGAGATTCCTGAGAGGGATATTTCGCTCATAAAGGAGTACGCAACAGACCCGATGCGAGATTTTGGCGATGAACTTTCTTTGGACGGATGGGCACAGATCGATGAACAAAAGGAAGGGCTGGGACCGTTTGGCCGCTTTGCGGTGGATTTGGGAAGCGCGGCAACGGAGTTGGTGCTGGATTTAGGACTGAGTGCGATAACAGGCGGCGGTATAGCTTTGCCTGCAGCGATCCGTGCGTTTGGAGGCGCTGCGACAGAAGCCCGCGCAGATGGTGCATCGCTGGAGGAACAGATGATGTATGCAACCACCTCAGCAACACTCTCATACGGTGTTGAGAGTGTATGCAACCTTGCCTTCAAAGGCATCAAGATGATAAAGCCCGGTATTAGCGACAAATTCCTGATGGAAGTCATTGAAAAGGCTGCGACCAAGCTGGCAAGCACTCCCGAAGGTGCGCAGCTGCTGTTGAAATTCGGAACGATCGCCGTTTCCGGTATCAGTGAGAGCGGAGAAGACTTGACTGAATCCGTGCTGCAGCCGTTTCTGAAGAAGCTGATCTATGACAACGATGCGGAAACGATATTGGATGATCCCGGCCTGCTTGCGGACTATATGTACGAAGCAATGCTGAGTTTTATTCTCGGTTCTGTCAGCGGCAGTATGAATGTTGAAACAAATGCCGACACCGATGCATATGTGCGCACCAATGCAGATCCCGGTGTTGAGTCAGCGGTTCAGCAGTACGTTGAAGCGGTACAAACCGGCCTTGAACAGAACACAGATTACCAGCCTGCGGTCGATACACAGTGGGAAGGTTTGGATCCTGCTGAACTGGATTTTGATCCGTACGAACTGTTCTCTGCAAGCGAGGACAGCGCGGCAAGTAATACGGACACAGCGGCAGACAGTCCAATGCTGAGCGAAGGGATCGAAAACACAGAGGCTTTTGAGCAAAGTTTCCTCTCCGGTTTGCAGAGCGACGAGGAAAGTGGTATAATGCAGGTTGAGAGTCACGAAGAAACTGTGGAGCCTGCACAAACCGCGAAAGCAGCCGAACAAGCGCAAAAACCCCTGACCGCGCAGGAGCGGCTCGCCCTGTTGGGCGCAGCGCTGCTCGAAAAAGGAGGTATGCCGTCCCCCAAGCAGCTTAGTGCTATGGGGACGGATGCACCTACTGCGAGGGGATTTCAATCTCTTGTGTGGCTTGCAACA
>JAZLEB010000038.1:0-29060 GCA_045615065.1 Candidatus Pelethomonas sp. | reverse complement strand
ACGATCAGATCGCGCTTTGCGCTCTCGGGCAGATCCTTGTTGGCGGTAACGACGTTATTCAGGAGCTCTGCGTCGATCTTGAAGTTGTTGCGGCCCTGCTCAAAGGTGATGCCGAACACATCCTTGGTCTCCTGCTGAGCGGGAATATAATTCTCGTCGATCTGAACGATATTGTAGCCGCCCTTGCGCTTGGACTTCAGGATCTCCAGTGCCTCGTCGGTATAGCCGGGTGCGATAACACCATCGGAGACCTCTTGCTTGATGAGAGAAGCGGTCATGGCATCGCACACATCGCTGAGTGCGACCCAATCGCCGAAGGAGCACAGGCGGTCAGTGCCGCGGGCACGGACATATGCACAGGCGAGAGGATTCTCATCCAGACCTTCCACATCCTCCACAAAGCAGGCTTTCTTGAGCTCGGCGCTGAGAGGCAGACCCACAGCGGCGGAGGTGGGGGAAACATGCTTAAAGGAGGTAGCGGCAGGCATACCCAGTGCAGCCTTCAGTTCCTTGACCAGCTGCCAGGAGTTGAATGCATCCATGAAGTTGATGTAGCCTGGTTTGCCGTTCAGCACGGTAATAGGCAGATCGGAGCCGTCCTTCATAAAGATACGGGCAGGCTTCTGATTGGGGTTACAGCCGTATTTCAGTTCCAGTTCGTTCATTGTGCCTTGTCTCCTTATTACTGGTGTTTGTTAATGATTCTCTGCTCAACCTCGCGGGTAGCCAGGTCGGTGTAACGGACAAACAGGGAGATCTTGTTGTTCTCGTCCAGGTTGGTCCACAGTTCGTTGGTAAATGCGTCAATATCCGCGGGAATGCTGACACGCTCGGGCTCACCCTGGAAGGTGGGGATCACAGGATTGCCATCGCATACATAGGTGTGCAGGAAATGACCAAGGCCGGGGATAGCGGGGTATTCCCAGGTGAAGCGGGCGCAGGCGCTGCCTTCGGGATCTGCAGCTTTCAGAATGTTCATCTTGTAGGAACCGTCGGGGGATTGCAGACCGGAAATTCTGGGAGTCCAGTTGGGAGAATCGTCCTCAAACTGACGGGTGCGCAGTGCCTGTTCCATAGGCAGACCCATTTCCAGAAAATCGCGGATGGTGTCAGTCTGGTCGCCGTTGGTGACGATCAGGCCGCGGCCGATTTCGCGAACAGGATGGTAGATGATGAGATGAGGATCCTTCATCAGTGCGGGATCGTGAGCTTCGGTGCGGATTCCGTCCGGCTCCTGAATAAAGACACGGTTACGGGAGTTGACGGAGCGTCCCATAATAAAGTAGGCGGCAACGGACTTTTTGCCATCGGGGGTGATACCCAGAACAATGCCGCGGCCGGGATAGGTATTGCCGTCCAGGCGCTCAGCCATGGACTTAGTTTCGTAGACGTTCATTTATATGCTCTCCTTAATCTTTACGATACGGCCTTCCACTGTGATCCTGTCCTGACAGAATAACGCCACGGCGCGGGGGAGTGCGATCCACTCGCCCTGTTCCATAATGCGTCTTTGTAAAGTTTCGGGTGTGTCGCCGGGAAGAATAGCGACAGGCTCCTGTGCGATGATCGGGCCGCCATCACACTCTTCTGTAACAAAGTGGACCGTAGCACCGGAAACCTTAACACCGTATTTCAGCGCTTCCTCATGAACGCGCAGTCCGTAATAGCCTTTTCCGCAGAAGCTGGGAATCAGCGCGGGGTGTACATTCATGACGGCATTGCGGTAGGCTTCGGTCAATTCTGCTGTGAAGATGGTCATACAGCCTGCTAAAACGACAAGATCGATCTGCAGGTTCTGCAGCATTTTGACCAGTTCGGTGGTCATAGCGCTGACAGATTCGAAATCCTTTCTGGGCAGGACAAAACCCTCGATACCGGCCTTGGCGGCACGCTCCAGAGCATAGGCACCGGCTTTGGTGGAGATAACAGCAGCGATCTCACCGCCGCCCAATTCTCCGCGCTGCTGGGCATCGATCAGAGCCTGCAGATTGGTGCCTCCGCCGGAAACCAGAACCGCAATTCTCTTCTTCATTACAGGATCACCTTTTCCTCACCGGCTACGATCTCACCGATGACGTAAGCATCAATGCTGTGCTCCTTCAGAATGCTCAGAGAAGACTCAACATCGCTTGCGGGAACAACGATGCTCATACCGACACCCATGTTATAGGTGTTGAACATATCACGCTCGGGAATGTTGCCGGTCTTGGCGATAAGATCAAAGATAGGCAGCACCTTGACTGCGCTCTTGTCGATCTTGGCGCACAGACCATCGGGAATGGAGCGGGGGATATTCTCGTAGAATCCGCCGCCGGTGATGTGGGAAATACCCTTCACATCCACCTTTTCCAGCAGGGCCAAAACAGGCTTTACATAGATCTTGGTGGGGGTCAGCAGGGTTTCAGCAATGGTCTTGCCGCCCAGTTCCTCGCGTGCCACATAGAGCTCGGGGTTGTTGTTGTCAATGTCAAATACCTTGCGGCACAGAGAGAAGCCGTTGGAGTGGATACCGGTGGAGGGCAGAGCGATAACTACATCGCCCACAGCCATGCGGCTGTTGTCGATCATCTTCTTCTTGTCTACAATACCCACAGCGAATCCTGCAAGGTCATATTCCTCAACGGGCATCATGCCGGGATGCTCAGCGGTCTCACCGCCGATCAGCGCAGCGCCGGACTGTACACAGCCCTCTGCAACGCCGCCCACGATCTCAGCGATCTTTTCGGGGATATTCTTGCCGCATGCGATATAGTCCAGGAAGAACAGAGGCTTTGCGCCGCAGCAAATAATATCGTTCACGCACATGGCGACAGCATCAATACCGATGGTGTCGTGCTTGTCCATCAGGATAGCCATCTTCACCTTGGTACCGCAGCCGTCGGTTCCGGAGACCAGAACAGGCTCCTCCATGCCGGCGATGGGCAGACCAAAGCAGCCGCCGAAGCCGCCGACATCGTCCAGACAGCCTTCGTTCTTGGTGCGGGCGATGTGCTTTTTCATCAGTTCAACAGCCTTGTAGCCTGCGGTGATATCAACGCCGGCTGCGGCGTAGGAAGCGGAAAAACTCTCGCTCATCTCAAGTTCTCACTTTCTAAAATTTATTCTTTTCCGGTCCAGCAGTAAGTGCAGACCTTTTCGGGATCGATGCCAATAGCTTCCAGTACACCGTCCAGAGACTGGTAGCCAAGGGAGTCAAAACCAAGCTTTTTGCAGATGGTGCTGAGGAGACACTGGCCGCGCTCGGTGTTGCAGTCAGAATACTCGTCCAGGTGTTTGTGACCCTCATCGCCTTCCAGTTCCTGCACGGTACGGCGGGCGAGCAACTCCATGTCGGACTTGCTGCTGGAGAAGTTCAGATACTTGCATCCGTACATAATGGGAGGGCAGGCAGAGCGCATATGTACTTCTTCCGCACCGGAATCGTACAGAAATTCAACCGTTTCCTGCAGCTGGGTGCCACGGACGATGGAATCGTCCACAAAAAGGAGCTTTTTGCCTTGAATCAGTTCGGGAACGGGAATCTGCTTCATTTCTGCCACCTGTTTGCGCAGCTCCTGGTTGGTGGGCATGAAGGAGCGGGACCAGGTGGGGGTGTATTTCACGAAGGGGCGGGCAAAATACTTGCCGCTGCGGTTGGCGTAGCCGATCGCGTGGGGGATACCGGAATCGGGAACACCGGCAACATAATCCACCTTGGGCAGAGAACCGCGCAGTACTTCGTCACGCGCCATGATCTCGCCATTGCGGTAACGCATGAGCTCCACATTGCGTCCCTCGTAGTTGGAGTTGGGGTAACCGTAATAGGTCCAAAGGAAGCCGCAGATCTTCATTTTGTCTCCGGGAGGGGAGAGCTGCTTGAAGCCATCGGCGGTGATCTCCACAATCTCGCGGGGACCAAGCTCATAGGCGTCGGCATAACCGAGTTTCTGATAAGCGAAGGACTCAAAGGAGACACAGCAGCCATCGTCCTTCTGACCGATCAGAACGGGAAGTCTGCCAAACTTATCGCGGGCAGCGATAATGCTGTCTTTTGTCAGGATCAGGATAGAGGAGGAGCCCTCAATCAGCTCCTGCGCGTTGCGAATACCCTCCACCAGAGAATCCTTTTGGTTAATAAGTGCGGCGGTTAACTCAGTGGCATTGACCTTGCCGGAACTCATGGCCATGAACTGGTGGCCGTGGTCGGAAAAATAGGTACTTACCAGATCCTCGGCGTTGTTAATGCGGCCAACTGTGCAGATGGCAAACAAACCCAAATGGGAACGCACCAGCAGGGGCTGGGGATCTGTGTCGCTGATACAGCCGATACCGCTGAGACCGTGGAACTCAGAGATATCCTTCTCGAACTTGGTTCGGAAGGGTGTGTTTTCAATATTGTGGATCTGGCGGTGGAAACCGGTCTCACCGTCGTACACGGCGATGCCGCCGCGAAGGGTGCCCAGGTGAGAATGGTAGTCCGTGCCGAAAAAGATATCCAGTACGCAATCTTTTTTAGAGATCGCACCGAAAAAGCCTCCCATGAGGTGCCTCCTGTGAATAAGTAGTTGAGATCGGTTAAGCGAAGAACAGCTTGTTCAGGGTCATGGGATCGATGTACTCGCCGTTCTTGTATACGCGCATGTTGCCGGAAGCAACTTCGTCGATCAGCATAACGCTGCCGTCGGGAGCATAGCCGAACTCGAACTTGATGTCATACAGTTCCATACCCTTGGAAGCGAGGTCCTCGTGTACGATCTTGGTGATGGCCTGGGTCTGAGCCTTCAGAGACTCATACTGCTCGGCGGTCATAACACCCAGATCCACCAGACCGTCCTTTGTGACCAGAGGATCGCCCAAAGCGTCATTCTTGAAGGTGGTCTCCACGTAGTAGGGCAGATCCTGACCCTCGGTGCAGTATTCGTTGTAGCGGCGGAAGAAGGAGCCGACTGCCTTGCGGCGGCAGATGACTTCCAGACCCTTGCCAAAGACCTTGGCGGGGAGCACTTCCATGGTGGTATCCTCAAGGTTTGCGTTCACATAGTGAGTCTTGATGCCGGCGGCATTGATCTTCTCGAAGAAGTAAATGGACATACGAAGGTTCACATCGCCAACACCTTCGATGGTGAGGCCGACAGAGTTCTCGCCGGGATCAAACACACCGTCCTTGCCGGTGCAGTCATCCTTGAACTTGAGCAGGCAGTTTCCGTTGGGAAGTGCGTAGACATTCTTGGTCTTGCCGGTGTAGAGAAGCTTGTGTTCCATAGTGTTAGTCCTCCGTAATATAATAAAATTAATTTGAGATCAGTGATTAAATTTTGCCTCGATGGCAGCGTTCTTTTCCAGAACCTTGCGGGTGTCGGCTTCGCGCTTAGCCTTCAACTTGGCTGCGAGTTCAGCATCTTCGATGGCAAGCATCTGAATAGACAATAAAGCGGCATTGACGCTTCCCTCGATCGCTACAGTAGCCACGGGGATACCGGAGGGCATCTGAACAGTGGAAAGAAGGGCATCAATGCCGTCGAGATTGGAACTTCTGACAGGAATACCGATTACAGGAATGGTGGTAGCGGCAGCAATAGCGCCGGCGAGATGAGCAGCTTTACCGGCGGCGGCAATAATAGCGCCAAAACCGTTTTCGCGGGCGTTCAGAGCAAATTGACGGGCTTCTTCGGGAGTACGGTGTGCGGAAAAAACATGCACCTCATGAGGAACGGAGAATTCCCGCAGGGTGTTGATGGCTTTTTCCACGATGGGGAGGTCGCTGTCGCTTCCCATGATGATTGCAATCTTCTTCATAGTCGTCTCCTTAAAATTGATGAATAACGGGGTTTTGGCAGAGCTGATACAGCCGTTTTGCCGCGTTTTTGCACAACAAAAGGGCAGTCCTATCCTGTCATGTTGGAATAGGGCTGCCCAGACGGTCGACATAAAAGGTGTAGCGATCTGTTCCCTTGTGGTGCTCCACGATCCGTCAGTTACAGATGCGCCTATTCAATACATTTACATAGTACCATTTTGTGTAAAAAAAAGCAAGGTGTCAAAGTATATAAGTTTATGTCTTTTTTTCGAGTTTGGATTGGGTGTTTCTCAAGTCATGCCGAAAGCTTTTTGGCAGAATTAGGGTTGATTTTTGCGCTTTAATGTGATAGAATGATATCTGTAGAATTATACAAAACAAGAAAATTTTGCGTATGCTTGCCAAATTTGTTTTTATCGTGTAAACTGAACTGGTAAAAAAAGGTTATTTGTTTGGTCAGATAACCTGCGGTGTTTCTTTTGGAGGTCTATGAAAAAAGTAATCTCAAAAAGATTATCGTTAGTGATAGCCGTCACCATGCTGCTGGTGCTCCTTTTGAATTTGTTCCTTCAGATCAGCAGCACGCAGAAGTCGATGGAGAAAAGTGCGTTGCAGATGATCCGGCGTATCACATCTGTCCTTGAAAGGGATGATACGGATGTGAGCCGCATTTTCTCACAGCTTGCGGTGGAAGACGGTGTGACCTGGTTTGCGGTGGATACCACCAGCGGACTTGTGATCGGTTCCACAGAGCCTGTGTACATTGGCCGCATTGCGAAAGATATTGGCCTGAACATTATTGAAAACTATGAACCTTCCTACGCGGTTCGTCTCAACGGCGTATTCAGCAGATGTATATTCCGGGAATACGATGATATGATGATCGGTATCGTGTACGTTACGGATACGATGTACCAGGACCTCGTTCACAGTATGCTGCTGGTGCTGTTTTATATTGTCCTCGCCGCTGCTGTCATGATCGTGGCGATCCTCAGCAGCATTGATCGTCTGGTCATCTCGAATATCCGGCAAGTCAATGCCTCGCTGCAGGATATCACAAACGGAAACCTCGACACAAAGGTCGAAGCGGGTGATCTTCCGGAATTTGTCAGTTTGAGTACACATATCAATCAAATGACCGATTCGCTGCTCAGCACCTCAGTCAAAATTTCCCGTATTTTGGATGTCGCTGATGCTCAGATCGGATTTTTTGAGTATAACGGCGATTCGCAGCATGTCCTTGCGACCCGAAATGTTGCTGCGATCCTTGCCATCTCGCCGGATGAAATGAGTATCCTCTGCGAGAATCGGGATATGTTTTCCCGCCGGATCGATTCTATCCGCAAGTCTCCTGTTGAGCGGTCGAAGCATGTTTATGCGTTGCCCACCGAAACGGAGTGCTATATCAAACTGGAGACCTATGTGGATGAGAGAGGAACCTTCGGCATCGTGATGGATGTGACTGAGGAGACCATCGAAAAACTCCGTCTGCGTCATGAACGCGACCACGATTTACTTACGCAGCTCAGCGGTCGCAGAGCGTTTTACCGAAGTATTGCCGAATTGTTCGCAGAACCGGAGCGGCTTGGTCAGGCTGCCATGCTGATGTTTGATCTGGATGGCTTGAAAACGATAAATGATACCTGCGGACATGCCGGCGGTGACAAGGCGATCCGCGAGGCAGCTAATGTGCTGTCCGGCATCGGTCTGTCGACAAAGTTGGTCGCCAGACTCAGCGGCGATGAATTTGCGGTGTTTCTGTACGGAGCGAAGAGCCGCGAGGAACTGCAGCAGCATATTGATGCGCTCTACCGCGATATGCTTAAGGCAGAGATCAAATTCTTTGACCAAGTAATTCCTGTCCGGTTGTCCGGCGGTTATGTGTTCTACCCGGAGTTTCAGGTAGGTTACACTGATTTGCTTCGCATGGCGGATTGTGCCCTGTACCATTCCAAAGGGAATGGAAAAGCAAGATTTTCCGTATACAATGAAGAATTGGAACATATTCAACAGTGACTTTCAGAGGAAGTGAAGTTCATGTTTAACGGTGAAAAACAGAAAATCCTGATTGTAGATGATTCCGAGATGAATCGATTTATCCTTGCGCAAATGCTGCGCCAGGATTACGATATCATCGAGGCGGCTGACGGGCTGAAGGCTGTTGATATCCTTCGCGAGCAGGCAGAGGATATTGCTCTTATGCTGCTGGATATCATCATGCCGGGTCTGGACGGTTTTGGTGTGCTGAAAAAAATGAACCAGGAAAACTGGATCGATGACATTCCGGTTATTATTATCTCGTCCGACCGGTCTCCGCTTGCTATTGAACGTGCCTACGAGCTTCGCGCGGCCGATTTTATCAGCCGTCCCTTTGATGCGGCCATTGTTCGTCACCGTGTAGTCAACACCATTCTGGTATACGCGAAACAGAAAAAACTGGTATCTCTGGTTGAACGTCAGGTCTACGAAAAGGAACGTCAAAGTAGCCTGATGATCGATATCCTCAGTCACATTGTGGAGTTCCGTAACGGCGAAAGCGGATTGCATGTGCTTCACATTCGCACCCTTACTGAGATGCTTCTGAAGCGTCTGGTACAAAAGACTTCGAAGTACAAACTGTCACCTACCGATATTACCTTGATCAGCACTGCTTCCGCGCTGCACGATATCGGTAAGATTGTGATTCCCGAGCAGATCCTGAACAAGCCCGGAAGGCTTACTCCCGAAGAGTTTACCATCATCAAGACCCATTCCCAAAAGGGTGCGGAAATGATCTCCGGTGTGTCTCATCTTGAGCGTGAGCCCCTTTTGGAGTATGCCCGTGATATTGCACGGTGGCACCACGAGCGCTTTGATGGCCGTGGTTATCCCGACGGGCTGGAGGGAGATGCGATCCCTATCTGCGCACAAGTCACAGCAATCGCTGATGTCTATGACGCGCTGACCAGCAAACGCGTTTACAAGGATGCTTTTTCCCATGAAGAAGCCATTCGAATGATCAATAATGGCGAATGCGGCGCGTTTGATCCGCTGCTTCTGGAGTGCCTGATGGATATTGAAAGTGCCCTTTGCCAGGAACTTTCCGCCCGCGCACAGCGCTATATTGACAGACAGCTGGTGCGTGATATGACTAACGAACTCATCACTGATTAAGCGAAACACCGGAATTGCACTGTCGCTCCGATTTTTCACTTTTCCGGATCGGGGTACAGCTCGTGAGAGGGAAAGCTGCGGTAGAAGAGAGGTGTCTTAAAAAATGTTCCAAATAGGGGACAAGGTGGTGCACCCTATGCATGGTGCAGGAGTGATCGACGGGATCGTTACTGAGAAAGTAGGTTCTGCCAGACAGGAGTATTATGTTTTTAAGATGCCTGTAGGCGGTCTTGTGTTGAAGATCCCTGTTGCCACAAGTGAGATCATCGGCCTGCGTAATATTGCTACTGCAGATGAAGCCATTGCCTTAATCGAGGCACTTGCTGAAATGCAGGTGGATATGACCAGCAACTGGAACCACCGCTACCGCGAAAATATGGAACGGTTAAAGAGCGGAGATCTCCGCGCAGTAGCGCAGGTGATCAAAGGTCTGACTCAGCGGGACAATGAGAGGGGCCTTTCCAACGGAGAGCGAAAAATGCTCCATACTGCCAGACAGATCCTGGTTTCGGAACTGGTGTTGTCCATGGGTGCCGATTCCCGAGAAGTTGAAAGCAAGCTCAATGCTGCAATGTTGGGAGAAAAAGTTGGATGAAAATACTGAAAAGGCTGCTTGGCCGCTTGAAAGTCGAGCGGCCTGTTTGCAGTGCTATTGTACCTGCGGCCGGCAGCGCCAGCCGTATGGGCGGTGAAAATAAAATGCTTCTGCCGCTGGACGGAATACCGGTGTTGGTTCGGACTCTTCTTGCGCTGGACAGCGCACAGCTGGTGGATGAGATCATTGTTGCTGCCCGTGAGGATGATATTACAACCATCGGTTCATTATGTAGGACTTTTGGTATCAGAAAAAGCGTTAAGATCGTCCGCGGCGGTGCGGATCGTCTGGAATCTGTGTTGCTTGCCTCTTCGGAATGCCGCAAGGATGCGGCATTTATTGCTGTGCATGACGGTGCGCGTCCTTTGGCGGACGGCGCATTTATCGATAATGTGATCCGTTGCGCTCACCGCACGAATGCGGCTGCGCCTGCGGTGCCTGTTAAGGATACGATCAAGATCGCACGGGATGGTATCGTTGAGTCTACTCCGGATCGTACCACATTGTTTGCTGTTCAGACGCCTCAGGTGTTTGATGCGCAGCTTCTTCGCGCGGCGCTCCATTCCGCAAAGGAAGCCGGTGCTGCTGTTACGGATGATTGCAGCGCTGTGGAGAGACTTGGCAAGGAAGTTTACTTGACAGATGGGTCCTACGAAAATATCAAGATTACTACGCCGGAGGATGTTGTGGTAGCTACTGCGATCCTTCGCCGTTCGGAGGGGAAAATATGAATTTGCCGCGAATCGGACACGGATACGATGTGCACCGGCTTGCCGAAGGACGGCGGTTAATTCTCGGTGGGGTGGACATTCCCTTCGAAAAGGGACTGCTTGGTCACTCGGATGCTGATGTTCTGCTTCACGCTCTGATGGACGCCCTGCTTGGTGCTGCCGCCATGGGTGATATCGGTAAACTGTTTCCCGATACGGATGAAGCCTACCGGGGTGCGGATAGTCGGGTACTGTTGCGTGAAGTTGTCCGGCGATTGAAGGAGAGCGGTTTTGCTGTTGGAAATGTAGATGTGACTCTTGTGGCACAGCGCCCAAAGGTGGCAGGGTATATTCCTCAGATGCGGGAGAATATTGCTGTAGACCTGGGTGTTTCGCTTTCTCAGGTCAACGTGAAAGCTACTACAGAGGAACATCTGGGATTTACCGGAAGCGGCGAGGGCATGGCTGCCCATGCGGTTGCTTTGATTGTGTGATGCATGAAAAGAGGAGTGCTGATGCACTCCTCTTTTTGTTTCCTTATTCCTTTGAATAAACTTTGTTTCCGCCGAGATATGTGGCAATAACATTGATGTCTTTGATCGTGTTGGCATCAACGGCAAACGGATCACGGTCAAGCACCACGAAGTCTGCCAGCATTCCTGCGGCAATCTGTCCTTTGCTGTTTTCCTCAAAGCTTGCGTAAGCACCTTGAGAAGTATAGCTGTCAAGTGCTTCCTGTACAGTGAAAGCCTCGTGGGGCAGGTAGGCGGGCAGTCTGTTTTTCAGGTCGCGCCGTGTTACACTGCACTGGATGCCGCCCAGCGCAAAGGGTAGTTCCACAGGACTGTCTGTGCCGTTGCTTACGGTAGCACCCAGTTCCATAAGGGTTTTCCAGCTGTAGCTGCTTGCGGCACGTTCTTCTCCGACGCGGTCCTTTACAATCGCTGTGTCATAGTCCAAAAAGATGCTCTGTGCATATACATGAAGCTTGCTCTCCGCAATGCGGCGAAGCTGGTCGGGACGTGTGATCTGACAGTGTACAATGCCGTGGCGATGATCTTCTCTTGGATGCTCTGCCAGTGCTTTGTCGATAGCGGACAGAACACGGTCCAGACAGGCATCTCCGATTGCGTGGATAGCTACCTGCAGGCCTTCGCGGTTTGCGTAACCTATCATTTCGTCAAATGTCTCCTGTGTAAAGACGGAGAGTCCCTGTGTGTCCGGAGCATCCGCGTAAGGCTTGCTGAGGAACGCGGTGCGGGCGCCCAGCGCGCCATCACCCAGCATTTTTAGAGGTCCCATCCGGTACAGATCTGTTCCTGTGCCGGTTTTATTGCCCGCGTTCACATATTCCTGTAATGCAGCAAGGTTAGTGAAATTAGCCTGTTCGTACACGCGTACAGTCAGGCTGCCTTCTGCCTCAAGTTCGTGGAAGGCTTCGTTAACAGTTTGCCAGGGTAGGGAAGAAAAAACACAGTAGTCATCGCTCTGGCAGCTGGTAACACCGTAACTGTTCAAAGAGCGGCATGCGCTGCGGATCATTTCCTTGAGTGTTTCCTTGGAAGGGGCGGACATAGCGGAATAGACTAGATCCATAGCATTGTCGAAGAACAGACCGTTGGGTTCTCCGTTCTTCATACCGATCTCGCCGCCGTCTGGCTGAGGTGTTGCGGATGTGATACCAAGAATTTCGAGAGCGCGGCTGTTTACCGCTAAGGCGTGCCCACAGGCGCGAACGGCACAAACAGGAAGTTCTTTGGAAACGAGATCGAGATCATAGCGGTCAGGCATGCGATTTTCGTCAGTGAAATAGTCTTGATTCCAGCCGCGCCCTACGATCCAGCCGTCTGTACGGTGCCGTGCGAAATCCTGAAGACAGGCAATCACATCAGCAAGGCTTTCGGTGTGTTGCTCCAGGCGTGCGTTCGTAAGTGTTTGCCCGTAACCGAGAAGATGCATGTGACTGTCATTAAATCCTGCGCATACGAAGGCTCCGTTCAGATCGATGCAGGTATCGTTGCGTGCCAATGCCAATGCATCGCATGAGGAACCGGCAAAAGTAAAGCGGCCGTCCTCTACGATAAATGCCTCCATGAGAGGCAGTGTTCCCGTATATACTTTTGCGTTATAGTAGATCGTTCTCATAGCTGATCCTCACAATAAACAGATACTTGAATCTTATCACATTTTGTACCGAATCGCCATACCTTCGTAAAAAAATCACCCGACTTCCGAAAAGGAAATCGGGTGATTGATCGTATTAACGCCAATTAGGCTCGTCCAACAGAACAGAGTCGAATTTTTTGAGCAGGTCATCCATATACGCGCCTGCATAGGAACTGGTGTGGAACCGGCCTGCAGCCTCTGTGCGAAGAAGACTCCAGCTCTCGACCTCCCAACCGGGGATGATGGGGAAGAAGAGAACTCCGTTGCCCAGGGCGGCGGTGTAATCACCCAGTGCGTCACCGATCATCAGAACTTTGTCGGGAGCGAATTTACCCTCTGCAGCCTTTCGGATGCACTCTTTTTTTGTGCCAAGTTCCTGACCGGCAACAACGGTCACATGCTCCAAAAGGTTCTGCGCGCCCCACTCACGCACGATGGCATCGTGGGGGGTGGCGGATACGATCACGATATCAGCAAATTCACTGAGCTTCGCAAAAGTCTCGCGGACACCGGGCAGAGGCGCTACGTTGTGTACGATGCGTTCGATGTTTTCGTCAACTTCGGCGGACCAACGCGCTGCGGTAGCCAGGATCGGGTCGATATCGCCCCCCTGTGCGGCTGCATATTCTGCGATGCCTTTGGCGCTGAGACTCTTGGTTTCATCGATCCACTTCTTGAGGGGAGTCAGATCGGGACATACGTAACCGCGATCCTGCGCTTCTCTTCTGGCACCAAGCAGTTCCAGTGTGCGCACCAGTGCGGGAAAACGGTTGGCACCGCGGGTCTTGGAGTAGAGATTGACAAACTCGGCTGCTTCTCTTGCGTAGCGGGAAACGCTCTGCAGACCCCACACATTTACAGTGGCGGGACAGAAGCACTCTTTGTGCTTCAGTTCCATGTTGTCAAACACACAACCGTCGGAGTCTACGCAGACCAAATATTCCTTTGTGGGTTTGTAATCCAGCAAAATATCTCCCATATGTTACACCTCTTTGGCTTATTTTACAGCTGTGCGTCCCAAAGACCGCAGAAGCTGTCGATAGGATCCTTGCCCTTGAATGCTTCGGGGCCGGTGAGCAGTGCATCCACCAGAGCTTCCATGGTGTGGGGCTTGGAGTCGTATGCGTTGATATAGGTTCTCAGCATAGGAACATCCGCCAACATGGTGGGAGTGTTAACGCTGATGCCGATAACATCCTGCTCAAAGACATACCAGGGGATCTCGCCGCCGCCCTTGCTCATACCGAAGGAAGGACGACCATTCAGAACATCATAGAGGGAGATGATCACATCCTGACCGGCTACAAAGTCGGAAATGGCGTTTTTGCCGGCGAAGTAGAGATTGATATTGGGTTTTTCTCCCTTGGCAAGCTGTGCTTTGATCGTCTCGAGGGGGGAGACATAGATAGATGCATCAAAGCCGCGCTCGATGAGCATATCGCGCAGGGTTTCGGCGGGGTTCTTTCTGGGGCCACCCATCATCATAGCGCCAAGAGCGGCAAGGGGACTGTCGGCGCCCTTGATGTGAACGATCAGAACCCGCTTGGTCTTGTTAGGATCCAGAGGCAGAACGCCTTCGTCCTTGTACTTCACCAGAGTCAGCGCATCACGGCTGATCTGAGGTGCATAGACCTGATATTCGGGATTTTGCAGCACAGCGGCAAGTGCATCGGCGGGAGGTGCCAGATCTTCCTTAGCCTTTTTGTGCAGTCCCATATGTGCCTTCAGGCCGAGGATACGGGTCAGTGCTTCCTTCATGCGCTCCTCGCTGATGACACCGTTGCGGTAGGCAGTCAGCATGGTGTTGAAGTCCTCGTCAGGATCGTTGAAGAAGAGGAACATATCGCAGCCTGCATTGATAGCGATGGGCAGCATCTCCGCGCGCTTCATACGGTTGGTCATGCCTACCATGTGGGATGCATCGGTAACGACCATGCCGTTGAAGCCCAGCTCACCGCGAAGCAGATCAGTCATGATCTCGGGGCAGAGGGTAGCGGGAAGGATCTTGTCTGCGGTAACAGAGGGATACTTGTCCTTCATAAAGTTGGGCATCATGATGTGACCGCCCATTATGGCCTCCAGACCGCCGTCGATCAGGGTCTTGTAGACGTGACCGTAAGTCTCCATCCACTCCTTATAGCCGAACATATTGTTGTTGTTGGAAAGGTGAGCGTCGCGGAAATCCTGACCGTTACCGGGGAAGTGCTTTGCGGTGCAGGCAAAGCCTTTGGTCTCGTGAGCGCCTTCCATGTATGCAAGGCTCATGTCAGCAACGCGGTTTGCGTCCATACCAAAGGAACGGGTGAGAACCTCGCTGCACTGCCAGTTATACAGAATATCACACACCGGCGCAAAGGCGACATTGCAGCCGATGGCAGATGCCTGAGCTGCGGAAACACGGCCCATTGCTTTGGCGTATTCACGGTTGCCGGTTGCGCCGACCTTGATGCCGTTACCGACAAAGGTTCCGTCGGGGCAGGCGCCATCGCCGCCGTTTTCGGTATTGCAGGCAATGATGACAGGGATCTTGGCGTACTTCTGCAGGATGCGGTTCTGCTCAAGAACCATAGCGCCGGACATGGGATTGTAGCGGATGCCGCCCAAATGGTATTTCTCCATCAGTTCACGCAGATATTCTTCGCTGTTGCCGGCGGTGAGCTGGAAGAAAAGCTGGCCGACTTTTTCTTCGTCGGTCATAGATGCAATGGTGGATTCCACCCATGCGATATCCTCGTCGGTAAGATGATAGGGGTTAGCTTTCAGATCGACCATAGCGGACGCCTCTCTTTCAAAAAAAGTTCATCATATTATAGCATAAAACCTGTTATATAACAAGGATTAAACCTTGTGTTTATTGTGATAAAGCGTAGAAATATGTGCTGTGTGATTGTGTGATATGACAGTGTATGTGAGATACAAGATGCTTGGGAACAGAGTGTTTTGCTGGAGCATATACTTAAAAGGGAGGCGGTCAGAATGCAGAAATATATACTGCTCTGTCGCTCCATCACCCATGCGCAGCGTCTACAGGAAACACTGGAGCGCATTGGGGTGCGATGCAGGATCGAACGTCCTCCGATTGGGTTGTCCGAAAAAGGGTGCAGTTACGCGGTATCTGTTAAACCTGCCGACATTATGGCAGCGATGCAGCACCTGCGTGAAGTCCGTCTTCTGCCGGAGCGTGTTTTTTATTCGTCGGGAGACGGTTCCTATCGTGAGATCCTGCCGAGGTGAGCGGTGATATCAGGTCGGGCAGATTGCCCGACCTGACTGTTTGGAGGGGTTAATATGATTTATCTTGACAGTGCGGCCACAACGCTTCAGAAACCACGTTCGGTGGCTTCGGCGGTAGCATATGCCATTGGAAATGTGACAACACCGGGTCGCGGTGACCACAAGGCTGCATCACGGGCTGCAGAAACAATGCTAGCGCTTCGTACACTTGCGGCCAAATATTTTGGGGTATCATCACCGGAACAGATCGTGCTTACGGCAAATGCCACACATGCACTGAATCTGGCGATCAAAAGCGTTGTTAAGCCGGGGGATACAGTCGTGATTTCCGGATATGAACATAATGCGGTCACAAGACCGCTTCATGCGATAGAAGGTGTTAAGGTTCGGGTGGTAAATGGAAAATTGTTTGATTCAGATCAGATGGCGGAAGGATTCGATCGTGCGGTGGACAATGATGTAAAGGCGGTTATCTGTACACATGTGTCCAATGTTTTCGGGTATGTTCTGCCGGTGGATGATATTGCGGAGATATGCAAAAAAAGGGGAGTGTCCCTGATCGTGGATGCTTCGCAGTCTGCCGGAATCCTGCCTGTGCGAATGGATATGTGGGGAGCTGCATATGTGGCAATGCCGGGACATAAGGGGTTGTATGGACCGCAGGGAACCGGTCTTCTGCTCTGCGGTGACGGATGCCTGCCGGATCCTTTGGTGCAGGGAGGAACCGGCAGTTTGTCACGCTTGCCCGATATGCCCGATTTTCTTCCGGACCGACTTGAGGCGGGGACGCAGAATGTCCACGGTGCGGCGGGACTTTTGGAAGGTCTTCGGTTTGTTTCCGCCTATCCGTCGGGACGGGTCGCGCACTATGAGGGCAGGCTCATGGCGATGCTGGCCGATGGTCTGAAAAAGACAGGAAAATATCATGTATTTCGATGCACCGGAGAGCAGTCTGTGCTGTCTGTGGTTCCAAAGGATCAAGCACCGGAAGAACTTGCTTCGTGGCTGGCAGAACGGGGAGTTGCGACCCGGGCCGGCCTGCACTGCGCTCCGCTTGCCCACCTCTCGGCGGGGACTGACACAACTGGAACTTTGCGGTTCAGCGCTTCGGTGTTCAACAGCGAGAATGAAATCGACCGTGTACTGAGTCTGCTGCACTGATCGTACACGGAAAGTTTACAGAATGCTCAAAAAAAGAGTGGATAATTTGTTGCTTTTTTTCTCCGCTTATATTAAAATATAAGAACCTATGGAATCTTAAGAAGTGGGGGAAACAACATGGAAGTGATCATGGGCGTCATGCAGCGCCTGGGTGAATATATTCTTTCCATTGAGATCTGGGATGTTCTTGATATTTCGGTGATCGCCTTTTTGGCATACCAGCTGATCAAACTGGTTCAGAAGACGGACTCTTCCCGCATCATCAAGGGTGTTGCGCTGGTTTTGCTTGCTTTGTGGCTGTCATCCGGTCGTCTGCGCGCGCTGAATTTTTTGCTTACGCATATCGTTGACATTGGAATTTTGGCGCTGCTGATCCTGTTCCAACCCGAGATCCGCCGCGTTCTGGAGAAGATGGGCAGCAGCCGCTTCAGTATTTTCCGCCTGTTCAACCGTCCTCAGGTGGACCGTGAAACAATGGAGCGGGCGATCGACGAAACTGTCAGTGCCTGCAGTGAGATGAGTAAGTCCCGCACAGGCGCGCTGATCGTATTTGAACGTGAACTGCAGCTGGATGAGCATGTCCGCAGCGGCACTCGGCTGGATGCGGAGACATCTTCTGAGCTTTTGAAAAACATCTTTTTTGTAAAAGCGCCTATGCATGACGGTGCTGTTGTCATTCGACACGGAAGAGTGCTGGGAGCGGGCTGTATGCTCCCTCTCAGCCGCAATGTAAACCTGAGCCGTGATCTTGGTATGCGCCACAGAGCGGGAATCGGCATGAGTGAGAATTCCGATGCGGTGGTCGTGCTTGTCAGTGAGGAGACAGGCTCTATCTCTGTGGCGGTAGGCGGTATGCTCAAACGCCATCTTATGACGGAAACTTTAGGACAGCTTCTGCGTAACGAACTGTTGCCCCAGGAGGAAAAGAATGAAAATTCCGGTAAGATGAAGCCGATGCTGCAGTCGATCAAAAATATCGGAAAGAAGGGTGGTGCAGACAAGCATGAGTGAAAAGGCAAGTAAGACCCGATATATCATACTGTCTGTGCTGATTGCCATTGTATTCTGGGTTTACGTGGATACGGTGGAGGGAAATACGATCACCAATACCTTCCACAATGTTGAAGTGGAATTTATCGGCGCGACAGATACACTTCCCAGCCGCGGCCTGATGCTCGTTCAGGGCGAGATGGTTGAGATCGATCTTGAGCTGCGCGGTCTCAGAAGTGTGATTTCCGGACTAAGCAGTGCCGACCTTCGTGTTCAGGTAGATTTGAGCAATATTACGGCAGTGGGCACCTATCCGCTCTCTTATGATCTGTTGCTGCCTGATAATGTGAGCCGTTCCAGTGTTACCATTGAGAAGGCTTCTCTTTCGACTGTTACGGTTCGTGTTGTGGAACTGTATGAAAAAACGATTCCTGTATTTGTCCGTGTTACTGGCGATGTTGCTGAGGATCATATCTATATCGAAGAACGGTTAACGATTCAGCCTTCTGTGATCACGATCAGTGGTCGTGAGGAGGAAGTGGACCGTATCGCCGAGGCGTACATCGAGATCGACCTGACCGGAGCCCAAGCATCCAGAAGCATGATGTACACCTATGTGTTCCGCGATGATCAGGGAAATGTGGTGAATGATCCCGGTTCTATCCGCGTTTCGGATAAGCGTGTTCAGGTTACCGCTCCTGTTTTTGAAATTAAAACTTTGCCTCTGGTGGTTCAGTTCAGTGAGGCTCCCGGCTCCACACTGAGTAACGTGGAGTGGGAGTTGAATGTAAGTTCTATTCAGGTTGCCGGTGAGACAGGCAATATCCATTTCAGAGATCTGAAAGAATTGAAGCTTGGCGTGGTGGATCTTACCACGCTGCTCTCGGATACTGAGATCGAAATGGATATTTCGGTTCCCGCCGGATGCATCAATCTGAGCGGTGATACCAAGGCAACACTGTCGCTGCGCTTTGTGGGCGTTGAGACCCGGGCATTTACGGTTACAGATATTGTTGCCAGCGGCCTTATTGACGGTAAGATCTTTGACCGTATGACCAACAGTGTGGATGTTATCGTTCGCGGTCCTGCGGAAGATCTGGAAAAAATGACTCCTGAGGATATTCGCATTATTGTTGATCTGTCTAAGTACACATACAGCGGAACATTCTCAATCCCCGTTACCGTTAAGGTGATCGGTTTCCTTCAGGTCGGCGCGGTTGGTTCCTATACCATTGCCGGAAAGATTTCCTGAGTCTATGAAACAGATCGCAACTGTAATGCGAATGGTCGATGAGACCACCGCGGAAGTGACAGTAGTGCGTCAGAGCGCATGTGCACATGACTGCTCTGAATGTGCCGGATGCGGCTCGAAACCGTCAGCAATCACGGTGTTGGCGCATTGTCCGGTTCCGGTTACTGCCGGAGACAAGGTGGAACTGTTCAGCGATAACCGGGTTTTGGGGTATGCTGCACTGGTCTACCTTGCTCCGCTGGTGCTGTTTTTGTTGGGGTATCTTGTACCACCGGACGCATCGCAGTGGCTTCGCACTCTCTGCGGTGGAGCGGGATTCCTTGCCGGTATACTTCTTGCGGTAATATGTGACCGCATTGTCAAGCGCAAAAAAGCAGTAAATTACCAGATTTTACGAAAGATTTAGTCTATGTTTGGTTATGTCCGTCCTTCGATGGATCGTTTGTCCGAGGAGGAAAAACAGCGGTTTTCTGCTGTGTATTGCGGTTTGTGCCGCACCCTGGGGGAGAGATACGGACTCGGCGCCCGTTTCATCCTCAACTATGATTTTACGTTTCTTGTATTTCTGTTGGCTGATTCTGAGGCGCCGCAGGCGGAGCATCGCCGCTGCATCGCCCATCCTGTTCAGGGAAGGGATCAATATCCGTCAAGCGAGGCATTTGAACTGGCAGCTGACTGCAGTGTGATCCTTGCCTGGTGGCAGCTGCGCGACGGGGTACAGGATCATAGTGGATTCGGTTCAGTGAAATATCGCTCTGCCTCAGTTGTTCTGAAACGGGCATACAACAAGGCAAGAACTTTGCGCCCGCAGTTTGATGCATCTACCAGAGAACATTTGGACAAGCTGAACACACTGGAGAGTTCGTCCTGCGCTTCTATGGATGAGGCTGCCGATACCTTTGCGAAGCTTTTGCAGGGGATCAGCAACGAAGTATCTGATCCCATTAAGTCGAGGATCCTTTCCCAAATGTTATATCATTTGGGAAGATGGATATATCTTGTGGATGCTGCAGATGATCTTGCGAAGGATTTTAAAACCGGCAGCTATAATCCGCTGATCCACCGCTTTTCGTTATTATCCGGTGAGTTGACAGAAGAGGCAAAGGAAGCGCTTGTGATCTCGTTGGATCATTCTGTTCGCCTGATTTCAGCGGCATTTGAGCTGTGGAATTTTGGTGATTGGAGCGGAATCATCCGCTCAGTTGTGTATGAAGGGCTTTTCCTGGTGGGAAAAGCTGTATTAGAGGGAACATTCCACGCTGCAGATAAAAAGACTTGCAGCAGAGATGAGGAGCATCTATGACCGACCCCTACCAGATATTGAATGTACCGTCCACTGCCTCGGATGAGGAAGTAAAGAAGGCATACCGCGAGCTTGCCCGCAAGTATCATCCTGATAATTATCATGATAATCCGTTGGCGGATCTGGCTCAGGAAAAAATGAAAGAGATCAATGCTGCCTATGATGAGATACAGCGCAGGAGAAGCGGTGTCGGTTCCGGCCGCAGCTACAGCAGCGCGCAATCTTACACGGATTACAGCGGCGGCAACAGTATTTATGCTAAGATCCGTGTGGCCATCAATCAGAATGACCTGCATACCGCGGAGCAGCTTCTCTCACAGATCAGCGACCATGATGCTGAGTGGAACTACCTGAAGGGTACCGTTTGCTACCGAAGAGGCTGGATCGACGAGTCGCGGCGTTATTTTCAAAATGCCTGCCAGATGGATCCCGGCAATGTTGAGTACAGGCGTGCGCTCAACCGCGTTGAAAACGGTGAGGCGGGATACCGCCCCGACGGATATGAGGTTTATTCCACAGGCTGCGGCAACAATGTTTGTTCCAAAGTCCTGTGCACTTATTTAATTTGTAATGCATGCAGCTTCGGCGGTGTACACTATGCCTGCTGCAGTTAGAATTGTGAGGGATAAAATTGATTAAAAGTATGACCGGCTATGGCCGAGCAAGAGAAACCAGAAACGGCCGCGACATTACCGTTGAAGTGAGAAGCGTCAATAACCGCTACCTGGATTGCACTGTAAAGATGCCTCGTGCATATATTTTTGCCGAGGACGCTGTGAAGACCGAGGTTCAGAAGGCGGCCAGCCGCGGTAAGGTGGATGTATTCATCAGTGTGGACTCCATCGGTGCTGAGGAAACTGTTGTCAAGGTCAATGAGCCGCTGGCTGCGAGCTATATCAGTGCTATGAAGCAGCTGATCGATATGGGTAAGGGTAATATCGGCGGCGTCTATTCCGCCACCGATCTTGCAAGACTTCCCGATGTGCTTACCGTTACCAAAGCGGAGGAGGATCTCGACACCATCAGCTCCGATCTTGCAGCTGTTCTGGAGCAGGCACTTCGCAACTATGTTTCCATGCGCGAAACAGAAGGCAAGAAGCTTGCCGAGGATATTTCTTCTCGTCTTGATACCATCGAAGATATCACAGGTAAGATCGAGAAGCGTTCTCCCGAGACGGTTTCCGAATACCGCGAGAAGCTCACTGCCCGTATGAAGGAAGTGCTTCAGAGCACTACGATTGATGAGAACCGTATTCTTACCGAAGCTGCTATCTTTGCCGACAAGGTCGCTGTGGATGAGGAAACAGTCCGTCTGCGCAGCCACCTCAGCCAGCTTCGTGAGATGCTGGCAAGTGATATTCCCGTTGGCCGCAAGCTTGACTTCCTGATCCAGGAGGTCAATCGTGAGTCCAATACTATTGGTTCCAAGTGTACAGACCTTGAGATCTCCCGCTGGGTCGTTGACCTGAAGGCTGAGATCGAGAAGATCCGTGAGCAGGTGCAGAATATCGAATAAGGAGACGGCGATGGATCTTGTTAATATCGGTTACGGTAATATGATCTCTGCCCAGCGATTGATCGCCGTGGTGAGCCCTGATTCTGCCCCTGTGAAACGTATGGTTTCCGAAGCGCGGGAGCGCAGTATGCTGATCGATGCGACCTTTGGCCGAAAGACCGCTGCCGTATTGATCATGGATAGCGACCATGTGGTTTTGTCCGGCGTGCCGATGGAAAAGCTTGCACCCAGGTTCGGTGTGGATCCCACCGTTTTGGAGGAAGAAACATGAGAAAAGGAAAAACTTTTATTATTTGCGGACCTTCCGGAGTAGGAAAGGGAACTGTTGTTGCCCGTTTGATGGCAAGCGACCCTACCCTTTATTTCTCTGTTTCCGCAACTACACGCGATCCCCGTCCCGGGGAGATCGACGGAAAGCACTACCATTTTCTTACCAATGAACAATTCGATGAATGGGTAAAGGAAGATATGTTCCTTGAACACGCCGAATTTGTTGGCAACCGCTATGGTACGCCCCGTCAGTTTATCGACAAGGCTATGGAACAGGGGCGCGACGTTATTCTGGATATCGAGATCCAGGGTGCTGAACAGGTACATCAAAAACGCCCCGATGTTGTGCGTATCTTTATTGCCCCTCCCAGCTGGGATGAATTGGAGAGGCGGCTCATCGGCCGTGGTACGGAGGATATGGATAAGGTTCGCTCCAGACTCCAGCGCGGTAAAGATGAGTTTATGGTTGCCAGCGACTTTGATTATTTTGTTATCAACGATACGGTCGATCGCGCGGTTGAGGAGATCAGCGCTATTATGTGCGCCGAACACTGCAAACCCGACGAACGTATTGCCATGATAAACCGTTGATTATTTAAATTTTTATAAAAGGAATGAATGTATTATGATGCTCTATCCCGCAATGAACAAGCTGACCGCTCATGTTCCCAACCGCTATCTTCTGGTTAATGTGGTGGCACGCCGTGCCCGTCAGATCGCTCAGGAAGCTGAACTGGCAGGCGAGAAGATGAATGTTAAGTCTGTTACTCTTGCCATTCAGGAAGTGGCTGACGGTAAGCTGACTCTTGCAAACTCTCAGGCCAATGTGGCCAATGTTGAGGGCTGATTCTTAATTTTATGGGGCTGTCGGTTCGAGGTTTGCGGGCCGACAGCCCCCAATATCCGTTTTTCAGTGATTGAGAGGTGAATGGGAATGGAACAGATCACCGTGGCACGAGTTGCCGTTTCCGCGGCCACATACAGTATCGACAAGCCTTATGATTATATCGTGCCTGAACAGCTTATTAAGCGAGCTCGTATCGGTGTTCGTGTTACTGTGCCGTTTGGCCAGGGAAATCGTACCAGTGAAGGCGTGATCCTTGGACTTGATCATGAAATTCGTCACGAAAAACTGAAAGTTATTACGGATGTTCTGGATGATGAGAGCGTGCTTGGCCCTGCACAGATCAAGCTTGCCCTTTGGATGCGCGAGCGGTATTTCTGTACGCTGTATGATGCTGTGAAAACGCTGTTGCCTGCTGGGCTTCTCTATCGCATTCGCGAGATTTATCAGTTGGCAGTGGATCGGGAAACAGCACTGGAATCGGGTGCTGATTTCCGTGAATCACGCGTGCTGGAAGCAATCGTGTCTCACGGTGGGTGTGCCGAACTGGATACACTGAAACTTGCTTGCGGCGAAGATATTCGTCCGGTCCTCCAGAATTTGTGTGAGAGAGGGATCCTATCGGCTCAATCCAGCGCGAAACAGCGTGTTGGAGATAAAATCGTAAAGCGAGTGTCTCTCGCTGTGAGTCCTGAGGAAGCGCTCTCGCTTGTTGAGCCAAAAAAGCGCTCTGCTCCGCTTCGCTACGAAGTGATTCGACTGCTCAGCGCTGTAGGCAGTGCCCTGAGCACCGATATCTGTTATTTTACCGGCGCCTCCATGCAGACACTGCGTGGACTTGAAAAGAGCGGCTTGCTCACGATCGAGCCGGAGGAAGCATTCCGTGTTCCCAAAATCGAAGAGATGGAATGCGAGGATATTGTTCTCAGTGAGGAGCAACTGGGTGTATACAACAGCATTGTTGCATGCCTTGATCGAGAGGAACCTGCCTGCACGCTGCTGTATGGTGTCACCGGAAGCGGTAAAACGGCGGTGTATATTCGCCTTTTGCAGGAAACCGTGCGGAGAGGAAAGCGGGGCATGATCCTTGTCCCCGAAATCGCACTGACACCGCAGATGATGTCCAAATTTACTGCTCATTTTGGCAGCAAGGTCGTTATGCTCCACAGCGGTTTGCATCTGTCTGAGCGGTATGATCAGTGGAAGCGGATTCGCCGCGGTGAGGTGGATGTGGTGCTGGGAACCCGCAGTGCCGTATTTGCGCCACTCGATAATATCGGCATGATCATTTTGGATGAGGAGCATGAAGATAGCTATCAATCTGAGCAGGCTCCCCGTTATCATGCCCGTGACGTGGCAAAATTCCTTTGCAACCACTATCAGGCTGCTCTTGTGCTTGGCTCTGCCACTCCGTCTGTTGAAACGACGTGGCAGGCACAGAAGGGTAGTTATCAAAAAGCAATTCTACGCAGCCGCTACAATCGCCAGCCTCTTCCGCGCGTACTGATCGCGGATATGAGAGACGAGGTCAGAGCAGGGAACAGCGGCAGCATCAGTGCGCTTTTGCGGCAGGAGCTCGCTGAAAATATCCGCCGCGGAGAGCAGAGTATTCTGTTTTTGAACCGCCGTGGAAACAGCCGTATGCTGCTTTGCGGTGAATGCGGCGCGGTTCCTCAGTGCCCCCGCTGTTCTGTGCCACTCACATATCATAGTGCCAATGGCCGCCTTATGTGTCATTACTGCGGTCATTCCGAACGGGGATGTGAAACCTGCGACGATTGCGGCGGTATGATGAAGCGCGTTGGTACGGGTACGCAAAAAGTGGAGGAGGAACTCCGGGAGCTCTTCCCCGGTACTGAAGTGCTCCGCATGGATGCCGATACGGTATCCGGCAATCATGAGCAGATTCTGGATAAGTTTGATAAGAAAAAGATCCCCATCCTTCTCGGCACACAGATGGTCGCAAAGGGTCTGGATTTCGAAAATGTAACACTGGTGGGTGTCCTTTCTGCAGATCTTGGTTTGTATATGGATAATTACCGCGCTGCCGAGCGTACGTTCAGCCTGATCACACAGGTTGTCGGCCGCGCAGGACGCGGTAATAAAGATGGCCGAGCTGTGATCCAGACCTTTACCCCTGAGAATGAGGTCATAACCAGCGCGGCAGCGCAGGATTACAATGCATTTTATGCCGGTGAAATTCGTATGCGCCGAGCAAGACGGTATCCGCCTTTTGCCGATGTCTTTACCCTTACCATTTCCGGACAGGATGAAGGTGCTGTGCTTCGTGCCGCAGTGCATTTGAAAGAGGGGATGCGCCAGGCGCTCAGTTATCCGTCTCTGGCAAATTTGCAGACAGAAATTTTGGGACCTGCGCCTGCTCCTGTGCTGAAGGTAAACAACCGCTATCGCTACCGCCTGTTCTGGGTGGGACGTAATGATCATGCTACACGCGAGATCATTGCGTACTATGTGCGCGCGTTTCACCAGCAGAAAGAAAATCGCGGTATGAATTTGTTTGTTGACTGCAACGCAGTATTTTGATTTAGAATGTAGAAAGCCGGATTAGAACCGGCTGAAGGAGGATATAATGGCTATCAGAAAGATCGTAACACAGGGCGATGAAGCACTCACCAAGAAATGTCGTGAGGTAACGGAGTTCAATCAGCGCTTGCATGATCTCCTGGATGATATGACGGATACACTTATCGAGTCCGGCGGTGTTGGTCTTGCTGCTCCTCAGGTTGGTGTTCTGCGCCGTGTGGTGCTCGTTATCAATGACGAAGAGGAAATTTTGGAACTGATCAACCCTGAGATCATTTTCACCGACGGTGAGCAGACCGGTCCTGAGGGTTGTCTGAGTGTTCCGGGCAAGTTCGGCATGGTTACCCGCCCCTATTTTGTGCGTGTTCGCGCACAGGACCGCTTCGGTGAGTGGTATGAGGCTGAGGGCGAGGAACTTACCGCACGCTGCTTCTGCCATGAGTTGGAGCATCTGGACGGTCACCTCTATGTGGAGCATATCGATCACTTCCTCACAGAGGAGGAACTGCACGATTATTATAAAGAGCAGGGCTACGATTTGGAGGAGGACGAGGAATAAAGTATGCGCGTTGTATTTATGGGTACGCCGGAATTCGGCGTTTCTGTGCTGCGCCACATGGTGGAAGATAACTGGAATATCGTTGCGGCATATACACAGCCTGATAAACCTAAAAATCGTGGCATGAAGCTGATTCCAACTCCTGTAAAGGAGTATGCCGTGACACAAGATATTCCTGTATACCAGCCGGTTTCCTGCCGTGATGAGGCTGTATTGGACGAACTTCGTGCCCTTGCGCCTGATGTTATCGTTGTGGCAGCATACGGTAAGATCCTTCCCAAGGCTCTTCTTGAGATCCCCTCTATTGCTACTATCAATGTTCACTCTTCTGTGCTTCCCCAGTACCGCGGCGCGGCCCCTATTAACTGGGCGATCCTGAATGGCGACGAGGAGACCGGCGTGACCATTCAGTATATGGGTGAGGAACTGGATGCAGGTGATATCCTTTTGATCAAGCGTACGGCGATTGATCCCGCTGAGGACGCCGCGGCGTTGTACAGCCGCCTTGCTGAGCTGGGCGGCGAGGCTGCCTGCGAGGCGCTTTCTCAATTGCGCGACGGTACAGCTACCCGTACTCCTCAGGCGTATGGGGAACAGTACCAGTATGCCTCTATGCTTTCCCGAGAAATGTCTGACATGGACTTCCATAAGGGAGCTAAGCAGCTTGTAGATCAAGTGCGCGGCCTGATTCCCTGGCCCTGTGCTACTACTGAGATTGCCGGTGTCCGATGGAAAGTGTTCCGTGCTCATGTTGGTGTTGAAACGAAAGCACAGCCCGGCAAGATCCTTTCAGCAGACAAAAATGGCATTTCTATATCCTGTGGTGACGGTTTTACCATTGTTATTGATGAGCTGCAGGCTGACGGCGGTAAGCGTATGGCTGCGGCTGATTATCTGAGAGGACGCCCCATTACTCTTTAATTTTCTTTGATGTGTTTAAAAGGAGACCGGTATGCCGTTTTATTATGATACAGTGTATTGGGTTGCGCTGATCCCGATCTTGATTCTTTCTGTTTATGCCCAGATCAAGGTCAGTTCCAGTTTCAATCGATACAGCAGGATCAGAAATCAACGTAATATTACCGGTGCTATGGCTGCAGACGCAGTGCTTCGGGCTCACGGTATCAGAGATGTTATCATTCGCCCCTGCCGTGGTTATTTGTCTGATCATTATGATCCCCGCAGCAACACGATTTTCCTTTCTGAGTCTGTATTTGATCAGGCGACCGTTGCAGCGGTTGGCGTTGCCGCCCATGAGGCGGGGCATGCAGTGCAGTATGCGGTAGGTTACGGCCCGATCAAACTGCGTATGGCTATTTTACCTGTGACCCGCTTTGGCTCGCAATTCTCCTTCCTCGCTATCGCACTGGGGCTGATCTTAGAGGCACAGTCCCTTTTTGCGGTGGGTATTATACTGTTTGCAACAACTACTTTCTTTCAATTGGTAACTCTTCCGGTGGAGTTCAATGCATCCGGTCGTGCTATCGGCACGATCGAGGGAGCGTATCTGCTGAATGAGGAGGAGCAGAAGGGGGCTAAAAAGGTGCTCAGTGCCGCGGCTTTGACTTATGTCGCCGCGCTGCTCACCTCTATGCTGCAGCTTCTGCGATATCTTATGCTGTTTTCGGGTCGTAACGACAGGAGGCGCAGATGAACGGACGAGAAGCGGCGCTGCAGGTTCTGACCGCCTGCAGAAAGCTGGATGCATGGTCTGATGGCAGCCTGAAAGCTGCGGTGAAGGGGCTCGACCGCCGTGAGGCGGCATTTGCCACTCGATTGACATACACTGTGCTTCAGAACCGTGCTCTGCTGGATCATTATCTTTCGGCGTACTGCACACAGAGTTTCGATAAGCTGGAGCCCTTTGTGCGTGATGTTTTGCGCCTTGGCGCATGTCAGATCCTGTTTATGGACCGTGTTCCGGACAGTGCTGCTGTCAGTGAAGCGGTTGATATGGTCAAGCGGCATAAAAGGCAGAGAGCGGCCGGATTTGTTAATGCAGTTCTTCGCAAGATCAGCCAAAATAAAACTTCGCTGCCGCCTATTCCCGCAAAGGATGAGATCTCACGTCTCGCCATCCTGTACAGCCATCCCACATGGCTTGTTGCAAGACTTGCAGAAATTCTCGGAATGGAACAAGCTGAGGCATTTTTGCGTCTTGATAATGAAGCAGTTCCTATGACGATCCAGAGAAATCCTTTGAAGTGTACAAGGGATGAACTTCTTTTGGAACTGGAAAAAAGCGGTATTACCGCAGCTCAGCATCCCTGGCTTCCTGATTGCTGGGAAGTCAGCGGTACCGGTGATCTTGAGCAGCTTCCCGCATTTATGAACGGATGGTTTCAGGTGCAGGATGCAGCTGCGAAGGCTGCGGCTTTGGCAGGTGGCGCCAAACCGGGAGATACGGTGCTGGATGTTTGCGCAGCGCCGGGTGGAAAGACCTTCGCCTGTGCAATGTCTATGGACAACCGGGGCAGCATCACATCCTGTGACATCCATGCTCATAAGCTTGAACTGATCGAGCGCAGCGCAGAGAGGCTCGGCATCACCTGTATAGAAACAATGTTGGCTGATGGTCGTACCAACCAAGCAGAGTGGAACGAACAGTTCGATCTTGTGGTGTGTGATGTTCCCTGTTCCGGACTTGGAATTATTCGAAAAAAACCGGATATTCGCTATAAAGACCCTAAGGTATTGTCCGGTCTTCCCGAGGTACAGCACGCGATTTTGGAGAACGCTTGCCGGTATGTAAAAAGTGGAGGTACGCTTCTCTATTCCACCTGCACGATCCTGCCTGAGGAAAACGAGAATATCGTGGATGCATTTCTGGCTTCGCACAGTGAGTTTTATAAGGAGTCCTTCCGTCTTGCTGATGGACAGGAAGAACCCGACGGTGCTTTGACTCTGTGGCCGCAGCGCCATGGGACAGACGGATTTTATCTCTGCAGAATGAGGAAAGTATGAAAGTAGATATCAAATCCATGACA
>JAZLEB010000037.1:0-6273 GCA_045615065.1 Candidatus Pelethomonas sp. | reverse complement strand
CTGGGAGACTCTGCTGGTCATGGGTCTGGGTCTGGTCGGCTTCGTGTTCGACACCGTGGGCGGCGTGTTCTTCGCCAAGATCCTGAACCTCTTCTCCAAGAAGAAGGTCAACCCCATGATCGGTGCTGCCGGTATCTCCGCATTCCCCATGGCTTCCCGCATGGTCCACAAGATGGGTCAGCAGGAGGATCCCTATAACTTCCTGCTGATGCATGCCGCAGGCGCAAACGTCAGCGGTCAGATCGCATCTGTTATCGCAGGCGGTCTCATCATCTCTCTGGTTGAAAAGCTGCTGTAAGGAGGAATTTTACTATGACGATCGATTGGGCTCTGGTTCTCGCTTGCCTGGGTATCATGGGCAAGGGCATGGTTGGTATCTTCCTCGTCATCATGGTCATCTGGGCTCTGGTCGCCCTGCTGAACAAGGTGACCGGCGGCAAGAAGACCAAGGCCGAGTAATCACATAACAAAAAATCGGGATGCTGAAGCATCCCGATTTTTTATTCTTAAAACCAACTGGTGATAAAGATCTCAAGACCGATGAAGATCAGGATCACACCGCCCAGGATTCCCGCTTTGCCCGCAAGCTTTGTGCCCGCCTTCTTGCCGATAGCAAGACCCGCGAAGCAGATAAAGAAGGTCACAACGCCGATCAGCAGGCAGGCCAGCAGTGCCTCCCACATATTGTGATCGGAGATGGTAAAACCAACCGACAGAGCATCGATGGATGTCGCCACACCCTGCACCAACAGCGCAGCGAAACCAACGGCAGGTTTCTCTTCTTCGGAGTCCTTGTTCCTGATGCCCTCGATAAGCATCTTGCCGCCGATATAGCACAGAAGGATCAGCGCGATCCAGGGGATCAGCTTTTCAAAAGCCGCGAAGTACTGGGCAATGGTAGTGACACACACCCAGCCGATCATAGGCATAGCGAACTGAAAGAGGGAGAAGATGCCTGCCACACCGGTCATTCTCACCTTTTTCATATTCGGCTCGTTCAATCCGTTGGCAAGAGACACCGAAAAGGCATCCATAGCAAGGCCAACGCCCAGCAAAATACTGTTAAAAAAGAAAGTAAATCCAAGCTCCATGAAACCGCGCTCCTTTACTTGCCCCAATCGGGACCCAGGTCGCCGCGCATCCAATGCTTGCGGCACAGGCCAATGTACTTGTCATTAGCGCCCAGCACCACCTGTTCGCCCTCCTTGACCACTCTGCCGGACTCATCAAAGCGGGCATTGAAGGCTGCCTTCTTGCCGCACCAGCAGATGGTCTTGACCTCCTCCAGCTTGTCCGCCATCACCAGAAGCTCGTAGCTGCCGGGGAACAGCTCGCCGCGGAAGTCTGCTCTCAGGCCGTAGCACATAACGGGAATATCAAAATCATCCACCAGATGCACCAGATAGTGAACTTCTTCCTTAGTCAGGAACTGCGCCTCATCTACAATGATGCATGCGTTCTGCTGCAGCTCCATCACCGTCATCTCCCGCATCTCGTCAAAATAGATACAGGGGTGCTTGAGTCCGATGCGGCTGACTACCATGTGATCGCCGTCGCGGGTATCCATACGGGGTTTCACCAGCAGCGCCTGCTGACCGCGCTCCTCATAGTTGAAGCGCGCCATCAGCGCGTTCGCGGTTTTACTGGATCCCATCGCACCATACTTGAAAAATAACTGGGCCATTTCTTCTCTCTCCTATTCACCAAGTGCTTCCATGCACTCTGCATAATACTTTTTAAATGCGGCAGGCACTGCCAGTGTCTCCAGCATATTCCTGTCCGCCCACACAAATTCCTCCGGTCCCTGACCGGTTACAGAAACTGCGTAGCCGCTCATGTGCCACTCCACATGGGTGAAGATGTGCTTTGCCGAAAGCTCCCTTTTCCACTCCCGTGCGGTCAGTCCCCAATCAGAAAGGGGCGCCGCGGCAGACTCTTCCTCCACCGCTCCGGGTACGTTGGGAAATTCCCAAAGTCCCGCCAACAAACCGTTCTCGCCGCGCTTTCTGAGTGCGACCGTTCCATCACGCAGCAGAAGATAGACAGTCATCTTCTCCACGCGCCGGGGCTTTTTCTTCTCTCTGAAGGGCAGTTCCTTCTCTATTCCCTGCCGCCGCGCCTCACACATACCGGCCAGGGGACACACATCGCACAGGGGCGCGCCGTTTGGCAGACAAACCGTAGCGCCAAGATCCATCAGCGCCTGATTAAGGTCGCCGCTTCGCTTCTCCGGCATCGCCTCATCCAGCGCATTCCGCACCGTTTTTTTCACCTGCGGGTCCAGAATATTCTCCCGCAGCGCGCCAATCCGCGCGGCAATGCGCAGCACATTGCCATCTACCGCACCGACTCTCTGTTTAAACGCGATAGATGCCACCGCACCTGCGGTATATTCCCCAACACCGGGAAGATTCAGCAGTTCCCCGTAGGTGTCGGGAAATCTCCCGCCATACTCCTCCATGACGACACGCGCTGCTTTCTGCAGATTGCGGGCGCGGCTGTAGTAGCCAAGTCCCTGCCACAGCTTCATCAGCTGCTGCTCATTCGCTTCAGCCAGATCACGGACAGTTGGCAGCGCGCGCATCCATCGCTCATAGTAGGGGATCACCGCCGTCACACGGGTCTGCTGGAGCATGATCTCCGACACCCACACCCGGTAGGGGTCGGTATTCTCCCGCCACGGGAGGGTGCGCTTATGTTCGTCATACCACTGCAGCAAAGGCGCTGGCACAGCGGTAAGATCCAAAGTTTTCTTATTCATATCGTATCAAAACCGTGTGGCATAGCCGCAGCGGCGGCACAGTTCTTCGCTGGGACGACCGCAGGAAAACCCATCATACAGCGCCTTTGCCCGCTGTGAAGCAAGAATATCGGAAAGCTCCTGCGTAAAGATATTTCCCAAAGGAATATCCCCCTCATGATCCAGGCAGCAGGGCACCACTGTGCCGTCACACAGCACAGCGACCTGCTCACGAAGTCCCAGACAGAACCGGACATTCTCCTCCGCCGCGGACAGATCGGGCCACTCAAATCGCTCCGCCTGCTCCAGATAGAGTCTCTCACCGAGCTTCCAGTTTCCCTCCCTCGGCTGCGGTTTCGCAAGAGGATCCTCGCCCAGTTTACTCTCCAAAAAGCGCAGGATCTCGCCGTTTTTCTCGTCCTTCCCGCCAATGTTCCACAACCTGAGCGCAACGATCACACCGCTGCCGGATGCCTTTTCGGCAAAGTTCCAAACGCCGTTCAGATAGGCACCGAGATCTTCTACGCCATTGCCCTCCATACTGTGCAGGGATACGCTGACCTTGTGCAGCGCGCTGTGGGAAAGAAGATCCCCGCCCCGCCTGTGAAGAAGCGTTCCGTTGGTGGTAAGACATACCCGAAACCCCAGTTCTCCGGCAATATCCAAAAAAACTGCCAGTTCGTCATGGAGCAGTGGTTCACCCATTACATGAAAATAGAGGTATTTTACCGTGCCCTGCAGCTTCTTTGCCGCAAGAGCGAATTCCTCCCGACTCATACTGCGCGCCTCGCGCCTCGTTCCGGGGCAGAACTCACAGCGGAGATTGCAGATATTGGTGATCTCTATGTAAGCGCGCTTGAGCATATCGGCACTCTCCTTATCTTGTTCATTCTGTTTAGTGTATCATATTTTCCGCTGCCTTGACAATCCGCACAGTTACCGAAAGATGGGTGGTAATTTTTATATGCGGTTACAATTTTCTCTAAAACAGAGATATTTCAATTTTTCTGTTGACAAACCTCAATGCAATCAATATAATTATTCCAGCAAAATCAAATACCTTATCAAGAGTGGCGGAGGGAACGGCCCGATGAAGCCACGGCAACCTGCTTTCAGCAAGGTGCCAAATCCGGCGGTGAGCGCAAGATGAGGATGATCCGAATTCTACTCCGCCGTGTTCCGGCGGAGTTTTTTCATCCTTACCCTACAGAACAAAGGAGATTATTAAAAATGGCAAGAAGACTGTTTACTTCCGATTCGGTGACCGAAGGGGATCCGGACAAAATCTGCGACCAGATCAGCGATGCGATTTTGGACGCTCTGCTGGAGCGTGATCCCATGTCCCGCGTGGCATGCGAGACCACCGTTTCCACCGGTCTTGTCCACGTGATGGGGGAGATCACCACCAACTGCTATGTGGATATTCAGAAGATCGTGCGCGAAGTGGTGCGTGATATTGGCTACGACCGCGCCAAGTTTGGCTTTGACTGCGACACCTGCGCCGTCATCACCAATATCGACGAGCAGAGTGCCGACATCGCTATGGGTGTCGATAAGTCCCTGGAGTCCAAGGCTGACGGCAGCGACGAGCTGGACAACGGCGCAGGCGACCAGGGTATGATGTTCGGTTACGCCTGCCGCGAGACCGAGGAGCTGATGCCCCTGCCCATCTCTCTGGCACAGAAGATGGCAAAGCGCCTGACCGATGTGCGCAAGAGCGGCCAGGTGGACTATCTGCGTCCCGACGGTAAGACTCAGGTCACCGTGGAGTACGATGAGAACAACCGCCCTGTCCGCGTAGACACTGTGGTCCTCTCCACTCAGCACGCCCCCGAAGCAACTTTGGAGCAGATCCGCAAGGATATGATCGAGCTGGTCATTAAGCCCACCGTGCCCGCCGAGCTGCTGGATGAAAACACCCGCTTCTTCGTGAACCCCACCGGCCGCTTCGTCATTGGCGGTCCTCAGGGCGACAGCGGTCTCACCGGCAGAAAGATCATCGTTGACACCTACGGCGGCTCCGCCCCCCACGGCGGCGGCGCATTCTCCGGCAAGGATCCCACCAAGGTGGACCGCTCTGCCGCCTATGCTGCCCGCTGGGTTGCCAAGAACATCGTTGCCGCAGGTCTGGCCGAGCGCTGCCAGCTGCCGCTGGCCTATGCCATCGGCGTGGCACAGCCTGTTTCTGTCCGCGTGGACACCTTCGGCACCGGCGTTATGTCCGATGCTCAGCTGGAGGAAAAGGTGAACCGTGTCTTTGACCTGCGTCCCACCGCCATCATCAACAAGCTGGATCTGCGCCGCCCCATCTACCGCCAGACTGCTGCCTACGGTCACTTCGGCCGCACCGATGTGGATCTCCCTTGGGAGCGCTGCGACATGGTGGATGCTCTGAAGAACGCCTGATAACAGAATGTATGTGTGCCGCGAATATTTCTTCGCGGCACACTTTTTTTGAAACTTTTTCCCAGATCCTTCCGTCTATATAGATAGAGCGGACAACTTGTCCCAACCACCAACGGAGGTTTTTACCATGAAAAGAATCCTGATCCTCATCCTGACACTGAGTATGCTGCTCTCCTTTGCAGGCTGCGCCTCGAACACCACAGAAGACGGCGGTGAAACGCCCGCACCCGGCACCGAGCAGAACACACCCGATCCCCAGCCCGACAACTCTGCCAGCGAAACCGATGAGACTGACAACGGCATCACCGCTCTCACAGCCGAGGAACTGGCTCAGTGGACAGAGTATTTCAACAAAAAGGAAAACAACGGCCTGCTCCGCTTCCCCTACGGAAATCTCGACGAAGATCCCGACCAGCTGGCTCCCTATCTCCACTGGCTGTTCTATGATATCGGCGAAAATGAATCCACCTTTACAGACGAAGAGATCGCTCTGCTGGAGGAAACCGATCTGTGGCTGGAACTGGATGCCTTCCGCCTGAGCCGGGCGTTTATGAACAGCTATCTTTTTGATCACTTCAACATCCCTGCCGAAAACACTGAGAATATGCTGGACGCCGCCGGACTGGGTGTCTACCTGCTTGAGTTCGATGCCTGGTACATTGCCCACGGCGACACCGCCTACAATCCCTATACCATAACCAAAGGATATGTGGGCGATAACGGCACTGTGCGTCTGTACTACTTCAACGACTTCCTGGGCGTCATTCAGGAAAACGGTGAGATGGATTATATTGATGCGGAAATGCTCATCACCCTCGCTCCCCGCGAGGACGGTTCCTACTATGTGATTTCTCATGAAATCGCCTACGGTACCTGGAACGAGTAATAACAAATCGGCTGCTGCAAAGATACTTTGCAGCAGCCGATTTTTCTTGTAATGCTAAATTGGAGTTTATCGGGGTGTTTCTTTTAGTAACTGCCTGCCATGCTGCTGTCGCAGCAGAGGAGTCGCCATCTAGCTTGCCGCCGTGTCCAGTCTCCGACGGGGTACTTTTGTATAGAAACAAAAGTACCCAAAAATTCTCCCAAGGCGTTCCCCCTTGGGTATCTCCCTTTTAGAGAACAAA
>JAZLEB010000036.1:0-8736 GCA_045615065.1 Candidatus Pelethomonas sp. | reverse complement strand
CTGCGCTGTTTCCATATCCGCAAGGATGGCGGGGATGGACGCGCTGTGGAACAGGCTCGCCACTGCTGCTGCACCGACAAGAGCGGTCAGTGCGAATAAAACGGTGATCACCGGCAGCAAGGGTGAAGCGAATGTACCCTTTTTTACGGAAACGGACTCTTGCATCATATGGGGGGATCCTCCTGTGTACGTTGCGGTATGACTATATACTAGCAGATTTTTTCGATTTGTCTATCAACCTGAGGTGTCATTGGCATAATTTTCTCGCGCAACTTGAAGTTTCTCAGATTTTCAGGAGGAAATGACGCAACGAACCGGAAAAATAGCCGGGAAAGTGCCTCTTACAGCCGCAGGATCACCTTCAGCTGCTCCAAAGCCTCATCATAGGTCTCGAAACTCACCGTGTAGTCACACAGGGCGGCATTCTGCTCCTCATACTCAATGGCGGTAAGACGGCTGACCTTATCTTCAATAGAGGCGTTCTTTTTCAGGATATTGGTCATCAGCGCCCGCTTTTCTCTCTTGATGTAGATGGTGGTCACATGCTTGAAATGGGTCTTCAGGGACATGGCGCCGCAGATATCCATGGTCGTCAGCACCTTTTTGCCACGGGAGAGGATCTCCTTCACATCGCTCTTGCGGGAACCGTAGCCGTGACCTAAGTACATGGTGGACTGGAACATCTCTCCGCTGTCACTGAGGGCGCGGAATTCATCCAGAGACACGTAGTTGTACCACCGGTTTTCCTCCACGGCGGTGGGATCGTTGGTGGTGTAGCTTACCAGCTTTTCATAGCGGTCGGTCTCACTCAGAAGCCGCATGGCGATCTTGGACTTTCCGCAGCCGGAGGGGCCCACCAGCGCCACGATGCCCGTGTCGGCGGCAGAGGGTGTCTCCTCCTGTACAGAGTAGCTCTCCGCGATCACTTCCACCAACTTCAAAAATTCGTCGTAGTTGTTCACTGCCAGCATGCCGGTGGCGGACTGATTCCAGGGGCGGCGCATAAGGATGGGGTACTTGGCGCCGGAATTGAGAATATTGTGCAGGGCATCGTCAAAGAGAATATCTGTGTGGATATGGTCCTTGCGCGCGCCCATATAGATATGGTTTGCGGGGATCTCCGGGAACTCCTCCATTATGCGCTGGGCGCGAATGCCCATAAACTCCGGCGGCACAGCAGTGCAGACATACACCTCTGTCATGCGGCTCAGGCGGCGTACGAACTCCTTTGCGCCGGGATATACCGGCTGGGTGCGGTAAAATTCCGGATCCCGGAAATAGGGATAGATGGTGTCCGTCCGGTTATCCATCTTGCCCCAGCGGTCCTTTTCATAGATGGTCATGGGAGGATCAAACCCATGCTCCTTGTTGGCAAGGTCGATGGCGTAGGAGGTACATTCCATCAAAAGATCATCCACATCCAGCGCTGTGGACAGGCGGTAACGTTTATGCATAGAGGCTCCTCACTTTCTTTGCCCCCGACTGCGGGAGCGGAATAAAAAAACAGCCTGCCGTGTTTGATACAGAAACACGGAAAGCTGCTGAGAAATCCATTATAATCTATTTAAAGTGAAAAAGCAACTGAAATTTTCATATCAGCCTGAAAACATTAACACATGCAGGTAAAAAGACGGCTGTTACTCCCCTGCCGCCTGTTGACAGTGGGCGAGTGTTTTGCTACAATGTCAACTACTTTAAAGAAACAAGGTGAAACAATGACTCCTGAACTTTTGATCGAATTATTTGGTTATCTTGGCTCCACGCTGGTGGTGGTATCCATGCTGATGGCATCGGTGGTGAAACTGCGGATCGTGAATACCGTGGGCAGTATCGTGTCCGGTACCTATGCGCTGATCATTGGCTCCTTCCCACTCGCGCTGATGAATGGCTGCCTGATCGCCATCAACATCTACAACCTTGTGAAGCTGCTGCATACCGACCGGCAGTACGATCTGATCCGCGCCTCGGCGGATGATGCCTATGTCCGCTATTTTCTGGAGCGCCATACGGAGGATATCCGCCATTACTTCCCCGGATTTTCTCCGGAGCAGACGGAGTGCGACAGTGTATATCTGGTGTTCTGCAACGGCGACGGCGCGGGGATCCTGCTGGGCAGGGACGCAGGCGGCGGCTGTGTGGATACGGTGCTGGACTATTCTGTGCCCGCTTACCGGGATTGCTCTGTGGGAAAATATCTCTATGCCTCCCTGCCCCAAAACGGTGTGAAGGAGCTCATCTACTCCCGTGAAACCTCCGGAGTGCATGTGTCCTATATGAATAAAATGGGCTTTTGCGAGGAAAACGGCGTCTACCGCAAGAAACTGAAATAACAGTAAACCGCACAGTGGAGCTCTCACTGTGCGGTTTGTTTGTGTGCAGTTCAACTTGGAGTTTATCGGTGAGTTTGCACCACAGTACGCAAGGCTCCCTCTGACGAGGGCGCGACGCGTAAAGCAAACAGTCCGGTGGACTGTTTGTAGCCAAAGCGGGGAGCAATCTATGATTGCGACCAGGGCCGCAGGCTGTCGAGCGTTAGCGAGACTGAGGGAGAGATACACCGGAAGTTCTTGCTTTGCCGTCTCTCCCTCCGTCTTTTGCTTCGCAAAATCCACCTCCCTCGTCAGAGGGGGGCGTGAGATTTTGCAAATCTGACTCCCCGATAAACTCCAATTTATCACACATATAAGACAAGGCACAGCAGATTTCTCTGCTGTGCCTTGTTGGTTTTATCCGATCGATCAGCCGTAGATCAGATTCAGCTCAGTCTCGGGATCGAAGAAGTGCATGACCTTGCCGGGGAAGGTGATGTTCAGCGTGTGGCCGGCCTTCAGGTCTGCGCGCTGCTGAGCAGAGAGATCAACAGTGGGGGTGCGGACGATCAGCTTCTGACCGTCGGCAGCGGTAACGTGCAGATGCAGCTCGCTGCCCATCATCTCGTTGACCTGAACGGTGGTGGCGATAGCATTGCCGCCTGCTTCGGTCAGAGCCACGTGCTCGGGGCGGACACCCAGCAGGATCTCACGGTTCTTGACACCGTCAGCCTTGAACTTGGCTGCATGCTCCTCGTCCACCTCGATCTTGGCGCCGAAGGGAGTCACGAAATACTTGCCGTTCTCCTCCACCAGATTGGTGCGAATGATATTCATCTTGGGAGCGCCGATGAACTCTGCAACGAACAGGTTGCGGGGACGCTCGAACACCTCAATGGGGCTGCCCACCTGCTGAATGAAGCCGTCCTTCATGATAACGATACGGTCGCCCAGAGTCATAGCCTCGGTCTGGTCGTGGGTAACGTAGATGAAGGTGGAGTCGATCTTCTCGCGCAGCATGATGATCTCAGCGCGCATCTGGTTTCTCAGCTTGGCGTCCAGGTTGGAGAGAGGCTCGTCCATCAGGAACACCTTGCTGTCGCGCACCATGGCGCGGCCGATGGCAACGCGCTGGCGCTGACCGCCGGACAGTGCGCGGGGCTTTCTGGTGAGATACTCGGTGATGCCCAGGATCTCAGCAGCCTCGGTAACGCGCTTGTAGACCTCGTCCTGAGGAGTCTTCTTCAGGCGCAGAGAGAATGCCATGTTCTCAAACACGGTCAGGTGGGGATACAGTGCATAGTTCTGGAACACCATGGCGATGTTGCGGTCGCGGGGCTGCAGGTCGTTGACCACAACGCCGTCGATCTCCACAGTACCGCCGGAGATATCCTCGAGACCTGCGATCATACGCAGAGTGGTGGACTTGCCGCAGCCGGAGGGACCGACGAAAACGATAAATTCCTTATCGGCAATGTCCAGATTGAAATCCTGAACGGCAACGACGTCTTTGTCGTAAACCTTCTTAACGTTGGTAAGTTTAACAGTAGCCATAATCTATCTCCCTTATCCTTTGACTGCACCGCCGGTGACACCTTCAACATAGTACTTCTGCAGGAACAGGAATACCAGGGTCACGGGGAGTGCGACGATCACGCCTGCGGCGCAGAACATTGTGTAGTTGCTGTTCACCATGGTCTTGGACATCCATTCAAATACACCAACGGCAACGTTCATGCCCTGGCTGTTCTCGTGGATGATGTAGCTTGCCATCATAAAGTCGCCCCAGGGAGCCATGAAGCCCATGAGGATGGTGTAGATGACGATAGGCTTACTCAGCGGCATAATGACCTTGTAGAACACCTGCCAGCGGGTAGCGCCGTCCACACGGGCGGCCTCGTCCAGACTCTTGGGAATGGTGTCAAAGAAGCCCTTGGACACATAGTAGCCCATACCGGAGCTGGCGCAGTACACGATGATCAGACCGAGGGGTGCCATCTGCATGGTGAGACCCACATCGGAGAAGACCTTGTAGATCAGGATCAGAGTGAGGAAGCCGGGGAACATGCCGAGAATGAGCATCAGGTTCATGAGTGCCTTTCTGCCATTGAAGCGCAGACGGGACAGCACATAGCTCATAGACAGCACGAAGAAAGTCTGCAGCACTGCGGTGGCAATGCCCATGATGGCGGTGTTCTTGAACCAGATCAGGAAGTCGGTGTCCTTGAACAGGCGGATATAGTTGTCAAAACCGAACTCTTTGGGCCACAGATAGCTCTGCTGCATGGCGGATTCCACGCGGAAGGACTCCAGCACGATGCCGAAGAAGGGGAACAGCCAGAGAATGGTGATGAGCACCAGTACGGCATATACGATAATGTTGCCGATGGTGCGGCTGGCCTTGTTGCCAAGACCGGTCTTTTTGATGCGGTTGTCGTTTGTCTTTTTCATCATCTGAAGTCCTCCTCGTTCTTGGTAGAGGGAATGATGTTATAGACCACAAGGGACAGTGCGGCAACCACAACGAACACCAGAATACCGATCAGGGAGCCGTAGTAATACTGGCTCTCGGGGCTGTTCAGCGTCATCTTGTACAGCCAGGTGATGAGAAGGTCGGTGTGACCGATGGAAACGCCGCCTGCGGTACCGATCTCGGTGTTGAGGGGGTTACCGCCGGTGAGCAGGTAGATAACGTTGAAGTTGTTCAGGTTGCCCACAAAGCTGGTCAGGAGGTAGGGACCCATAACGAACATCATGTAAGGCAGAGTGATCTTGGTATACTGCTGGATACCGCTTGCGCCGTCAATGCGGGCAGACTCGTAAAGATCCTGAGGAATGTTCATGAGGATACCGGTAGCCATCAGCATGATGTAGGGAATACCGATCCATATGTTGATCACGATGACCATGATTCTTGCGAGCACCGGGGAATCCCACATGGAGATGTAGTGGTTGCTCAAGAGGTAGTTGCTCAGAGTATCACCGATGGAGGGGATGCCCTTGATGAACTCGCCGAAACCGCCCATATTATCGAGATTGATCTTGCAGAACTCGAAAACATCAGCGATGGAGGGAATGTTCAGAATGGCGTTGTATGCGATACCGGAGCCGTCAAACAGCTTGGCCACATACAGCAGGGAGACGAACTGGGGAATAGCGATGGTCATGACCAGCACGGTTCTCCAGAACTTCTTGATGCGGATACCCTTCTTGTTGATCATAATTGCCACGAACATACCGAGGAAATAGTTGGTAAAGGTGGCAAAGAATGCCCACATCAGGGTCCAGCTCAGGATCTCACCGAAGGCAAGACCCAGACCGCCTCTGCCGACATTGAACAGCTCGTTGAAGTGCTCAAAGCCAACCCAGCTGAACAGGTTGGAGTAACCGTCGTGGGCAGCATCGTAGTTAGTGAAAGCCACCAGCACCATGTAGATGATGGGCAGCACGGTAAAGAGCATGATACCGGAGAGAGGCAGAGCCAGCAGAGTCTTGTGGAACTGATCGTCCAGGAGGGACTTCATATCGTCCTTGCCGCTTTTGACCTTCTTGCCCTGGGCGGTAATGTCCATGCAGATGCGGCACTGCTTGACCTGCAGACGCCAGGTGTAGATAAAGGCAATAATGAAGATGATGGTCAGAAGACCGTACAGCATGACCTTAACGGAGTCATCGCCTGCCACCCACACATCAGTGTCAAACAGTGCGTTGTACTCGTTGTGACCCTGCTCGGTACCGACAGTGGCGCCGACCTTGAACCAGTTGCCCTTCTCCAGCCAGTAGCGGCCGGTGCCCTTGCACCACTCGCCGCTCAGGATCCACTTCACCCAGCCCAGAATACCCTCGCTGGCAGCGGGGAGAACAAAACCGTTCATGATGCCGTTCAGGGGGAAGAACATGAAGAACAGGAACACGATTTCAAAGAGCAGGAAGAGGATACCGCGCATGGTCTGTCCGTAAAACAGGTTGCCTGCGCCGAAGATGAAGAACGAGAGCTTTACTGCCTTGTTACCCTGAGTAAAGGTGGTGACAATGTCAACGATCTCGTTTTTTACCGCGAGGAAGCAATTAACGAAAAATGCGCCAATAGCGCGTCCCACGCCGACAATCCAGCCGGGGATCGCGCAGAAGAAAAGTCCAACTTTGTACCAAAACGCTTGGAATTTATTCAGTTTTAAGAATTCCAGATCATTCAGTCTTTTCATAAGCAAACCAGATAAACTGCGTTTATACTGTCCTCCTTCTTCTTGAATGAAAAAGCATTGCTGGCCGGTACACAAGGGCAACCATCGTCCTTGTACGCCGGCTAACAATGCGTTACCGTTGAGGGAAAGGGGAGCCCTGAGGCTCCCCTTTTATCCTCAGTAAAGTATGTAATTAGGCAACGGGGATCAGCTCGACCTTACCGTCGGTATCGCCGTTCCAGGTCAGGCGGACGATGTACTGGCCGTCAGCCTCGACAACGATGTTGGCACCGTTGAACTCAACACCGAAGTTCACATCCCAGGAAGCGCCCTGGCGAACCTTGAACTCCTCGCCGGCCTTCAGGGTCAGAGTCTCGGACTCCCAAACGTTGTCGCCGGTCTTGGTCATGGGGAAGTCGGTATCCCAAGCGGTACCGCAGATGGAACCGATGACGCCCCATGCGTTCTTCTGCTCGTCGCTCATGGACAGAACGCCGGTGATAGCAGCGGTGTACTCGTCCAGAGCAGCCTGCAGCTCAGCGTCGGAGGTAGCAGCCTTAGCCTGTGCGCCCAGCAGCTTGGCGATATCCCACCAGGAACCGTGGATCTGGCCCTGAGGAACACCGAACTCACCCTGCTTTGCCAGAGCGGCCAGAGAAGCGTTGGACTGAACAGCCTCGGAAGCCTGAGCGTTCTTGTTGGAGGGACCCCACTGGAACTGCTCATAGCGCTCCAGCTGGCACTGCTCGTTGGTCAGGAACTGGGCCAGCAGGCTCAGAACAGCAGCGCGCTTAGCATCCTGCTGGGGCTTAACACCCATCAGCTTGTTGCCGGTGTAGGAGCCCAGGTGATAGGTCTCACCGTCAACGGTGAAGGAGGGCAGATCGGTAGCGCCCAGGTTAGCACCGAAGTGCTCAGCAGCGGCGTTAGCGTTCCAGATACCGGTGATGACAACACCAGCGTCGGTGAAGATATCAGCGTTGGAATCGTATGCGGGGGACTGAGCCAGCATCTGCATACCCTTCATTGCGGCCATACCGGCAGCGGAGTTGAAGGTATCGTCCACAGCGTTGAAGTTACCCTCAGCGTCCATGGTCCAGTTGCTGTGGCAGCCGGTAGCAAAGAAGAAGGAAGCGGTGTACCAGGCGTTCTCCAGAGCATAGCGGAACTTCACACCGTTAGCCTCGCAGGCAGCGATGATCTTAGCCAGATCCTCAGCATCCTCAGCGGAGATGATGCTGGTGTCATAGTACATGTAGTAGCCGTTGTCGCTGGTCATGGGGTAAGCATACAGGGTGCCTGCCACGGAGCCGGCGGCGACGGAACCTGCATCGTTAGCCTCAGCGATCTTCTCAGCAGCGCCCTTGCCGGGAGCAGCCAGAGCAGCAGCCTGCACCAGGCGGGCCAGCTGGTCCTGAGCGAAGCAGTAGATGTCGGGAGCGGAAGCAACGTCAGCGACGACCTTGGAACCAGCGTCAGCCTCGGTAACGCCCTCGATGGAAGCGTTGATCACGATACCGGGATAAGCTTCCTCGAACTTGTCGATCTGAGTCTGAGTCAGCTCGGCAACGCCGGCCAGCTCGGAGACCCACATGGTGATGTCGTAAGTACCGGCCAGATCGGCGGTATCGACCTCGTCTTCGCCACCGCAAGCGACCAGAGCGAAGGTCATGGCCATTGCAAGCAGCAGAGCAATGAGTTTCTTCATTTTGAATTTCCTCCTAATGTGTTTACTGAGTGCGATATGTCGCTCAGTTTATATGCAGATTATAATCCTTCCTTTCTTGTTCGTCAATAGGTAACACAGTCAAAATTTAATAAAAAATTAAAAATTTTGTCATTTTTCCATCTCGGTAACGATTTCTGTGGTGCAAAAAGTGTCGGGAAATACTTCTTTATTTAGATAAAACGCCTTTTTTGCCGCGGATTTGTATGGAAATAAACGATTTAATTTGTTTCAAAAGAAAAAAACCGTTCCGACGGGGTAAAAATCATACCCGGAGAGTATGGCGTCACCGCGGCATAACTTGGAGTTTGTCGCTCTTTCAAACTATTTGAAACTGCCGTCTGTGCCGCAGCAGCGGCAAGCTGCCCTGTATCTGCCCTTCGGCTGGTTTGTGCCTCCGGCGGGTGACTTTGGCCTTGGCCCCAAAGTCACCAAAAGTCCACTGAAACCTCTTCGGTTTCAGCCTTCCCGCCAAAGCAAGGACATAGCGGTTCAAACAATTAACGGCACCACAAGA
>JAZLEB010000035.1:0-6809 GCA_045615065.1 Candidatus Pelethomonas sp. | reverse complement strand
ATTAATCCCAATGATTTCGCCATCATCTTTTACACCTAAAAGAATTTTTCCTCCGCTATGATTCAAAAAAGAACATACGGTTTCATACAAAGATTCAGACACTTTTTCTACACATGTCTTATACTCAAGTATAGAGTTTTCGCCTTCTTTAGATAGTTTTAAAAATTGGTCTGCATTCATGGTATTTATTTAGATTAGCGCAGCAAATATATTAAATAATGGTTAATAATTTATCAACTATTTCACACAACACTATACATCCATCTTTTTTATGTACGTTTGTAATCATTTATTCCACAAGCTCATGAAGAGATTCTTTTTTATTTTAACTGCGATTATTTGCTTGACTAGCAGCATGCAAGCGCAGATTTTGGAAGCGAAAGGCTGGAAAGAAAGCGCGTATATCACTTGGCAGATGAACGAAGCCTACGACAATTATCATGTGTACTGCGCTGCCGAGGGACAAGATTTTGTAAAAATAGATCAGGCCTTGCTGAGAAGATATCCGGACCATGCGCGTGCAGACGTGCCAGGTTTGAAAGCCGGAAATTATCGTCTGAAAATCGTACCCGTGAACGACGGACAAGAGCTTAGCGAACAGGCCATTGAGAGCGAAAGCCTCAGCGTTGTTGCCCACGACCGCAGCGGATACGCGCATTTCAAATATAGCGAAGGCATAGGTGCCTACAACAACGATGGTAGCCTAAAAGCCAATGCACAAGTGTTTTACATCACGCCAGAAAATGCCAAAAGCATCAGCGGAACGGTGGATGGCATCGCCTGTACAGGTTTTCAAGCTTTGGTGAACGCGCGTCAGAAAGGCAAAGGCAGCACGCCGCTTTGTTTCCGCATCATCGGTTGCATCGAGGCCGACGACATGGACGCATTCGGTAGCAGCAGCGAAGGATTGCAAATAAAGGGAAAGAAGGCGCATTACCCCATGAACATCACCATAGAAGGCATTGGTAACGACGCTTGTATCAACGGATTCGGCATGTTGCTACGCAATTGCGCAAGCGTGGAAATCCGCAATTTAGGCATCCTCAATTTTATGGACGACGGCATTTCCATTGACAGCGACAATAGCCATTGCTGGGTGCATCACATCGACTTTTTCTACGGACAAGCGGGCGGCGATTCCGACCAAGCCAAGGGCGACGGCTCGCTCGATTGTAAAGGCGATTCGCAATTCATGACCTTTGCCTACAATCATTTTTGGGATTCGGGCAAAATGGCGCTTTGCGGCATGACCAGCGAAAGCGGCGAAAACTTCATCTCTTATCATCATAACTGGTTCGACCACAGCGACAGCCGACATCCGCGCGTGCGCACCATGACCGTGCACGTTTGGAACAATTATTTCGACGGTGTGGCCAAATATGGCGTGGGCGCTACCATGGGATCGAATGTTTTTGTGGAAGCCAACTATTACCGCAATGTCAACAAGCCCATGCTTATTTCCTTGCAAGGCAGCGATATAAGTGGCGGCAAAGGCACTTTCTCGGGCGAACAAGGCGGGATGATAAAAGCCTTCGGCAATGTGTTCGCAGAAAAATCGGGCAATTTCAAGTTTGTGCCTCATACACAGTCGGCTACACAGTTTGACGCTTACGATGCCACTTCGCGCGAGGAGCAAGTTCCCAATACTTACAAAACGCTTTCCGGCGGCCATGTGTACAATAATTTCGATATCGATCCTAACAAAATCTATGCTTACCAAGCCTTGCCCGCAGAAGAAGTTCCCGCTTATGTGACAGGTTTTTATGGCGCCGGACGTTTGCAGCATGGCGACTTACAATGGACTTTCGACAACGCCAAAGACGATGCCGCTTACGATGTCAATAGCGCACTGAAATCGGCTGTCAACAATTATCAATCGACTTTATTGGGTTTGATTGGCGAGGCTGATTTCTCTCCTGAATCGGGCAGCGGCTCAGACGATGGCAACGATAGCTCTGGCGATGGCAACGGCAACGAAGGCTCTGGCGATGACAACGGCAACGAAGGCGGTTCTTCGGATGGCGGCACGCAGCAAGGCTACGAATGTCATTTCAGCAACGACAAGCCTTCCAATAGTTTTTACCAAGTAAGCGGTGGCAATTACAGCGACAGCAAAGGCAGCGTCACGGTGAATGGCGTCACTTACAGCAACGCGCTGAAAATGGAATCGAGCACGGTATTGAGTTTCACCACCAAGGAAAAAATGACCTTGAAAATGATTTTCATCAGCACGCACAGCAGCCCGAAAGTAAAAATTGATGGCCAGGATGTCAGCATTGTCAATGGAGAGGTCTGCATTGAGTTGGCAGCCGGTTCACACAGCATCACCAAAAACACCAACAATACCTTCTTGTTTTATCTGAATCTTTACACGAGCACCGCTCTTCCGCACAACATCATCGAAGGAAAGAGCGCTTATTACGATTGCCAAGGACGTCCCATCGCTCAGCCAAAATCGGGACAGATTGTTATTCAGGATGGCAAGAAATTCATGTATCGATAAGGCCTTCAGCGCAGTTATCACACGCTCGCTCAAAACATAAAAATAGGATGCTCCTTTGGAGGGAATTGGGAAATATTTTACCTGCCGGAATCTATATCCACAACGGAAAAAAGATAGTGGTGAAATAATAATCAGACGATTACTGTTGTAGTATGAATGGCATATTGAGTGAGAATAATAGATATGTTTTGATTTGTTTATGAAGAGAAAATTATTAACGTTTGGCTTTCTGTTGGTTACATTGGTGTCGATGGCCGATGGAAGGGAGATTAAGAAGTTGGATAAATGGAATTTTTATCCGGCTTACGATGTGAGTAAGAAGCCTGCAGCCGTAGAGGTTACCGTGCCCCATTCCTGGAATCTGGAAGATGTGTTTGACGGCATGAAGTACGACCGCAGTACGTATGTGTATGAATATGTGCTAAACAGAGACGCAGCCTCGTTACAAGGGAAGCGCGCTTTCCTTAAGTTCGAAGGTGTCAATACTTTTGCCGAGGTAGCCGTAAACCAAGAGTTTGTTGGCACACATGCCGGAGGGTATACGGCTTTTTGCTTTGAGATAACGGATAAGCTGAAAGTTGGTGATAACAAGATTACCGTCGTAGCAAGCAATGCCTATCGTACCGATGTCGCACCGTTGGCAGGCGACTTCAATATGTATGGTGGTATCATTCGTCCGGTAAGTCTCATTGTTACCGGCGAGGATTGTATATCGCCACTTGACTATGCTTCGAGCGGTGTCTATGTCCATCAGGATAAGATCAGCGAAAAACAGGCTGATATTACCATAGAAACCATGCTCTCGCTCAACAACGGCATGGCAGGCAAGAGTCTGCATGTATGGGTGTCTGATAAAGAGGGTAATGTTGTGGCAGAGGAAACTACCACCGACACAAGGGTGAAACTCAGCATTAAGAGTCCGCACCTTTGGGACGGTCGCAATAACCCCTATCTCTACAAGGTGTTTGTCGAACTGCTTGACAATGGCAAGGTGATAGATCGGATAGAGGAGACGACCGGTTTCCGCTACTTCTCGCTCGACGCGGAGAAAGGGTTCTTCCTCAATGGCAAGTATCTTGACCTTTATGGTGTATGCCGTCACGAGGAATACTACAAGACCGGTAATCTTTACAACGAGGATGCCATGAGAGAGGATGCCGACATCATTACGGAATTGGGATGTACAGGTGTACGTTTTGTTCACTATCCTCACTCTCCTTTCGATGTAAGGCAGTATGACGAAAGGGGACTTGTGGTGTGGCAGGAGCTTAACCTTGCCGGTCCCGGAGGATACAACTCGCCCGGATACATGAAGAATCCCCGATTGGAGGCTAATGTAATGCAGAACCTTGTCGAGATGATAAAGCAGAACTATAATTCGCCGTCTATATGCTTCTGGAGCCTGTGTAACGAGCTTTCGTTCAAGTATGACGAACCTGCCACATTCCTTCGCCTCCTAAATGAGAAAGCTAAGCAGTTGGATCCGAGTCGACTCACAACCCTTGCTATTTGTTATGACCAGGAAAAGTTTCAGGGAATTACCGACTGTTTAGGTTGGAACAAATATTTCGGCTACTACGAGAGCAAAGGTGGTGTAGGAGAGTTTATGGACAATGCCAAACAAGTGGCAGGAAATATTCCTATAGGCTTATGCGAATACGGAGCGGCAGGCAGCCATCTGCAACATGGATTGGAAAAGATAATCACCAATCGCATCCATTTCGAGGAGAATCAGGCAAGGGTACATGAAGAGAATTGGCGCGACATGTACAACCGTCGCTATGCGTGGTGTAAGTTCATATGGCAGTATGCGGACAATCCATCGAGCATACGCGATGAAGGAGATGCCAAGGGTATGAACGATAAAGGAATCGTGACCCACGATCGCAAGGTCCGTAAGGATGCGTACTATTTCTACAAAGCCAATTGGAGCAGTGAACCTGTGTTGTATATCTCGGCACGTCGCTACACACAGCGTGTCGATTCGGTAACAGACGTGAAGGTGTACACCAACCAACCTCATGCAGCCCTCTATCTGAACGGCAAACGTGTGGCTAAGGCCAAGAAGGATGAGATAGGACGTGTGGTGTTCAAGAATGTAAAGCTTGCCAAGGGGGATAACATCGTAGAGGTAAAAGCCGGCAAACTCATCGACCGGTGTGTATGGAACTTATCGGACAACAACAAGAGAGAGACGACTATAAAAGAAGAAAAGCCCGATGGAGCAGTAAATTAAAATGATTATGAAAAAGATTCTGTTATTTATATTCGGCATATCGCTATATGCAATGGCACATGCACAAGAGAAGTTTCAACCCACATGGCAGTCGCTTGAAAGTCACCAAGCCGTACCCGACTGGATGCGTGACGCAAAGTTTGGTATCTATTGTCACTGGGGAGTTTATTCCGTACCAGCCTACGGCAACGAACAGTATTTCCACTATATGCACGAGTTTAATCCCGGACTGATGGGAGGGTCGCGTCGTCACGAGGCGATGTATGGTCCGCTGACGGAGTTTGGCTATCACGATTTCATCCCTATGTTTAAGGCCGAAAAGTTTAATGCAAGCCAGTGGGCAGAGTTGTTTAAGAGCAGCGGTGCGCGTTTTGCAGGTCTTGTGGGCGAGCATCACGACGGTTTCGCTATGTGGGATTCGAAATACACACCTTTCAATGCCAAGAAGATGGGACCAAAGCGCGATATTGTGGGCGAACTCTCCAAGGCAATCAAGGAGCGCGACATGAAGTTTTTTGTTTCCTTGCATCATGAAAACAACTACTATTACGTAAAGGTAAAGCCGGAATGGGCTGCCAATAATCCGAAGTATGCCAAGATGTATGGTTGTCTGATGCCAAGAGACGAGTGGTATCAGATGTGGTTGGACAAGTCCAAAGAGGTGGTCACCAAGTATAGTCCCGATATCATCTATTTTGATGCATGGATGGATTCCATACCGGAGCAGAAGAAACTGGATTTTCTAGCTCATTACTTCAATCATGCCGAGCAAACCGGTCAAGAGGTAATCTTCACATACAAATACGAGGAGTTCCCTCGCAGTATCGGTATGCTCGACCACGAGATGAGCAATCCGAAAGATATCGACCCTCAGCCGTGGCTGTGCGATTACACCATCAGCGATGGTTTTCATCGTTCTTGGGGCTACGTGCGTGGCATGCAGTATCGCACACATGTCGATATTGTGAGAAAACTTGTCGAGGTGGTAAGCAACAACGGACAACTGCTACTCAATCTTTCGCCGATGGCAGACGGCTCTTTCCCGCAAGAGCAGATAGACATAGTAGAAAATGTAGGAGTGTGGCTATGGTCCTACGGAGAAGCTATCTATGACACTCGTCCATTTGTCGTATCCGGCGAGACGGTGGCTACGGGCGAGCGTGTTCACTACACTCGCAAAGGAAACTATCTGTATGTCATCATGCTCGACTGGCCGGGCACAGACAAACCTCTCTTCCTCAAGAGCCTCGACTCCAAGAATCTGGAGGGCAAACGCATTACGGATGCCACTTTGCTGAGTCTGAAGAAGGATTACAAGTGTATAACCTTCCAAACTGAGCAGGGCACAATGCTAACATTGCCTAAAGGCTCGCGTCGTCCGTCGGATTCGGCACATGTGGTCAGACTGACGATAGAGTAATATAAAGAGAACCTGATAGAACTATAACATTTCAGTTTATCGTTTACATACGGTTTCCGAACGCTGCACATACCGTTCGGAAACCGTATGTTTTATGATTTTTTGTAGGAGGTTCAGTGTAAAACAGTTATCCGCAACTTCTCTTTCGACTATTCTCCATACAACAAAAGGGAAAACTTCCACCGATGGACAGCTAAAAATCCGTCCGGCTTTACCCAATTCGGCTGTCAAATAAGGATCTTCGCCGTAGGTTTCCTGGCCACGTCCCCAACGCGGATCGCGGAAAATATTGATATTGGGCGTCCAAACAGTCAAACCTTCGTAACGATCCATTTTGCCTTCGGCGCGGGCTTCGTGATATTTAATGCGCTGTTCGTTGGAAGCCACCGTGAAAACTTGTTCCAAAAGAACAGACAAGCCTTCCAATAGTTTTTACCAAGTAAGCGGTGGCAATTACAGCGACAGCAAAGGCAGTGTTACGGTGAACGGTGTCACTTATCAAACGGCTTTGAAAATGGAATCGAGCACGGTATTGAGTTTCAACATCAACAGCCCGATGAGCCTGAAAATGATTTTCACCAGCACGCACAGCACGCCCAAAGTAAAGGTAGATGGAAAAGACTACGACATCGTGAATGGCGAAGTCTGCC
>JAZLEB010000034.1:0-3328 GCA_045615065.1 Candidatus Pelethomonas sp. | reverse complement strand
AGGTGCCGGCCTCACGGATGGCGGCCAGTTCATTGCGGAATTTTTCCATTGCGGATTTCATGGCTCTTCCCCCTTATTTCTTGGTCCAGTCCAGAACGACCTTGCCGGACTTGCCGCTGTTCATAGCCTCAAAGCCTTTTTCAAACTCGGTGTAATGGAAGCGGTGGGTGATCATGGGTGTGAGATCCAGACCACCCTGCACCATACAGGCCATCTGATGCCAGTTGTCCATTCTGCGGCCGTAGATGCCCTGCAGAGTCAAACACTTCATGATGACCTTGTTCATGTCCATGGGAGCAGGCTTGCCGGAGAGACCCAGGAGGCTGATTTTGCCGCCGTTACGCATGACAGAGATCATCTGCATAAGGCCGGCAGGAGAACCGCTCATCTCAAGACCCACGTCGAAGCCTTCCTTCAGACCCAGCTCCTTGACCACATCCTCCAGCTTCTCGCGGGTAATATTCACCGGGCGCTCAATGCCCATCTTCCGGGCAAGCTCCAGGCGGTAGTCGTTCATATCGGTAATGGCAACATGGCGCGCGCCCGCATACTTGCAGATGGCGGCAGCGATGATGCCGATAGGACCTGCACCGGTGACGAGAACATCCTCACCCACCAAATTCCACATGAGGGCGGTGTGGGTAGCGTTGCCGAAGGCATCGAAGAATGCCACAACATCCTCATCCAGTTCCTCGTCGATCACAACAACGTTCTTGGCAGGAATACACAGATACTCGGCAAAGGCACCGCTGCGGTCAACACCGACGCCCTCAGCATCCTTACACCACTCAATATGACCGTTGCGGCAGTTGCGGCACACACCGCAGGTGATGTGTCCCTCACCGCTGACTCGCTGACCGATTGTGAACGCGGTAACGCCCTCGCCCAGTTCAGCGATCTCGCCCACATACTCATGGCCGATGACCATAGGAGGTTTGATATGCTCCTGGGACCATGCGTCCCAGTTGTAGATATGTACATCCGTACCGCAGATCGCGGTCTTGTGGATCTTGATCAGCACCTCACCGGGACCGGGGGTGGGAACAGGTACCTGCCGAAGTTCCAGGCCGGGGCCTGCTGCGGGTTTTACCAGCGCATCCATCATGCGTGCCATAATCTTCCTCCTATGAATTTATTCTTGAAAAAATATATCAGTTGCAGCGGTGGGTCATGATCTCAAGGATGACCTTATCGGTCAGCTGCATGCCTTCCTTGGCCAGCACACCCACGTTGGCGATGGTAGCGTCTACGCCCTTGGTGACGATACCGTCGCCGCCCTTGAACTCGTCGCCGTTGCGCCACATCTCATAGCCGAGAATACCCGCGTCCACCGCGGCTGCGATCTTTGCCGCGCAGGAGGGCTTGGCACCGTCACAGATAGTACCGGAGAGGATGGCAACTGCATTTACGATGGTGTGTGCGATAGCTTCATAAGTTCCCTCCAGCAGATAGGCAATACCCGCGCCTGCACCAACACCGGCGCTGATGGCGCCGCAGTATGCGCTCAGGCGGCCGATGCCGCTCTTCTGATGGATGGTAACCAGGTCGCTGAGGATCACAGCGCGCAGCATCTTGTCGTGATCCACGCCCAAATGCTTTGCATAGCGCACCACAGGCAGAGATGCGGTCATACCCTGATTGCCGGAACCGGAACAGATGACAACGGGCATCTCGCAGCCGCTCATGCGGGCATCACTGCCGGCAGCGGCCCATGCCTTGGCCTCATTCTTGATATCGTCGGGATAGTTGGTGAGCAGAGTAGAACCGATGTTGGCGCCCCATTTGCCGCGGATACCCTCCTCGGCGATAGCGGTATTGAACTTGATCTGGCGCTCCACGAACTCGCGCACCAGCTCCAGATCCACCGTGTTGGCAAACTCCAGGATCTCTTCCACAGTCATGCTGGGGCGCTCCTGATCCACCACAACGATTTCGTCGGACAGGGGTTTCTCCTGCAGCACAGTGCCGTTCTTCTCGATGTAAACCACATTGGCGTGGCTGTCAGCAATGCGGACGACCGCGCTGTTCTCGCCCTTGCGGCCGATCAGGCGGATATCCAGCAGATGAGCCGTCTCCACACAGACAATGTCAATGGGAGTCTCCTCGCTGTAGCGGGCGATCTCAGGATACTTGGCGCTGTCCACACGGGAGATGACCTGCAGGATCTCGTCCGCCTCACCGGCAACAATACCTGCAGACACAGCGGCACGAATACCCTTCAGACCGCCGGTATTGGGCACTACAACACTCTTGACATTCTTCAGAATATTACCGGAAACCTCAGCCACAACACTGTCGGGAATCTCACCCAGAGTCTTTTTCAGCAGAGCGGCACCGTAGGCGATGGCGATAGGCTCGGTACAGCCGGTGGCGGGCACCAGCTCATCGTGCAGAACCTTGGCATAAGCCTTGATCTTTTCATTAGAGAGCATTCTTCACTTCTCCTTTGTCTTTCAGTTTTCGGCGGAGAATGCTCTCCGCAGGTAAATATACACAAACATTATAACAGATTGCACGAAAAGTACAAGAAAAAAGAACAGCCATTTCGGAAAAATTGGCAACTTTCTCCAAGATGGCTGCTTATAAATTTATTCCCAACCCTTGCACACATCTACCCACGCGGTAAAGGCGCAGGAATACTGTTCCAGCTCGCTGCAGGTGAGTTCAATGGCGCTGTTGCTGCTGCCGCATGCGGGAAACACGGTGTCAAACCGCTTGAGTGACTCATCCAGATAGACCTTCACACCTTCACGGATAGCAAAGGGGCACACGCCGCCCACTCCGTGACCGATGCGCTCCTCCACCTCCTCAAAGGGGATCATCTTCGCCTTCGAGGAGAAGGTCGCCTTGTATTTGGCATTGTCGATCTTGGCATCACCCGCTGCGACGATCAGGATCGCATTGTCACCCAAAAGAAAAGAAAGCGTCTTGGCGATCCGGCACGGCTCACAGCCCGCAGCCTGCGCCGCCAATTCCACCGTTGCGCTGGAAGAGGCGAACTCGATCACCCGATCCTCCATGCCCAGCCCTTTGAAATATTCTCTAACCTGTTCGATAGCCATTGCGTTTCCTCCTGCGTCTGATATCTCCCCGCATTTTACCACAAAGCACCCCGCGTGGCAATGCCGCATGTGCTGTTCCGGTATGTATTGGCAAATTGGAGTTTATCGGGGAGTCAGATTTGCAAAATCTCAAGCCTCCCTCTGACGAGGGAGGTGGATTTTGCGAAGCAAAAGACGGAGGGAGAGACGGCAAAGCAAGAACTTCGGGTGTACCTCTCCCTCAGACACGGCTATGCCGTGACAGCTCCCTCGTCAGAGGGAGCCTT
>JAZLEB010000033.1:0-13206 GCA_045615065.1 Candidatus Pelethomonas sp. | reverse complement strand
TGCCGCCTGCCATAGCGCCCCAACCTGCGCCATGACGAACGGCAAATAGGATGACGGGAACCATGGAGAGGGTGACGGAGCCGCCGTTTGGCAGCTTGTAGAGCGTGATCATCTCCAGCACAAGGGAGAGAGCGATCATGATCGCGCCTTCGGAGAGGGTTCTGGTCTTTCTGTTCATAGTGATTTCCTCCTTAAATGTGAGCCTTTTGAAGGCAGGTTAAGGGGAAATGCCTGCGGGCAACAAAAAAATCGCATACCCGCAAGGCGTGGGCATACGATAAAATGGCAGTGCAATCGCATTCCTACGCCGGCATTACCCGGATCAGGTTCGAGGGACAGGATGGCAATACATCTCATCTCAGCCGGCATGCGCCAGCACCCCTTGGATTATGCACAGAGTATAGCATTTGAGCATTACTGTGTCAAGGAAAAATTAAAATCCCCATGCCGTAGGGCATGGGGATCTATTTGTACCAAGATTAGATAGCGCGGGTAACTTTACCGGAACGCAGACACCGGGTACAAACGTACACATGGCGGGGAGCATCACCGATGATAGCCTTCACGCGCTTCACATTGGGCTTCCACATGCGGTTGGAACGTCTGTGGGAGTGGGAAACAGCGATACCAAAGGTCACACCCTTGTCGCAAAACTGACACTTAGCCATCCGTTGCACCTCCTTGCTGTTCTGAATAGTTCGGTGCAAAAGCACCATGTGATATATTAACAGAGTTTGTCAGAAAATGCAAGCATTATTTTTAAAAATTTTATTCTTTTCTTTTTTCGGTATTTGTGCGGTCAATCAGGGCAGTTTAAGCTCTTGTCAATCAGGGCTGTTTATATTATAATGTATCTGTATAATTATGTGCGCCGATTGTGCGCTGAGCAATAAGGAGGACCCGGGGATGAAACGCGATGACAGAGATAAGATGAAGGGCGGCGTTCGCCTTGCGGATTTGGTGGAGCATCTGGATCTTGAGCTCGTACATTGCGGTCCGGATTATGATACTACTGTGCTGGGTATTATTGATGTGAATCGCCCCGGTCTGCAGCTCGTCGGTTACTTTGACTATTTTGATGAGCGCCGCCTGCAGGTTATCGGTATGGCTGAAACGCAGATGCTGGAGGGACTTACCCCCGAACAGCGGGAGGAGAGCTTTGCGCACTTGTTCAGCTATCCGATTCCCGCGCTGGTCGTTGCGCGGAATTTGGATATTTATCCCGAGTGTCTTGACATGGCCCGTAAATATCAGCGTACACTGCTTCACACAAAGGAGACTACGGTTGATTTTACCACCAAGGTCATTGAATTCCTGGCGCAGCATTTGGCTCCCTGCACCACTCGCCACGGTGTTCTGCTGGATATTTACGGCGAAGGTGTTCTCATTACAGGTGAAAGCGGCGTAGGTAAAAGTGAGACTGCTATCGAGCTGGTCAAGCGTGGTCACCGGTTGGTGGCGGATGACGCTGTTGAGATCCGGCGAGTGTCCAATCAACTCATCGGTAAGGCCCCTGATTTGATCCGCCACTATATCGAACTGCGCGGTATCGGTGTTATCGATGTGCAGAAACTGTTTGGTATGAGTGCCGTTAAGCTGGAATCTCAGATCGACCTTGTGGTCTATCTGGAGCGCTGGCAGGAGGATAAATTCTACGATCGCCTCGGTCTTGATGAAGAAACTACAGATATTCTTGACATGCACGTTCCTATCCTGACGATTCCTGTGCAGCCCGGTCGAAATCTGGCTGCGATCGTGGAAGTGGCGGCTATGAATAACCGTGCAAAGAAATATGGTTATAATGCCGCGAAGGCGCTTGTGGAAACACTGGAGCGGCATGCACTTGAAAATTCCAATTAAGGGAGAGAGAACTATGTATTATATTGGTATTGATGTCGGCGGAACCAACCTGAAGGCCGGTCTCGTTGATGAAAATTATCGCATCGTTGCCACGAAAAAGATGCCCCTTGAGTTTGAATCCATGGAGAAGATGGGTGAAACTCTTGCAAACATGGCGCTGGCACTGGTGGAGGAATACGGTATAGAGCGCAAGGATGTGGCCTGCGTTGGTATGGGTTTCCCCGGTCCTGTGGATAACAAGACAGGTGTAGTGATCAAGACTGTGAATATTCCCATTCGCTTTATGCCTGTGGCCGAGATCTTCCACCGCTACTGGGACGTTCCCGTCTATCTCGGCAACGATGCTGACTGCGCGGCGCTGGGTGAATACTATCACTATGAGGATAAGGACATTGAGAGTTTGATCCTGGTGACCTTGGGTACCGGTATCGGTACCGGCATTATTCTGAACGGCAAGATCCACACCGGTATCAACGGCTGCGCCGGCGAGGGCGGTCATATCGTCATCGTCCACGGCGGCGAGGAATGCACCTGTGGTCGCCGCGGCTGCTGGGAGCGTTACGGCAGCGCCTCTGCGCTGGTTCGTCAGACAGTTTGCGCCATGGAGCAGCATCCTGAGTCCAAGATGTGGGAAATCACCGGAGGAGTAGAAAATGCCGGTGGACGCACCGCCTTTGAAGCTGCCCGTATGGGCGATGCTGCCGCAAAGGCAGTGGTGGAACAGTATCTTGATTACTTGGCAGACGGACTTGCCAACTTCATCAATGTTTTCCAGCCTGAGGTTATCGCGCTGGGAGGCGGCGTAAGTCACGAAGCGGATGAGAGTCTGCTCTATCCTCTGCGTGAGCGTATTTCTACCATGTGCTTTGGTCGTGAGGCAGATCGCCACACCGCACTGGTCAAGGCCACCCTTGGCAATGATGCAGGCATCATCGGCGCAGCGCTGCTTGGTCTGAAGTAATATTTCATTTCGGTAAGGAGAATTCTCATGTGTGCTTGGTTTGAACGCTTTGATGAACAGGTTTCCCGGTCTCTGCCGCAGCTTTCTGTGCTGCGGGAGGAGCCTATGCGCGCTCATACCACATTTCGTATTGGCGGAAATGCGCGTCGCGTGGCGCAGGTGACCTCTTGTGAGGAACTGTCGCAGATTCTTGACCTTGCGCACCGTGAGCAGTATCCTTATCTTGTTGTCGGTAACGGCTCCAATCTGCTGGTTTCGGATGATGGAATCGACGCGCTGGTGATCCTGACAGGCGGTTTGCAGCGCATGGAACTAATCGCTGAGAATGAGATCTGTGCGGAGACAGGTTGTTCTCTCGCGCAGCTGGCTGTATTTGCCATGAAACATTCTCTGACAGGGTTTGAATTTGCGCACGGTATCCCCGGAAGCCTCGGCGGTGCTGTGTGCATGAATGCCGGTGCCTACGGCGGTGAGATGTGTCAGGTGATATCCTCCGTCACCGCCTGGATCCCCGGAAAAGGCGAGTGCCGCATGTCCCTTGAGGAATTGGAGCTTTCCTACCGTCACAGCTGGTTTACCGATCACAAGGGTGTTGTGCTGAGTGCGGTGATCACCCTGAAGAATGGTGATGAGGAAACCATCCGCGCGCAGATGGAGGATCTGATCCGTCGCAGAAAAGAAAAACAGCCTTTGAATTTTCCCAGTGCAGGCAGCACCTTCAAACGTCCCGAGGGATACTTCGCCGGCGCGCTGATCGAACAGTGCGGGCTCAAGGGTAAGCGCGTCGGTGACGCGCAGGTTTCGGAAAAGCATGCCGGTTTTGTGGTTAATGTTGGCAATGCCACCTGTGCGGATGTGTTGGGGCTCATCGAAGAAGTAAAATCTACGGTTCTGGAGAAAACCGGTGTTGTGCTGGAACCGGAGATCAAAGTGATCGGGTAAGGAGAAGACAATGGAAATTCTGTTGATATCCGGTCTTTCCGGCAGTGGAAAGAGTAAGGCGGCCTCCTTCCTGGAGGATATGGGTTATTATATTGTTGATAATATGCCTGCGGGCATGATCCTGAAATTTGCCGAGTTTTGCGCCGTTTCCGGCGGTGGCCGGTATAACCGCGTGGCGCTGGTATACGATGTTCGCACAGCAGACACCTTTGATGAGTTCCTTGAGGTGTTGGAAACCCTGCGGCGCAATGCTTACGACTGTAAGCTGCTGTTTCTCGAGGCAGATGTGCAGACGATCATCAAACGATACAAGGAGACCCGCCGATCTCATCCCCTGCAGGAACAGGGAAGAAGCTTACAGGATGCGGTCAACAAAGAGATCGAATTGATGGAAACTGTCAGATCCAAGGCTGACGTGGTGATCAATTCCACCACCTACTCGACTGCGCGCCTGAAGGGTGAGCTTGCCCGCTTGTTCGGAGGAACGCACAATGCAGGCAATATGGCGGTCAGTGTCGTCTCTTTTGGATTCAAGCACGGTGTGCCGCTGGAGGCAGATCTGGTATTTGATGTGCGATTTCTGCCCAATCCCCACTATGTGGATGAGCTTCGTCCGCAAACCGGATTGGATGCTCCGGTGCGCGACTATGTATTCGCCGGCGCGGATACCGCGCTGTTTATGGACAAGCTGCAGGATATGTTCCGCTTCCTTCTGCCTCGCTATCGGGAAGAAGGAAAGACCGTTTTGGTCATTGCCATCGGCTGTACAGGCGGACACCACCGCTCTGTAGCGATCACCCACGCTATGAGTGAATATATCGCTTCTCTCGGTTACCCGGTTACGGAGAATCATCGCGATATGACACGGTCCTGATATTGCAAAGAGGAGGTATACGATGTCTTTTTCCGGTGAAGTGAAAAACGAACTGTGCCGTGTCCCCATTCACCGCACATGCTGCGCCTGCGCGGAGATGTACGGTGTGCTTCTTTGCTGCAACACCTTTACCTCCCTTGAAATTCGTATCATAACCGAAAATGAAGCATTTGCCCAAAGACTTCCCAAGCTGCTGGATCGTGCGTTTTCCATGACCTTTGACCGCATTCCCGCAGAGGGAGAGCAGAAGTACATCTTCCAGATCACCGGTGAGGATAAACTGAAAAAAATCGTGGATTCCTTCGGTTATGATCCCAGCCAAACCTCTGTGCTGCATATCAACTTTGGTCTCCTGGAGGATGATTGCTGCCGCAGTGCATTTTTGCGCGGTGTGTTTTTGTCCGGCGGCAGTGTTACCGATCCCACCAAGCATTATCATTTGGAAATGGCCACCAGCCATACACAGGCAAGTCGTGAGCTGCTTGCTTTGATGGTGGACATGGGGCGAAAGCCGCGGCAGGTGATGCGAAGCGGCTATCAGGTGATCTATTTTAAAAACTGTGATCAGATCGAAGACCTGCTTACAGTGATCGGCGCCCCTGTTTCTGCCATGGAATTAATGAATCTGCGGGTGGAAAAGGATCTTAGAAATGATGTAAACCGACGAGTCAACTGTGAAGCTGCCAACCTTGACAAAGCTGTAGACGCAGCACAGGAGCAGCTGAATGCTATCCGCGTTTTATATGAACTGGACCGCGTCGAGAGTTTGCCGGATAAGCTGAAGGAGACGATCATCCTGCGGGAAACTTATCCGGAGCTTACTCTGGCACAGCTGGCAGAGGAGTTTGATCCTCCTGTCACAAAGAGCTGTCTGAACCATCGGTTGAGAAAGCTGATCGAGCTTTCCAAACAATAAACGGAGGAAATTATCATGTCTAAACGTGCCGAACTTGCAAATCAGTACCACGTTCGCGGATACAGCTGTGCTCAGGCGGTAGCCTGTGCGTTTTCTGATGTAATTGGGCTCAGTGAGGAGCAGATCGCTTCCTTGCTCAGCGGTTTTGGCGGCGGGTTCCGCTGCGGTGAGATTTGCGGTGTTCTGAGCGGCGCCGTTACTGTGCTTGGTGCAAAGTGGCCTCATGCGGTGGCTGAGGATCAGGCTGCCAAGGAATTTGCCGCGGAAAAGGCGAGAGAATTCCACCGCCGCTGGATGGAGAAATTCCCTGAAGTGCGGTGTGAAACACTGAAGGAACTGCCCTGTATGGCAGAGAAGAGTCCCACTGCTGTGGAACTGGGACTTGAGAAGAATTGTGCGGTTTACATAACCTGTGCAACTGAGATCGTTGAGGATATGCTCAACGAGTAATTATTTCAAAAAGCGGAGGGATCGGTATGGGCTTTGTCCATCTTCATGTGCATACGGAATATAGCCTGCTGGACGGTTTCTGCCGCATTGACGGACTCGCAGGCCGCGTAAAGGAACTGGGGCAGACCGCCGTGGCTGTTACGGATCATGGCGTGATGTATGGTGCTATCGACTTCTATCGCGCCTGCAAAAAGGAAGGTATCAAGCCTATTATTGGCTGCGAGGTGTATGTGTCTCCCACAGGACGCTCCCGCTTTGACAAGGTACACGAATATGATGCAGAGAGTCGGCATTTGGTGCTTCTCTGCAAAAACGAAGAAGGTTACCGCAACCTGAGCTATATGGTCAGCAAGGCTTTTGCGGAAGGATTCTACATCAAACCTCGTGTGGATATGGATCTGATCCGTGAGCACAGCGGCGGACTCATTGCGCTGTCTGCCTGCCTTGCCGGTGAGATCCCAAAGCAGATCATCGCCGGTAACTATGAGAAGGCCAAGGCGTATGCTCTGGAAATGCGGGATATCTTCGGTGAAGACAGTTTTTATCTTGAACTACAGGATCATGGTGTCCGCGAGCAGGTAGAGGTCAATCGCGCTCTGCTGCGTCTGCATCAGGATACAGGCATCCCTCTCGTCTGCACCAATGATTGCCACTACCTTGCGCCCGAGGATGCGGAGAGCCACGATGTACTTCTCTGTATTCAGACGGGTAAGTTGGTGGAAGATGAAAACCGCATGCGCTATGAGCCGCGCAACTTCTATCTTCGTTCCACTGAGGAGATGGAAAAGCTGTTTTCCCAGTATCCCGACGCGTTGACGAATACAGAAAAGATTGCGGATATGTGCAATCTTGAGTTTACCTTCGGCAAATATCACTTGCCGGAATTTGCCGTTCCCGAGGGCGAGACTGCGCAGACCTATATCCGCAAGCTATGCGATGCTGGTTTTGAGGATCGATACGGAGACTCCCATCCCGAGTACCGCGATCAGTTGAACTATGAACTCGATATGATCGAGAAAATGGGCTTTACCGATTATTTTCTTATCGTTTCCGATTTTGTGGGCTATGCCCGCAGAAACGGTATCCCCGTGGGACCGGGGCGCGGCAGCGCTGCCGGAAGTATGGTCAGCTATTGCCTTTACATTACCGATATCGATCCCATGCAGTATAGTCTCTACTTTGAGCGCTTCCTGAATCCTGAGCGTGTGTCCATGCCGGATATTGATATGGATTTCGGTGACACCCGCCGCGCTGAAGTGGTGGACTATGTCCGCAGTAAGTATGGCGATGACCGCGTGGCGCAGATCGTGACCTTCGGTACGATGGCGGCCCGCGGTGCCATCCGCGATGTGGGCCGTGTTCTGAATATGCCCTATGCCGATGTGGATATTGTTGCTAAGCAGGTTCCGGCAACTCTTCACATCACCCTTGCGGATGCACTGCGCCTGAGCAAACCCTTGAAGGAGCAGTATGACAGCGATCCGCAGGTGAAAAAGCTTATCGACACTGCCATGGCGCTGGAGGGTATGCCCCGCCATGCTTCCACCCATGCAGCCGGTGTTGTTATTACTAAAAACCCAGTTTATACCTATGTCCCTCTTGCCAGTAACGACGGTGCGATGGTGTGCCAGTATTCTATGGTCACACTGGAGGAACTTGGTCTGCTTAAAATGGACTTTTTGGGTCTTCGTAACCTCACTGTTCTGGAAGACGCGGTGCAGATGGTTCGAAAGACCGATCCCAATTTCTCTATTGCAGATATTCCCGATGACGACAGTGATGTGTTTGAGATGCTCACGCAGGGTAAGACCGGCGGTGTGTTCCAGATGGAATCTGCGGGTATGACCGGTGTTTGTGTTGGTCTGCGTCCTCAATCCATTGAAGATCTTACGGCTATTGTGGCGCTCTACCGTCCCGGACCGATGGAATCCATTCCCCGCTTTATCGCCTGTAAACATGATCCATCTCTGATCTCCTATAAGCATCCGTCTCTTGAGCCAATCCTTGCGGTCACATACGGCTGTATTGTCTATCAGGAACAGGTCATTGAGATCTTCCGCCGTCTGGCGGGCTATTCGCTGGGACAGGCAGACATGGTGCGCCGCGCAATGAGTAAGAAGAAGGTCAAGGATATTGAGCGCGAGCGAGGTGCCTTTGTTCACGGCGATAGTGAGCGTGGTATCGTTGGCTGCGAGGCTAACGGGATCTCCGCTGACATTGCAGAGAAGATCTATGATGAGATCTACGATTTTGCAAACTACGCCTTCAACAAGGCACATGCTGTGTGCTATGCCGTGGTTGCCTATCAGACCGCATGGTTCAAGTACCACTATCCCCGGGAATACATGGCGGCACTTCTCACTTCGGTGCTGGATTCCTCTGAAAAGGTTTCGGAATATATCAATGAGTGCCGCAATATGGGCATTGCCCTGCTTCAGCCCGATGTCAACCGATCTTTTGATACCTTCACTGTCGAGGAGGAGGGACTTCGGTTCGGTTTGGTGGCCATCAAGAACATTGGCCGCGGTGTGATGGAGAGTATGGTGCATGAGCGAGAGGAAAACGGTGATTTTACCGGCTTCCAGGATTTCTGCGAGCGCATGTACAGCTATGATATCAATAAGCGCGCGGTGGAAAACCTGATCCGTGCCGGAGCTTTTGACCGGTTTGGTATGCGCCGCAGCCAATTGGTGGCGGTGCATGATAAGCTGATGGATTCCATTGCAGACAGCCGCAGACAGAATGTGGAGGGCCAGCTGGACTTCTTCAGTATGAACGCAGCCCCTGTGCAGCAGCGCAGTGTGGAGCTGGTTCTGCCCGATATTCCTGAGTATTCCATGGATGAACGGATGCGGCAGGAGAGGGAAGTCACTGGTCTGTATCTCTCCGGTCATCCGATGGACGGTTACCGCGCTTTGGCAAAAGCGCGAGGTGCGGTGTATATCAACGCGATCAATGAGGATTTTGCGCAGGAGGGCGGTGCGGTTCGCTTTGCTGACGGGCAGAATATTCTCGTTGGTGGAATGATCACTGCGTTCAAAACAAAGACCACAAAGAACCAAACTATGATGGCATATGCAACTGTGGAGGATGAAACGGCCTCCATCGAGATGCTGTGCTTCGCTCGCGTACTGGAACGCCATAGAACGCTGCTCAGTGAGGGCGCTGCGGTGCTGGTGCAGGGCAGGATATCTGTGCGTGATGATAAGCCGCCGCAGATCATGTGCGACGCGGTGTTTCCTCTTGCGGGACAGGAACAGGCTGCGCTTCCCGTACAGGAACCGCAGCAGCGGCAGACAAGAACCGGCGTACAGGTGCTGGACGGTAAAATGCTGTGGATCCGGCTGGAACGGGAGGATGATCCCGCACTGCAGCATATCAACCGCCTGATCGCAATGTTTCCGGGACAGACACCTGCCCGTATCTTCTTTAAGGATACGGGGAAGCGGCTGGGCACTACATGTCTCTTGGCAAAGTCTTTGGTCGATGAATTGATCGACGGACTGGGCAAGGAGAATGTGGTTATTCAATAAATCAATCTTAGGACCTAAGAAAAAACAGGGAGTGCTTTTGCACCAATGTCATTAAGATAAACTGAAATACAGCCGTCGAGGTGCAAGAAATAACCTTTTTGCTCCTTGACGGCTGTATTATTTTTTCAGCAAGCTGTTTAGCTAACTTGTTTTTGTAGGATCGCAGTGTCAATAAATAATTTATCTTAATATTCAAATATCAACAATGCTTGCAAATACGGCATAAATCAGCCTGTTTTTAAAGAACATGCGAAAATAACGCTAACCAAAATTTCAACAAGTCTATAAAGTGAGTCAAAAAATGCGAGGGCTTGCATTTTTTGAGGTAGGCATTTTTTCGCCAATTTGACCTCAAATCGGCTGTTAAGATAAGAATACCAAACGCATCTTAACAAGGTGGCTGGATGAGTAAAAAGGTTGCCGTTTTTAAGAAAAGAGGATATTCCGCCAATTCCTGTGCAAAAAAACATTGTTATCAACAAGTCGATGCTACGCTATAACAGATTGTCAATTCAACACAAAACCGGGTATATGAATTTAGCAGTATTCTATCTTCTGATACATATTACTTCATGTGATTAGTTGAATATAATTTTTCTCGCAAAACAACTAGTAATTAATTATTTTAATTCTAGTATTGACAAAGCAGCTTACTAGTACTATGATAACAACAAGAGGTGATACTTATGAAAATGGTTCTTTCAAAATGTCCCGCCTGCCATGGGGCGCTTTATATTTCTGAACTACGATGTTCTGACTGTGGAATGGTATTGAGCAATACATTTGAACTTGGCTTATTTGAAAAATTGAGCAACGAACAGCAGTCTTTTCTTCTTTCGTTTTTGCGGTGCCGTGGAAACCTAAAGAATTTGCAAAATGAGCTTCATATTTCATATCCAACAGCAAAGAAAAGGTTGGATGATCTTTTGTTGGCACTAAATTTAGCAGAAAACGCAGACGACTCTGTCGTGAAGGAGGTTTTGGATATGAGAACGTGGTTCACTGACAAAAACAGCACGAAAGCATCTGAAATCATAAAGCATATGCTAAAAGAAAATGGTGGAAAAGCCATCGTCTATACACTCCAAGGACTCCCTTGCGAAATCAGTGTAGATACGGATGGAGACTCTTTTTTGAGCGATAAACTGCCAATTAAACCACCTTACCGCTTTGAGGTTTTTGATTTGATTGTTGATTTGCTCCTTTCTAATAACGGAAGAGCAAAAAAAGGAAATGGTCGAAACTACAAGTTTGGCGAACCCGAGTGCGATGAAACAACTGTGGTCGGATATATCGCAAAACACTATTCGAATAAAACGGATGGCGAGTCTGTGTTTGATCCGGTATTTGTCCTAGCTGCTGTCCTAGATTGGGCAAATATTGCACATAATGGACGTGGCGAGATTGTTCTTACCGCATCATACCAAGCAAAGCTATAATATTGTGATATGATAGGATTTATTTTCGGTGTTCTCTTTGGCTTTTTCTATAACATTCTATTCAATGGTCACAAATACAAATAACAGCAAAAATCACCCACCTCATTTTGAAGTGAGGTGGGCGATTTTTTGCTATTTTTTATCTTAACTTAATGACATTGGTGCTTTTGCATTCCCTGTTCTCTTATGCATATCAGATTGCGAAATCTTCTTCTGCCAGCTTGGTTGTTTCCAGCTTTACAGGTCTGGGCGGTTCACGGCGCAGGGGATCATAGCGAAAACGGCGGCAGTGGTACTCCATAGAAACAATACCCTTGCGGGAGCAGATGACTTCGCGCTCGTTGATGCTGCTGCCCTTGGCGCAGTATGCGCAGCGAGGTTCGATGTTTTTGCGAAACAGCATGTCACTACTCTCCTTTACAGACAGTTCAGCTCAACCTTATCATCCTGCGCGGTAACGGAAAGCTGAGTCACAGGATGATCGTAGCTGTTGATAATTGCCAGTGCCATGGCATCCTCCACCTCTTTCTGAATGGTGCGGCGCAGATTGCGGGCACCGTAGGCAGCGGAGTAGGATTTCTTCACAAGATAGTCCACCAGGGCGTCATCATAGGAGAAGGTAAGTCCCTTTTCCTTCATGCTCTCTTTCAGTTCATCCAGCATCAGGCGGGCAATGGGCTTGAAATTCTCCTCGGTGAGTTTATTGAAGTAGACGATCTCATCCACACGGTTGATAAACTCAGGACGCAGGAAACCCTGCAGTGCCTTCATGGCGCGGTCCTTGCCCTGCTCATTCACGGTCTTGTTAAAACCAACGCTGCCCTCCTTGCGGTCGCTGCCGGCGTTGGAGGTCATGACGATAACGGTGTTTTCAAAGTTAACCTTACGTCCGTGGGCGTCGGTGATCTGACCGTCATCAAGGATCTGCAGCAGCACATTGAGAACATCGGGGTGTGCCTTTTCGATTTCATCGAACAGGATCACACTGTAGGGCTTGCGGCGGATCTTTTCGGTGAGCTGACCGGCTTCATCGTAGCCGACATAGCCGGGAGGGGAGCCGATAATGCGGGATACGGAGTGCTTCTCCATAAACTCCGACATATCCAGACGGATCAGACTCTCGGGCGCATTGAACAGATCGTCCGCAAGCTGTTTGACCAGTTCGGTTTTACCGACACCGGTACTTCCAACAAAAATGAAGCTGACGGGCTTGTGCTTGGGGGAGATGCCGACCCGGTTTCTGCGGATCGCGGCGGATACGGCCTCGATTGCCTCGTCCTGACCAATGATCTTTCGCTTCAAACGCTGATCCAGTTCGCTCAGACGCTTGAATTCCTCCTCACGGATCTTGCTGGCGGGGATCTTGGTCCAAAGCTCAATGACGCGGGCCAGATTGTCCATAGTCAACTCGGGAGTGCCGCGGGCAGTGAGTTCATCCAATTCTGCTTGCAGCTTCAGTTCCTTGCTTTTCAGTTCGGCAAGACGCTCAAAGTCGGGTTCCTCCGCAGCTTCCAGTAGTTCGCGCTCCTTGGCGTAATCCTCCAGTTCACGCACTACCTCCTGACGGCGGTTGATGTCATGATCCTTCAGATTCATGTCGGAGCAGGCTTCGTCGATCAGGTCGATTGCCTTATCAGGCAGGAAACGGTCGGTAATATAGCGCTCGCTGAGCAGCACTGCCTGCCGGAGAATGCCTTCAGGGATATGCACGCCGTGGAAAGATTCGTAGTAATGGGCGATACCGCGCAGGATCTGCATGGTATCCTCCAGATTGGGCTCGTTGACAGTAACACTCTGGAAACGGCGCTCCAGTGCGGTGTCCTTTTCAATGTGCTTGCGATACTCAGTGAAGGTGGTGGCACCGATGACCTGGATCTCGCCACGGGAGAGAGCGGGCTTCAGAATATTGGCGGCATTCATGCTGCCTTCGGCGTCACCTGCGCCAACGATGTTATGCACCTCGTCGATCACCAGGATGATGTTGCCGAACTTGCGGATCTCTTCAATAAGACCCTTCATGCGGCTCTCAAACTGACCGCGGAACTGAGTGCCGGCGACAAGTGCGGTAAGGTCAAGCAGAAATACTTCCTTGTCCCGCAGCTTGAAGGGAACATCGCCCTTGGCGATGCGCTGGGCAAGACCCTCGGCAATGGCGGTCTTACCGACACCGGGTTCACCGATCAGGCAGGGGTTGTTTTTCTGACGGCGGTTAAGGATCTGGATGACTCGCT
>JAZLEB010000032.1:0-2607 GCA_045615065.1 Candidatus Pelethomonas sp. | reverse complement strand
TCGATGATCTCCTTCAGGCCGGAGGAAAGCACATAATGCTCCAGCTGGACACCGGCTTCCTCGGCATAACGGTTGATCCGCTCGAACCAGCCTTCCACACCGGGGTGATACTCGATATCCTTGCCGCAGGATACCAAAGATTCTCTGGTCAGCGGATTGCCGGATTGCTGCGCCTTCTCCACCATGCAATACATATAGGTCAGGATGGAGTCCATGGTCTCAGCGGCGGCTACCTCGGCCGTATGATTCCAGAATTCGTGGGGCTGCATACCCACACTGGGAATGAAGGTATACTCCTGCATATCACGGGTGCAGAGAGTCTTATCGAAGTCATACATAATGGCAACAATGGGTTTTGTCATATTTTTCTCCTTTCTGCGGGGTGAAAGCCATAAATTATGGATTCATAATAGCATTTTTTCTTCGTTTTGTCAACGAAAGGCTCACAATGGGAAAAGCTCCCGGCAAGCCGCAATGTCATTAAGTTAAGAAAAGCTGGATCTCACAGAAATGTGGGATCCAGCATTTTGTAACTATTTTTCAAAAAGTGCTTGACAAATACGGTAAAATGTGCGGCCTTTTTGCTAATTGCGATTAGCAAAAAGGCCTTTGTAATTAGAGGTGTCCCCACCGAAAATTATGAGGAGGTTTTCTGTATGTCATACAATATAGCTGCTATCAAAAAGAAGTTGGATGATACAATCGCACAATTATGCGAGGTATCATGGATGTTCTCTAAGTGTCCCGAAAAGGACTTTACTCGATGTAGGAAATTACCTCTACGCAAAACGATTTCGCTGCTTCTTGCCATTGAAGGAGGGACCTTAACAACCGAACTGCTAAAACATTTCGGTTGTTCTGCGGATGTTGCTTCTTCGTCTGCTTTTGTTCAACAAAGATCCAAAATCAACACCTATGCTTTTCCTTCGCTGTTTGATTTGTTTGTTAAAAAGACGGACAAGCCCAAGCGCTACAAAGGATTGCGTCTTCTGGCAGTTGACGGATCTGATTTCCAAATACCCACCAATCCAAATCATCCGGATTCCTATTTCCCGAGTGTGAATGGACAGGCACCTTACAATATGCTCCATCTTGACGCTATGTACGATCTCACACAACACACCTATGTGGATGCCGTACTGTTAGGGCAAAGAAATACAAACGAGCAGCGCTCACTTTGCTCCATGGTTGATCGTTCTAGCTTAAGCAATGTTTTGATAATAGCCGACAGGGGCTATGAAGGATATAATGTGCTTGCACACATACAAGAGAAAACATGGAAGTATTTAATTCGTATCAAAGATATTCATACCACAGGCGGTTTTGCTGCCGGTCTGAGTTTCCCTGCGACAGATGAATTTGATATGTTTGTCAATCTGAATCTTATTACCAGACAAACACTAGAAGCCAAAGCTCTTTGCAGAAATAAAAATTCGTACAGATTTATCCCCTCAACGACAACATTTGATTTCCTCCCCAGAAACAAAGCAAAGCATAGCCCGCTTGCGTCTTACAACTTGCCATTTCGCATCGTTCGTTTCAAAATATCCGATGATACTTATGAAACTGTTGTTACTAACTTGGATGAATCTCTTTTCCCCGCTGAGGAACTAAAGAAACTTTACAATATGCGTTGGGGCATTGAAACTTCCTTCCGAGAACTAAAATATACTGTTGGCTTACTCCATTTTCATGCAAAAAAAGTGGAGCACATATACCAAGAGGTCTTTGCTCGACTCATCATGTACAACTTTTCTGAGTTGGTTACCTCGCACGTAATCATCCAGAAAGCACATACTAAGTATGCTTATAAGGCAAACTTTTCTGTTGCAGTACATATATGCAGGCAATTCTTTCTCGGTAATGTGCCTCCACCCGATGTTGAAGCTCTCATTCAAAGGCATATTTCACCAATTCGACCCGGCAGAAATAGGCCTCGCAGAATGACCGTTAAGCACCCGGTAAGCTTCATCTACAGAGTAGCATAATTTCGGTGCTTTGAATAGTCCCATTTAAGCGGATTTCCCAATCCGCTTTCTTGTCATGCCCAAATTACAAAAAAAGAGTATCCAAAACAGGTTCCTGTCTTGGATACTCTCCATTTTCTTTTGTTTGCCCTCCGGGTTATCCCACTAACTTAATGACATTGGGGCAAAAGCCCGGGGCTTGATTATTGGTTGATCCTGGATCTAAAGCAGCTTGTTATCAAGCCCGCTTCTTCAGGAACACGAAGATAGCGGCAGCGCCCACGCCTGCAACGGCAACGACAATCACCACGATAACCACGGGGTTCACACCGCCCAGAGCGGGGATCTCACGGGTCTCGGTTTCGCCGCAGACACAGACACGGGACTCTTCGCCAGCCTCGGTACGGGTTGCTTCCTTGGTCACAGCCCAGGAGCCGAAGGCATGACCGGCAGCAGGAATTTCTTCCTGAGCAACCAGAACTTCGTTACAGACGGAGCAGTGCTTACCCTCAGTCTTACCACTCTCAGTACAGGTGGGTGCAACTGCTGCGTCGATCACTTCGGTGTGGCACAGTGCGGGAACTTCTTCCTGCGCGAGCAGAACTTCCTTACAAGCAGAGCAATGCTTGCCCTCAGTCAG
>JAZLEB010000031.1:0-21611 GCA_045615065.1 Candidatus Pelethomonas sp. | reverse complement strand
CGGAGCGAACCATGCGGTTGACAACGTTGTTTCCGCCGCCGCCAACACCGATCACTTTGATATTGACTACGCTGTCGGGCGCAGTTACCAATTCGAAAGCCATAATGATCCTCCTGCCAATCGTCTTATCCTGTGTATCTCACTGAGAGATATTCTCCCAGGCTATGTGCATATTCTCAATCAATTATATGTTTTTTCACTGAGTTGGTCAATAGTTGTTTCGTCTTTTTTTCGGAAAACAATAACTTTCTTGAGCGGCTTATGGTGTGTTAAAGGGAATCAGGCGCACTTCGTTTTCGTTTTCCATAGTCATAAGAATAATGCCGGTTTCGTTGGGCTCCAGTTCGTTGACTGCGGCTTTCAGACAATCCAGCTTAAAGTCAAGGTCGGCATCATAGTGCAGTTCCACCCGGAACCGGTTGTCGTAGGAGAGAACCAGAATCTCACTGTTATCAGCATGGATCTCTTGCGTCCTTTCCAGCATGCCGCGTGTCCGGAGACCTGTTACCAATTCCAAAAGCCTCTGTGTGGAAAGATGGTTACCGTCTGCAAGCTGCAGCGGAGAGCCGGGGGAGAGGGGGAGAGGAGTTATGCCGGTCAGAATAAGATGTTTCCGCGCCTGCGTTTCATCTACCTGCTCTAATACTTTTCCCTCGTCGCTCAGGAGCCACCATGCGCCGCCGGATTCTATGGCAAGGGATGCATGGGTCTCTTCTACGGTCACCTTCAGTGTGTCGGGGAGGGAGCGGGTGATACGTACATCCGTAATGTAAGGGAGATCGGTATACAGTGCCTGAGCGATCGTATATTTATCCAATAGGATCAGATTGTCGCCGGACATAACACCGCACGCGGCAATGATCTCGTCGGCACTGTAGCGCTCGTTTCCTTGTACGGAGATTTGCTCTACCTTGAAGAAAAGTGTCAGTGCTGCCACAATGACCACTGCTGTCAAAATAATGGATAGCAGTCGAAGGAAGGGGGCGAAACTGCCTCCCCGGCGCCTTCTGCGCGGTTTCTTTTTTCTCTGTGCCACAGATCCGTTCCCCCTTTCTTCCGGTTATGTCTTCCATGAAATATCGGCGCCGAGTATACGGAGATCCCGGACCGGATCCTCGTAACCTCGCCGGATATGGTGTGTTTCGCTGATAATGCTCTGCCCCTCGGCGGACAGCGCTGCAACGATCAGCGCGGCTCCGCCCCGCAGATCGGTGGAGCGAACATGGGCTCCATGGAGCCGGGGTGTTCCGCTTACCACGGCGACACGGTCTGCGATGCTGATCTCTGCGCCCATGCGGCGCAGTTCGTCCACATGGCGGTAGCGGTTTTCAAAAATATTTTCCACCAACACACTGGCCCCGTTGCTTTTGAGCAGTGCTGCCATAAGGATGGCCTGCGCATCGGTTGGAAAGCCGGGGTATGGTGCGGTGCGAATCGGTCGGATCGCTCTGAGTTGTCCGCTGCCGGACAGGATCATGCGGTCCTCCTCGCTGATAATGCGGCAGCCTGCCTCGTGCAGCGCAGCTGTCACGGTGGAGATATGACGGGGCTGCACGTGGGTGAGTTCGATTTCGCCGCCTGCTGCGGCGGCACAGGAGAGATATGTAGAAGCCACGATGCGGTCGGGCATAACGGTATACTCGGCATCATGGGTCGGCTGCCTTCCGAGAACGGTGATAACGGAGGTGCCAGCACCACGCACGGAGCAGCCGATAGCGCACAAATAGTTTTGAAGATCCACGATCTCCGGTTCCCGCGCGGCATTCAAAATGACTGTTTCGCCCTCTGCGCCGCAGGCGGCAAGGAGCGTGTTCTCTGTTGCGCCCACGCTGGGAAGTGCAAGGGTGATCTCCCGGCCGGACAGACGAACTGCTGTGCAGCGAAGCGATCCCGCAAGCTCTTCGATGTCTGTGCCAAGGGCACGAAGCGCGTTGAGATGCAGGTCGATCGGCCGGGGACCAAGCTCACAGCCGCCGGGGTAAGACAGTTCTGCCTTCCCCAGCCGGGCAAGGATCGATCCCAAAAAGATCACCGAGGAGCGCATTTCCCGCATCAGTTCTTCGGGAATATCGGTTTTTTTTAAGGTTGTGGCATCCACCAGAAGATCGCTTTTGTCACGAAAAACACGGCAGCCGAAGTTTTGCAGGATTTTAACGGCGGTATCCACATCGCTTAAACGCGGACAACCGTGCAGCAGACTTATGCCGGGATGAAGAAGCGTTGCTGCCAGCACAGGCAGCACGCTGTTTTTAGAACCCTGTACGGCGAGAGATCCCTCCAGCCGCCGCTGCCCTTCAATAATGATCTCGTTCATAGCCGTCCCTCCGCGCAATGGATTTGCATACTGACCCATCTTATGCGGCGGGCGGTCACGTGCTACTTGCTGCTCTTTTTGGTAAGTGCCATTACGGCGCGATAGATCTGCTCTGCGGAATCGATAGTACCCAGAGAGGACATGGCGGCGCTCATAGCGCTGCGGCGCTTTTCGTTGCCGAGGATGGCACAGGCGGCTTCATAAAGATGCAGCGCGTCACAGTCCTCCTCGCGGATCATAACTGCGCCGCCGGCGTCTGCCAGTACGCGGGCGTTATGCTCCTGGTGATTATTGGCAACATTGGGGGAGGGGACGATGATAGCGGGAACGCCCAGCGCTGTCAGCTCGCTGATGGTGCTGGCGCCGGCCCGGGAAATGACCAAATCGGCAGCGCGCATGAGAGTGCCCATATCGCTGATATATTCGCGCACCTCCAGTTCGGGGGTGCCGGAGAGGTCAATATTGGTCTCCGCAAGGTATTCGTTCATCACGCGGCAACCCACAACACCGGCGCCGTGGACATGGTGGAACTTTCTCTCCTTGGTCTCCATAGCCATGAAATCCGCCATACAGCGGTTCATAGCACCGGCACCGAGACTGCCCCAAAAAGAAACGATAATAGGCCGACCGTCGTCCATACCCAGGGTTTTCTTGGCTTCGCTGCGGCTCAGCGCGAAAAAGTCGCTGCGGACAGGGGTGCCTGTGACCATGACTTTTTCGGGGGTTTTATAGTTGGTACGGCATTCCTCGAAGCCGACCATGATGAGCTGTGCGTGCTTCTCGAGCAGTTTTGTGGTAAGACCGGGGATGGCGTTGGACTCATGGATCGCGGTGGGGAGGCCTCGCTTTGCCGCTTCGCGGACAATGGGGTAGCTGGCGTATCCGCCGGTGCCGACCACCAAATCGGGGCAGAATTCATCCAGCAGCGCCCGTGCTTCTGCGCCGCAGGTGAGGAAATTTCTGATGGAGATCAGATTGTGACGGATTTCTTTTGGTTTCAAAGAGCGGTGAAAGCTGGATACTTCCACAGCGCGGAAAGGCCAGCCGGCATCTTCGATAAGCCGCTGTTCAATGCCGCGGCGTGCGCCTACGAACAGGATCTCGCTGTCCGGCTGCCGCTGGCGGATCAGGCTTGCCAGTGCCAACGCGGGATTAACATGGCCGGCAGTGCCGCCGCAGGTAAATATAATTTTCATCCTGACCACCGATCTGCCGCTTCGAGCGGCCAATAAGATTGGGAAATCCCTGCTAGTCGCTTTTGGGTGCGGGGATCTGCCTGGAAACTGAGAGTACGATACCCATTTCCGCCAGCTGAATGGCAAGCGCGGTGCCGCCGTAGCTGAAGAAGGGGAGAGAAATGCCTGTGGCGGGGATCAAGCCTGACACTACAGCGATATTGAGAAATGTCTGCAATGCGATCTGGGTGGTTACACCCACGATCAGAAGACTTCCAAAGCGGTCGCGGGCGTGGATCGCCAGCCAGAAACCGCGAATGATCAAAAGAGCGAACAGGATCATAATGAGGGTTGCGCCTACCAGACCCAACTCCTCACAGACCACGGAAAAGATAAAATCGTTGTGCTCTTCGGGGAGGAACATGAATTTCTGGCGGCTTTTACCCAGACCAACACCCAGCAGTCCGCCGGAGCCGATGGTGATGAAGCTCTGCGCCATTTGATAGCTTTTGTTCTGCGCGTCCCAAAAGGCGTCGCGCCAGGTGGTAATGCGGTGCGAGTTATAGCCGATGCGCTCCATCAGATCGGTGAACAGCACCAGGTATACGCCGGTGCCGGCGAGCGCTGTGCCGCCTGCCACCCATCCCCAGTGGATGCCGCCCACGATCATCATGACCGCACCGATGCCAACAAGTAAGATCGCACCGGACATATGAGGCTCCAAAATGACGAGGAATGCCATGAGAAGCAGAATGCCAACATAAGGAACGATACCCTCGCGGAAGGAGAGCATTCGCTCACGTTTTTTGGCGATACTGGCGGCGAAAAATACGATAATACCAAGCTTGGCGATCTCAGTGGGCTGGAAGGTGAGCTCGGTGCGCGGAATGCCCAGCCAGCGGGTGGCGTTGTTGCGCGTGATGCCGATACCCGGAATAATCACCAGGATCAGCAGGATCACACTGACAATGATCGCAATGTTGGCTACGCCGCGGAAACGCTGGTAGTTGATCTTGCTGACCCAAAACATGGCGAACACGCCCAGAGCGGCAAAAATCGCCTGGCGCTTGATGTAGGCAAAGGCATCGCCCTCTGCCTGGGCCGAGGGAAAGCTGGCGGACAGCAGCATGATCATGCCGATGCCAAGCAGAACAAAGACCAACAGCAGGAACGGCAGATCAAGCGGACCGCGGGCGGCTTCCCATGCCTCCCGTTCCCGGCGGCGCTGTTCCTTTTTTTGCGCGCGCTTCCATTGAAGCTGTTCTTCGCGGGTCAATGCCATTCCTCCTTTCCGCGCTGATAAGCGTGGGGGATCAGGCGTTGCGGCCCATGACGCCCCACAGTGCCAGCGCGCAGAAGACGGCGCTGACCAGTGTGAATACGGTTACGATTTTTACTTCGTTCCAGCCGCACATTTCAAAATGGTGGTGGATGGGGGACATTTTAAAGAGACGCTTGCCGTGGGTGAGTTTGAAATAGCCAACCTGCAGGATAACGGACAGGGTTTCTGCGATATACACGATGCCGACAAGAATAAGGATCAGCGGCATATCGCAGGCCAGTGCCATACCCGCCACAGCGCCGCCCAAAAACAGGGAGCCGGTGTCGCCCATGAAGGTTTTGGCGGGATGTGCGTTGAAAATCAGGAAAGCGAAAAGTCCGCCTACCATAGCCGCGGCAAACACACCGACCTGGGTGTAGCTCCACCACACGGCGACAACGGAGAAGAAGAGTCCTACGGGGATGGTCACAGAGGTGGAGAGACCGTCCAGACCGTCGGTGAGGTTTACGGCGTTCACGGTGCCAACCACAACGAAGGAGGCAAAAACCATATAGAGAGGCCAGCCCAAAGGAATGCTTACATCCACAAAGGGGATATAGAGATCGGGGGTGAGCAGACCCTCGTGACGCATGAGCATCAAAAACAGAATGGTCGCTGCCAGCTGCAGAGCAAATTTCTGCAGGGAGGTCAGGCCGAGATTCTGCTTCTTGCGAACCTTTTCAAAATCGTCCAAAAAGCCGATGATGCCGAATACCAGGGCGAACAGGTAGAGGTACAGGTGACTGAAATCGCCTGCCATCATGCCCTTCCAGCCTGTGATCAGGATCGCGACCAGAATGCCAAGCATGAACATCAGACCGCCCATGGTGGGGGTTCCTGCCTTGGTCATATGCCACTTGGGGCCCTCCTCGCGGATAGCCTGCCCCGCCTTCAAGCGGCGAAGGGCGGGAAGAATGACGGTGCCGCCTACCAGCGCGGTCACAGCAAAGCTGATGACAAATGCGATCAACATTTCCATGGTATCTCCCTCTGTCTTTCTGTAAAAATCAGTTGTTTTTTTCCTTCAGGTAATCGGCAACGATCTCCCGTTCATCCATGTGGAACTTTTCCTTACCGACGATCTGATAGGTTTCGTGTCCCTTGCCTGCGAGCACGATCACATCGCCGCTGCGCGCCTGATCCATGGCAAAACGGATGGCTTCCACACGGCTTTCGATGATGGCATAGGGTGTCTCGGTACCGATCATGCCGTCTACAATATCGGCAATAATAGCGTGGGGCGGTTCGGTGCGGGGGTTATCGGAAGTAACGACCACTGCATCGGCAAGCCGGGCTGCGATGCCGCCCATGATAGGCCGCTTTGTCTTGTCGCGGTCGCCGCCGCAGCCGAACAGGGCGATCACACGGCCCTTGGCAAAGCCTCGCACAGCGTTCAACACATTTTCCAGAGCATCGGGGGTGTGAGCGTAGTCAATAAGAATGGTGTAGTCGCTGCCGGTGGGGACGACCTCCACACGACCCTTTACATGGGCGGTGGTGCGAAGAACGGCGGCGCTTTCGCTGAGAGAAATGCCAATCGCCTGCGCTGCGGCCAACACGCCCAGCGTATTATATACCATGAACCCACCGGGAATTCCAACAGTCACAGGAATCGTTTCGCTGCCCGCAACGGCATCAAAGGCGATGCCCTGTGCATCCAGCACAATGTTTTCTGCGCGCAGATCGGCGGTTTTCTGTCCGATGGATACGGTGCGGCAGGGGGCAGAAGCGGTAAGGCGCTGAGCCCATTCATCGTCTGCATTGTAGATGAAGGTGTCGCACTGGCGCAGCAGCAGAGCCTTGGCGTCGCAGTACGCTTCCATGGTCTTGTGGAAATCTAGATGATCCTGTGTCAGGTTGGTGAAGATGCCCGCGGCAAAGCGGATTCCTGCCACGCGCTTGAGATAAAGGGCGTGGGAGGAGACTTCCATTACCACATGGGTGCAGCCGGCGTCCTTCATGCGCCGGAACAGTCCGTGCAATTCGAAGGACTCGGGGGTGGTGCGCTCGGTGGGGATGACAGTACTGCCGATCATATTCTGGTTGGTGCCAATGAGGCCAACCTTGGCGCCCCGTGTTTTCTCCAGAATGTCTTTGAGCAGGTAGGTGGTGGTGGTCTTGCCGTTGGTGCCGGTCACACCCAGCATGGTCATGGATGCGGCGGGGTCACCGTACCAGTTGCGGCCAAGCTGCGCAAGAGCCGCGCGGCTGTCCTCAACGATGATGCAGGGAGCATCATCCGTCTTCTTTTCGCAAAGGATGCAGGCGGCGCCCTTCTCCCGCGCCATGGGAATGAATCGGTGTCCGTCGGTTTCGTAGCCGGTCATTGCCACAAACAGCTCGCCTTCGGCGGTGTTTCTGGAATCGTAACTGACACCGGAGATCTCTGTTTCTAAATCAGCGGTACATTCAAGTACGGAAATATTATGCAGCAGTTCGCGCAGCTTCATGGCGGTGTTCTCCATTCTATCGTTGTTGGTTTTGCCGCGGAAAACGGCTACAGACAGTATAATGCTATTATCTGCAATGTAAACCGCGAAAAGTGCCGATTAGTATGCGAAAAATGCGGCACAAAATCTTAGTCTGCGGTAGTGGAACTCTGTCCCATCTGTACGGTGATGACGGTGCCTGCCTCAACCTGTGCGCCGGGTTCGTGGGACTGGGAGATAGCTTTGATGGCAGCGGTATCACCGGATGCGCCGGTCAGTTTCATAATAAGACCCGCTTCGGTAAGCTTCTTATTGATCTGCGCGGCGGTAAGACCGGTGAGATCGGGAACGGTACAAAGTTCCGCGGATTTCTCTGCACCCATGTACAGGATGATCTCCGCACTGGCGGGCACGATGGCACCGCCTACGGGGGTTTGATCGGTGACATATTCACCGTTGCCGATCACGCGGTAGTGGGTGAAGCCGTATTCACGCAGCTTTGCTGCGGCATCGGTTTCGTTTAAGCCGATCACATAGGGAACGGTGGAGTCCATGGAGGCCAGTTCCTCCTCACTGTACTGGGGCAGAAATCCGAGATAGGGGAGAATGTCTGCCATAATGGAAGAGGCGGTAGGAGCCACCATATTACCGCCTGACACATAGGTGCCGGTGTCGCGGGCGGGGGTGTCCAGTGTCAGAAGCATGATGATCTGGGGATCATCTGCAGGAGCAAAGCACAGGAAGGATACGACGACATTGCCGGTTTTGCCCTGGTCGGCGGTTCCGGTTTTTCCGCCGATGCGGTAACCGGCTACCTGACCGTTTCTGCCGGTGCCGTTGGCCACAACGCCTTCCAGGATCTCGCGGACAATGGCGGAAGTTTCCTCGCTGATCACCTGCCGGACGGGGGTGGAATCGTGCTGGGAGATGATGTTGCCGTTATCATCCAGCAGCTTCTCCACTACGTAGGGTGTATAGAGGTAGCCGCCGTTGACACAAGAAGCCTGCGCGGCAATGAGCTGCAGGGGTGTCACGGTAAAGTTCTGTCCAAAGGCGTAGGAGGCCAGATCGATGGGCTGGAAATTCTTTTCGGATGCTGCAACGCCCACTGCCTCACCCTGCAGGTCCACGCCGGTGACCTCGAAGAGTCCGAAGCTCTTCATGTACTGGTAGTAGGTATCTGTTCCCACGGAGAGGCCGATGTTGATAAAAGCGGGGTTGCAGGAGTTGGCGGTGGCGGTGGCAAGATCCTGATTGCCGTGTCCGGTGCGCCGGGAGCACTTCATTTCCCATCCGTCCACAACGACGGAGCCGGTGCAGTTAAAATGACTGTTTGGAGTAACGATGCCCTCTTCCAGGGCGGCGGCAAGGGTAAGGATCTTGTAGGTGGAGCCGGGCTCGTAGGTGTCATTGACCGCCTTGTTTCTCCACTGTTTGAGCTGCAGATCACCCAAAGAAACGCCGTTCTCACCGCCGTCTTCCACGGTAAGCTGCTGCTGCAGCAGAAGATCGTAGATCTCCCATGGGGAGTTGAGATCGTAGCTGGGGCTGGAGGCGATAGCCAGCAAAGCGCCCGTGTTCACATCCATCACAATGCCGGTTGCGCCGCCGGTCGCGCCGTAGCGGGCGATCATGTCCTCCAGACCGCGTTCCACATAGTACTGGATCGTGCTGTCGATGGTGAGAACAAGACTGTTGCCGTTTTCGGCATCGTAGAACTGTTCGTACTGGAAAAGAATTTCCTGACTGTTGGCATCACGGGCGGTGACGGCCAGACCGTTGGTGCCCTCCAGTTCGGAATTGTAGATCGCCTCAAGACCGTAGGCACCGTGGTTGTCGCGATTCAGAAAGCCCAGCGCGTGGGAGGCGAGGTTGCTGTAGGGATAATAGCGCTTGGCGTCGCTCTGCAGGTGGATGCCGCGGATATTCTTGCCGGTGGGATTGTTTACGATGAAAGCGCGGATCTCGTCTGCGGCTTCCTTTTCTATCCGCCGCTTCAGAACTTCGTACTGAGACCAGGTCTTTTCCATTGCTTTGAGGATCGTTTCTTCCTCAATCTCCAAAATAGGGGCAAGAGTGGAAGCAATGAGATGGCGGTACTCCTCGCCGCTGATGGGGAGAGCGTCGCCGGTAACACCTTCGGTCATCTTTTCTGCGCGGATACGGTCCAGATCTTCGCAGTATTCCTTGATAATAGCGGGGTCAAGAAACACTGTGTCGGCGGTGGCGGAAACGGCCAGCATCTTTCCGTTGCGGTCGTAGATCGTGCCGCGGGATGCGGAGATCGTGGTGCTCTGAGTCTGCTGCTTAGCTGCGCGCTCCTGCATTTCATCGTGGCGCACAATGGTCAGGTCATAAATGCGGGTAAACAGAAGAATAAAAGAAAACACGCCGAAAATCAGAAGAAAATACAGCGACCGGCGCTGGATCGTTCTTCTGGCGCGTCGGGTGGTATCGATTGGTCGGGTGTTTTTTTCTCTCATGGAGACCTCCTCGCGTTTGGGTATAAAAACGGCAAGCAGGGAGCAAGGGATGCATCCCCTTACTCCCCGGCGGTCGCTGCATCACATTTGCCGATTCGGTGCAAAATTGCCCGGGCAGCGTTCTTACCATTGATTATACGATCGTTTAACGGAAATATTCCAGCACGGAATAGAAGTGCTGGTTGATTGAGGTGAGGAACTGCTGCAGCTGCCCCTCCTCTTTTTGCACACAAGATACTGCGCGGTCTTCACCCGGAAGATCGATATAGTAGATCTGACCTTCACCGGGCTGGTGCATTCCTGCTGCTTCGGCTGCTTCTTTTACCGTGGCGGGATCGAAAGCCTGCTCGTACTGTGTGCGCAGAGAGACCTGCTCGGTTTCCAGCAGTTCGATCTCCTGTTTCATGTTTACGATATCTCCGGAAATCTCGTTGATCCTGACATGGGATACAACGATCATCATTGCCATGACAGCCAGTACAGCGCTGCCAAGAACGGCGGTAAGGGGGACGCCCTGTGCCTGACGGATGGTGGCGCGGTTTTCCTGGCGGCGGCGGGATAGCTCGTCCGCGACGGTGGCTTTCTGTTCGCGGTATTGTTTGTCGAAATCAAGGTGACCGCTGCGGTCCAGCTGTTCTTCCAGCTCGTGCCTGCGCAGGTCGCGGGCCAGATTTCCGTCTACAACGCCGGGCGTTTGATATGTTCTAACATCGCGTCGATTGCTTGCAGCCATGATCTGACCCTCTCTCCCCGGGAACGAAGCCCGCGCGGAGTCCTTTCTTTCGAAATTTGTTAAATATAGTTTGATATCAGTATTCTGTGCGCTGCGCCACGCGAAGTTTTGCGCTGCGAGCGCGGGGGTTTTCTTCCAGTTCGGCTTCGCCCGACACGATGGGCTTGCGGCTGACCAGGGTAAGCTTTGGCTTGTTGCCGCACACACACACCGGAAATTCGGGGGGGCAGGTGCAGCCAGTGGCGAGATTTCGCATAGTCTGCTTAACAATGCGGTCTTCCAAACTGTGGAAGGTGACCACTGCCAGCCGTCCGCCGGGACAGAGACCTTCGGTGGCTGCTTCCAGCATGGGAGGCAACACATCCAACTCTCTGTTTACGGCGATGCGGATCGCCTGAAAGCTGCGTTTGGCGGGATGCTGCTTTTCCCGCAGTGCTGCCGCCGGCATAGCGGAGCGGATAATATCCACCAGCTCCAGTGTGGTTTCGATGGGTTTAGCTGCTCTCGCGCGGTCAATGGCGCGGGCGATCTGGGGTGCATAGCGCTCCTCACCGTAATCGCGCAGGATCCGCTTCAGTTCCTCGGCGCTCCATGTGTTGACCACTTCGTGGGCGGTGAGAGAGGCGGTAGAGTCCATTCTCATGTCCAGCGGGGCATCCTGCATGTAGCTGAAGCCACGGTGCGCTTCGTCCAACTGAGGGGAGGAAACGCCAAGATCAAAGAGCATGCCGTTCACTTTTCCTCGCAGTCCCAGTTCATCCAAAACGGAACCGAGCTCGCTGAAGTTGCTGTGCACCAAAGTAACGCGGTCAGAAAATTCGCTGAGGCGCTCTTTAGCTGCCTCGATAGCGGTCATATCCTGATCGATGCCGATGAGCCGCCCTGTGGTCAGACGGCGCAGTATTTCAAGGGAGTGGCCGGCACGGCCCAAAGTGCCGTCCAGATAAATGCCGTCGGGGCGGATGGAAAGCGCATCAAGACATTCCTCCAGCAGTACCGGCTTATGTCCGTAATCCTTTTCCATATCAGAAACCCAACTCCTCCATTACACTTGCCAGGTTGTCCGGATCCAAACCGGTATCCTCGATGGGAGCCCAGCGCTCCGGATTCCAAAGTTCCACACACTTGCTCATGCCGTTGATCACGACTTCTTTTTCCAAAGCCGCATACTCCCGCAGCTTAGCGGGGATCAGAATACGACCCTGTCCGTCAGGTTCGCACTTGGCGGCATTGGCAAACAGAGCGCGCATTTTGCGAGCCATGGCAATAGGCAGCGCGTCAAACTTTTCGATGAGGTCGGCCCACTTGCTGTCGGAATACACAGAGAGGCATCCGTCAAGACCGATGGTCACATAAAAGGTTTCTCCCAGTTCCTCGCGGAACTTGGCGGGGATAAACAGGCGTCCCTTGGCGTCAATATTGTGCTGATACTGTCCGATCACAAGAGTCCACCTGCCTTTCGTTTCTATCTGCAGAGGGGTGTTTGCGGGTCAAATTCCCCACTTTTCCACACTTCCCACCACTTCACTTCACAGTATAGAGTAAATTGTAAAGAATTGCAAGTGGAAATTTACAATTTTTTGCCGCCAAAAGCGGGAATTTTCGCCCTGAATATCCATTTTTTAGTAATGAAACAGGTGTTCTACAATAATTCGACAAAATTTTGCGGGCTGCGGCACGCGTGATATTTATGCAAACAAAAAAGGAAACTCTGCAAAAAGTGCAGAGTTTCCTTTATCTGACAGGTACGAAGTCTTATTTCTTGGTGTCTTTCTGTGCCAGATCGTTGGTATCGATGGAGCCCCGGAATACCACAAACCGCTGATACAGATATTCCAATACAAAGTTGAGCAGCATATTCAGCGCCTGAACGATCACCAGAGGCCAGCCGAGCACAGATTCGAGAAGATAGGCAAGGTAGGTGGAGGCGGGGGTGAACACCACATAGAAAAGCGCTGTCTGCAGCATGGCCAGTGGAATGTTGTTTGCGGATTTAAAGGTAAACCGGCGGTTGAGGGTAAAGTTCCACACAACGGACAGGATCAGAGAGAGCAGATAGCTAAGCCAGTATGTGTCGGTGAACAGCATCTCAAACAGGGCAAGAGACAGCACCTGGATGATACCGGCAGAGGCGGAAAAGAGCACGAACTTGATAGTTCTGATCAGTTCTTTCTTTCGTTCCATATGATTTCTCCTCTCATGCTAAGGTGCGGTAGATGTTGCGGTTGGAGGGATACAGCTTGCGGAACGTGCTGTAACAGCGGTCGTAGACAGCCTTGTTATCCGGATTCGGCTCGTAAATTTTGGTGACGGGGATAAAAGTCTCCACACTCTCCAGAGAGGGGATAATACCCATGCCGACGGCCATCACGGCGGCAGCGCCGACACTGCCTACATTCTGGGGACTGTCCACTGTTTCGACACGGCGGCCGGTGATATCCGCGAGCATCTGACAGATCACTGTCGAGCGGGCGCCGCCGCCCACAAAGCGGATGGAATCCGAAGTCTGCAGCATCTTATCCTGGCTTTCCAGCATCCACCTGAGGTGGTAACACACGCCCTCCAATACTGCGCGGATCATATCCGCTTTTGAGGTTTCCAATGTCAGACCAAAGAACATGCCGGTTGCGTTGGGATCCTCAAAAGGACAGCGGTTGCCGTGGAGCCAGGGAGTGAAGATGAGGCCGCCTGCGCCGGGGGCTGTTTTTGCCGCGGCCGCGGTCAGACAGTCGTAGGCATTTTGGCAGGGTTCTTTGACAGCATAATAATCCAACCCGTCCTCGACTAAACGGTCTTTTGCCCATTCGAGGCACTTGCCTGCGGTTTCCATTTCAGCGAAATAGTTGAATTTACCGCTCTGTGCGCCGACAATGGCGGCGATCATGGCGCTGACATCCACCATCTGCTTGTCGGTGACAGTGATGACCCAGCCGGAGGTGCCCCAGTAGATGTGAGTGTCGCCGCTTCGCACACAGCCGGCGCCGACACCGATCAGGCTGGAGTCGCCGCCACCGCCGTAGACCGGTGTGCCTTCGTTCAGTCCCAGTTCCCTGGCAGCGGTAGCGGTAAGACCGCCAACCAGATCGGTGGAGCGGATAATCTCGGGCAGATGTTCCATATTGACACCCAGCATTCGGCAGACTGTTTTGCTCCAGCAGCGCTTGCCCGGACGAGTGTCAAAGAGGAGGGTGGCGAAAGCGCTGTCCTCAGTCATCACAAATCGATCGGTGCAGCGGCAGAGCAGGTAGTCCTTTACATCCAGCCAGCGGTAGGCGCGGGAGAAATTCTCGGGTTCGTGAGCTTCGATCCACTTATACTTCCAGACAGGATCCTTGACACTGCTGGAAACCGCACCGGTGATGATGAGGCTCTTGATGAGCTTGATCACATTGGCGCCTGCGATCTGCAGACCGTGGGCGATACCTTTACGGATCTCCTCTTTTGCCCGCTGGTCCATGTAGCTCATGGGGCGGTGGACGGGAACACCGTTTCGGTCGGTGAGCACCAGTCCCTGCATCTGGGAACAGAAGGAGATGCCCGCGATCTTCTCGGGAGAGAGGTTTGTTTTTTTCAATACTTCGGCAGTGGACTCGCACATGGCTTTCCACCAGTCGTTTCCGTCCTGCTCGGCGCCGCCGTTGTCCAAGATATAAAGAGGGTAGCTTTTTGCTGCATACTCCAAAAGGCGAATGGTTTGATTTACTTCAAAAAGACAGGTTTTCACACCTGTGGTTCCAATATCATAGGCAAGCAGGTATTTCATACACTTGCTCCTTTCTCGTGCCGGTGGGGAATATCCGCCTCGTTCAGGGTGAAGGCGGATTCCAGGAATTTCAGCAGCTGAGAGGTCACGAAGGGGGAATCTTCCAATGTCTGATTTTCCGTGTAAAGCCGAAAACGCTCCTGATAGTAAGGACAGCAATAGCTGAACAGGGTCATCATCAGAAGGTTGTCAAAGAAAAAGGCGAACATCTGCGGATCAAGATCGCTGCGTACATCGCCGCTTTCCTGCGCTCTGCGGATGATCTCGGTGTACAGCTTTGCGCGAAGTCCTTCCACCTGTTGTGCCAGCGCTGCCGCGTGGGCATGCTCGCCGGTGTGTGTGGCCTCGTGGTAAAGGCGGATATAATCCTTGTTGCGGTGAGAAAACTGCTGTACGGCGCAGATCAGCGCACGTGCATATTGTAAAGGCTTTTTTTTCTGCGCGCACAGTTCCTGCAGAAAACTGTCCAGCTCCGCAGTGCAGCGGCAGACACAGGCGGTAAAAAATGCTTCTTTATTGTCGTAATACTTGTAAAGAACGCCTACACTGATCCCTGCCCGCTTAGCAATGGCGCTCATACTGGCCAGCTGGAGTCCGTGATTTGCGAATTCGCTGATTCCGGCCTCCAGTACTTCGTTTAGTTTTTCTTCTGTTAATTTCTTCAGCATAGGCTATGCCTCGGCCTTTTTGCGGGAGTACTTCGTGGTGTAGACAAAGCGCATCAGTCGGCGGTCAATTCTGCCCAAAGGGGCTGCATCGCACTTCTCGGCGTATAGCGCTGCCATACAGCCCTTGCGGATAATGGACTCGATAGCCTTCAAGTCGCTTTCATCCTCCGCACAGCAGATAGCACCCAAGCCTTCGACAAGGACGGCATTGCGGCCCTTCAGTGCTTTGCGGATCGCTTCGGGGTCGGTTTTTACGCAGCGGATGTTTGCGCCTGCGATTTGAGCAAGATCGTCCAAATGGGGACGGAGAGTCTTTTTGTGCGCGGCAACCGCCAATACTGCGCCGTGGGACACAATGGACAGATGCGGTCCAACGCCTGCATTTCTCAGACTCTCCAGCAGTGCGGTCGGCTCGGCGCGGTTATCTTCGGGGACAGACACTGTCCGGTCAAAGGTATCCCGGGAGATGGCCTCCAGTTTCTGCAGGATTTCGAAGGCGCGGTCGAAGTCTCTGGCCATACACAACGCGCCGTGGCGGTGCATGAGAATAGCATTGCTGTTGTGGTGCTCGATCATAACACTGTCTACGTTCTTCAACAGTTTTTTGGTTCCGGGCAGACCATAGGCGGCACAGGGGATGCGGTCACCAAGCACCGGATCGTTGAGATCGGAAAGATCTTTGCCGCCAACACCGATGCAGGAAGCGTAGTCCTGATGGGTGTGGATCACCACACAGGCATCGGGGCGATGCATGTAAGCTGCTGCATGAATGCCCTTCTCGGAGGAGGGCTTGATCTCTCCTTCGTAGGAACAATTGTCAATTCGTACCAATACCAGCTGATCGCTTTGCAGCGTTTCATAGGATCGGCCGCTGGGGGTGATCACAAAATAGTCGGAGGAGACACGGGCACTGACATTGCCCCATGTTCTTGCGACCAGTCCGCTTTCCACCAGCTGTTTGCAGGCACGGATCACAAGCTCCCGGGCTTCCTGTTCTTTTCTGCTCATTATTCTACCTCCAGAGGACCGCAGTTGGCGAAGACGCGTTCGAAGCGCTGCAGCACATCGTCAATCATTTCCTCTGTGTAAGCGGCGCTGGTGTACAGACGGGAGCCGGCCAGCGTTACGATGCCCTCTGCCATGTAAGCTGCGCCGATATGTTCCATCTCGCGCTGACGGATTCCGGTTTCCTTCAGCAGAGCGGGAATGGTCCAGGGCTTCTTCCAGTTTACGGAGAAGTGCATGGTTCCGGCGTTGTCCAGATGGCAGATAGAGCCCTGATTGAAGGCGACGAAGGGAAGATCGTACTTTTTGATCAGCTTCTGCAGTCCCGCGGTGAGCCGATCGCCCATGCGGCCGGCCACTTCGCAGGCGTTGCGGCTTTCGATCTCACAGAGGGTGTAGTAGCCTGCCACGCAGGAGATGGGAGTGGCGGCCATGGTGCCGCCGCACATTGCCTTGGCAATCTTCTTGCCGGAGGAGTCCAGACCGGCTCCCAGATGTGCCATGCAGTCGGCATGACCGCCCACACCGCCTGCGCCGGGATAACCGCCGGCGATGATCTTGCCGAATACGGTCAGGTCGGGATCAACGCCGAAATAGCCCTGCGCACCGCTGGGACCAATGCGGAAGCCCGTAACGACTTCGTCAAAGATGAGCAGCGCGCCATACTTATGTGCCAGCTGTTCCACGCCCTTAATAAACTCCTTGGAGACAGGACGGGTGCCGCTCTCGGGACCCATGGGCTCGATGTATATGGCTGCGGTGCCGCCGTTCAGCTGATTGCGGCGCAGCTTCCGCTCCAGATCATTGAGATCGTTGGGGAAAAATTCGTCCGTATGTTTAAATACAAATCCGGGCACACCCTTGCTCATCATTCCCTTTGTGCCGGGAACGCGCATGCCGTATGCCAGCTGGTCGGACCAACCGTGGTATGCGCCGCCCATCTTGAGAATGTTCTTTTTGCCGGTCTTCAGACGGGCGATGCGGGCAGCACACATGCAGGCCTCGGTACCGGAACCCAGCATGCGGAACTTTTCTACAGAGGGAACCATTTCGGAGATCTTCTTTGCCAGCTTATACTCGTATTCGTGGAACAGGCCGGTGGAGGGGCCGCAGGTGTCCAGCAAATCGTGAACTTTTTCGCGCACAACGGGATCGTTGCTGCCGATAATGGTGGGGCCGCCTGCCTGCAGCAGATCGTAGTACTCATTGCCGTCAATATCATAGAGCTTGGCGCCATCGGCTTTGGTGATCACAATGGGGAAGGGGTAATTGAAGGCAAGATTATGCTGTACACCGCCGGGAATGACCTCGCGGGCTTCGGTGATCATTTCTTTGGAACGGGCGCATTGCTTGTTGAAATAGCTCTCCACGTATTCTTCCAGCTTATCCTTGCGGACAGAATACACAGGCTTTTTGATCAATTCATCCAGCTGCTTGGTAACAGCTGCCGCATCCAGATATTGATCGATCGCAAATCCGTTATAACTCATAAGAATGCCTCCTCATCTTGTGAATTTTAATTCACATCTTAGAGAAACTTTACCACATTAGTTTGTAAATGTCAAGGAATGCCGGAGATCCTGTAAATAAAAACAGCACCTTCGCGGAAGCGAAGGTGCTGAAGAAGGATTATTCAATGCTGATAATATAATAGTATACAGGCTGACCGCCGCGGAGGAGGGACAGTTCGGCGTCAGGGCACTCTCGGGAGAAGATCTCCTCAGCCACCTGTGCCTGCTCCTCGGTGACATCCTCACCGGAGAAGATGGTCACAAACTCTGCACTGCGGTTTGCGGCTTCCTTGGCCAGCTTTGTGAGCAGTGCGGAGAGGTCAGTGTCGGTATCAAAGAGCTTACCGCCCAGAAGACCCAGATAGTCACCCTCGTTGATATTGAAACCGTCGAAATCGCTGTTGCGTGCGGCGTAGGTGATCTGCGCGGTGGTGACATTCTCGAAGGCTGCGGTCATGGTTTCCAGCAGAACCTCGGTATCCAGCTCGGTATCCACTGCCATCATGGCGGTGATGCCCTGGGGGATGGTGTGGGTGGGGACAACAACGACTTCCTTATCAGTAAGGCCGATGCACTGCTGTGCGGCCATCACGATATTCTTGTTGTTGGGCAGAACGAACACGACCTCAGCGGGAACCTTGTTGATCTCGTTGAGAATGCTCTCGGTGGAGGGGTTCATGGTCTGACCGCCGGAGATGATACCATCAGCACCCAGATCGCGGAACACGTCGGCAATACCGTCGCCTGCGCAGACGGACAGGAAGCCGTAGCGCTTCTCGGGAGCGGCGACGGTGGGAGCTGCCTCTTCCTCGTGATCCAGATCGTCGGCACTGTGAGTCTTGCGGCCAGCTGCCATATCTTCATACTGGGTGCGCATGTTTTCGACCTTGGCAAGCTCCAAAATGCCATACTTCTGAGCCTCGTTGAGAGCATTGCCGGGGATGTCGGTATGGACATGGACTTTGAAAGCGTCGTCGTCCTCGCCGATCACCAGACTGTCGCCGATGGAGTTCAGGTAGGCGCGAAGACCGCTCAAGTCAACGTTGGGATTGCTCTTGCGGACGATGAACACAGTGTCGAAGGTGAAGGTAATGTCCTCGTCGCTGATGGAGGCGAAGTCAGCCTTGTCCTGAGCGGAATCATCGCTCACATCGGGCATAGGCTCACCGCGCACTGCTGCAAGCATACCTTCCAGAATGACGAGGTAACCCTGACCGCCTGCATCCACCACGCCGGCTTTCTTAAGAACGGGGTTCATATCGGTGGTCTGAGCCAGTGCGTTATAACCCTCGCGAATCGCTTCGGAGAGAACAAATTCTACATCGTTGTTCTCAGCGGCAGCTTCCACGGCACGCTTGGAGGCAAGACGGGAAACGGTCAGGACGGTACCTTCGGCGGGCTTCATGACAGCGCCGTAGGCTGCGCCGACACCCTCCTGCAGAGCGGCTGCGAAGAGAGCCGCGTCAGCGGTGTCGTGACCCTTCAGGGTCTTGCCGATGCCGCGGAACAGCAGGGAGAGAATAACGCCGCTGTTGCCGCGGGCGCCGCGCAGCAGCGCGCTGGCGGTAGCGGAGGCGGCCTGCCCCACGGAAGTGGTGTCGCTGCGCTTCATTTCGGTGGCGGCTGCGGCGATAGTCAGGCTCATATTGGTGCCGGTATCGCCGTCAGGCACAGGAAAGACATTCAAATCATTGATTCTCTGCTTCTGCAGAGCGATAGCAGCGGAGCCGTGCAGCACCATCTGCTTGAACAAAATTCCGTCAATGGTGTGGATCATGCGACTTATACCCCCTTGGAATTGGACACAACAGAGTCAACACAGATGTCCACGCGCTTGACAGGAACGCCGGTGTGCTTATTGACTTTGTACTTGACCTCGCTCATGATGGAGCGGCAGACAGCGGCAATGTTGATGCCGTTTTCCACAATGATGTGCAGCTGAATGGAAATAGAACCGTCATCGTTATAGGTGATATGAACGCCCTTGCCCATAGCCTCCTTGCGGAGCAGATGCACCAGACCATCAGTCATGGAACGCATAGCCATGCCCTTTACACCAAAGCAGTTGGTAGCGGCATAGCCGGTGATGTTGGTGAAAACAGACTCGTTGATGCTGATCTCACCGCGGTTGTTCTGAAGCGTTATCATAAATATTTCATCCTTTCAACGGGATTACATGGTTATTTTACGGCATAGTAGCACTTTATTATATACTATTCTCTCTCGGATAACAAGTATAAATTCGGAAAAAATCAGTATTTCGTGAACAGTTTTTTCGACATATGAGTGAAAAACGGTCGACATAAGATGTCAAAATCCAACAAATTTCGTATTTGGGTATTGAAAAAAATACGCCGATAGCATATGATAGCATAAATAAGTGTGCATACTGCAAAGAGAAAAAACTCTGCGCGAAAAAGGAGAGGCACCAATGAGAGTGATCACAGGAACAGCCCGCGGGCGGAGGTTGAAGGAGTTGGAGGGAATGGAAACCCGACCGACCACCGACCGTGTTAAAGAGGGCATTTTTAATATTATTCAGTTTGATATCGAGGGTCGTCGTGTTCTGGACCTGTTCGCAGGAACCGGACAGTTGGGAATTGAGGCGCTCAGCCGCGGTGCGGCTTCCGCGGTTTTTGTGGATCAGCGGCGGGATGCCGCGGCGTTGACTCGTGACAATCTTAAAATCACTGACCTGACTGACCGTGCCCAGGTGGTGTGCGGTGATGCGGGTGCATATCTTGCCGGTGTAAAAGGTAAATTCGATCTTGTTTTTGTGGATCCGCCCTATGCTGCTAAGCTGTGGTCCAGCGTGTTGGACGCGATCGAGAGATTTGACATTTTGTCCAATCATGGTACAATCGTCTGTGAGTCGCCGCTGGAACAGGAGATGCCGGAAATGGCGCCGCCTTACTATCTTCACCGGACTTATCGCTATGGTAAGATCAAGATCACCACTTATCACCGTGAGGAGGACCGTGAGGCATGAGGGTTGCTGTGTGTCCCGGAAGTTTTGATCCAATTACCGTGGGTCATCTCGATATTGTTGAGCGCGCGGCGCGGATCTTTGATGAGGTCGTCGTCTGCGTGGCTGTTAACAGTGAGAAGCGGACGATGTTCACACCTCAGGAACGCCTTGCGATGGCGCAGGCTGCGGTGGCACATATCCCCAATGCGCGTGCTGAACTGTCGGAAGGACTTTTGGCGGACTTCGCAAGAGAGCGGGGCGCTTGCGCGCTGGTGAAGGGTGCAAGAAACAGTATTGACTTTGACTGGGAATATCAGCTGGCACAGATCAACCGAGATCTGGTGCAGGAGTTAGACTCAGTTATCTTTCCGGCATTGCCCGGACATGTGCATATCAGCTCTACCATGGTGCGCGATATGCTTCGCTATAATCAATCAATCAAAAACTATGTCCCCGCCGGTGCGGCGGAGATCCTCGGAAAGATCAGAGAGGGGAAGGAACTAAACAATGGCTAATGATGTTCAGTATTTGATCGACATGCTCTATGAGATGATCGATGGCGCAAAGGGTGTTATCATGGCACCTGATAAGTGTATTATTGTGCGCGAGGATGCGCTGGATCTGCTTGATGAACTCAAGGGACAGCTTCCCTCTGATCTGAAGAAGGCGTCGGATCTGATTCGTGCCCGCGACGAGTTTGTGGACAATGCAAAGAAAGAGGCAGACAAGATCCGCCGTCAGGCAGAACTGGATGCCAAGACCATTGTGGGTGAGAGCGAGATCATTCGTGTGGCCCGCGAAAAGGCCAATGAGATCATTCGCCGTGCCGAGGAGCGTTCCAGAAGCATGATCACTGTGACTGATGAGTACACAGATGATGCGCTGCGCCGCGCCGAGGAGGCTATGCAGATGGCACTGGATGAGCTGCGCGATTCCCACACCCGCTACCGCAATGCTTCCGCCGAGCAGCAGAGAGCACAGCGTGCCAAGCTGGAGGCTGAGGCTGCGGAGGATAAGAATTAACTGCCAGTATGAAAAGCGTGTGCCGTATGACGCGGCACACGCTTTTTTGCAGGGGTTCAAATTGGAGTTTATGGGGGTGTTTGCACCGCAGTATGCAAGGCTCCCTCTGACGAGGGCGCGACGCGTAAAGCAAACAGTCCGGTGGACTGTTTGTAGCCAAAGCGGGGAGCAATCTATGATTGCGACCAGGGCCGCAGGCTGTCGAGCGAAGCGAGACT
>JAZLEB010000030.1:0-30130 GCA_045615065.1 Candidatus Pelethomonas sp. | reverse complement strand
GGCAGACAGCTTGCTTACTATAGCAGAACTTCCCGCCATTGTCAACTACTTTTTTCGCCCTTTTTCATCCTTTCCTTCACCTTCCCCATTCAGCACAAAAGCACCGAAGGTTTCCCCTCGGTGCTTAGGCAGCTTTACTATTTAACCAAGGCGTTTGGCGCCCTTGTAATACGTATTATAGTATCCACTGGTCAGATTGCTGATGCGGACATACTTGCCGGTAGAACTGGAGGATGCATGAATGAACTCTCCGTTGCCGATATAGATACCGCAGTGAGAACAAGCCTTGCCATTGGTTCTGGCCGGATCCGAGAAAAACACCATATCACCGGGCTGCAGGTCACCGCGCTCAACATACTCGCCGGCATTATACCACTGAGCAGATGCAGAGTGCGACATACTGTAACCGAACCGACCAAAAATGTACAGTGTAAATCCGGAACAGTCGAAACCGCTGGGGGATGCTCCTCCCCACACATAAGGCACGCCGAGATAGCTCATCGCCAATGCAACAACCTGCTCACCGATCGCGCTTGCGGTATTACCCTTGTACTCGCGCACATAGTCGGCACTGATATAGCCGCTGATACCATTATAATTAATATAGTACCAATTATTTTCCAGCTTGTGCAGCTCCAGAATAGCACCCGCATACACTTTGGTCACGATACCGTTTTCTGTAGAAGGACCGCTGCGAACATTGACACAGTTGCCGGTGACGATACCGCGCTTTACAGCTTTCCCGATTTTAATATAGTCGGCAGATACATAACCGGTCTTTCCGTTATATACAACTTTGCACCAACCATTCTCCGAAGAAACGACCTCAACCACCGTACCCTTGGCGAAGCAGCCGAGGATCTCAGAGGATGTAGCAGGCTCACTGCGGAAATTCACTCCGCTTCCGGTAATAGTGCCTTCCAATTCCTCCGCCTCACTGCTGTCAGCGGATGTATCTCCGTTCTGATTGGCTGCGCTATCCGCGGAAGCAGGCGTATAAATCAAATAATCGGAGGAAACGTATCCGGTCATTCCATTATAGACAACCTTGTACCATCCATCCAGCTTTTCCAGAACAGAAACAACAGTATCGTCCGCGAGGTACGCGAGAGTTGAAGAATTGCGCGATGGCTCACTTCTCAATCTGAGGGAACTGGCATCAACGGTGCCTGTACCGATCTCCGCGGCAGCAGCTGTCACCGTCATTACCGCAGCGCACAGCGCGGAGATGATCGCAGTTCGAATCAGAAGCTTTCTCATTTGTATCTCCTTATAGATCCCGGGACAGGTAAATTACTTACCTGCCAGTGCACGCTCCAACCAAATTGCAGAAACATCCATAGCCTCATACAAGCTGTTTTTCTCGCTCTTCTTAACAATGCGGTCTCTGCTGCGCAGATCCTTGGCAGTGCGCTGCAGTTCAACGGAAACCTTGGTTGCGATCTCCAAATCCTTTTCCTTCTTGGTCTCCTTCACCTGCATCATAATGATATAGGGTTCAGCCATAGAACCGTAGTAGATCATATTACCGATACGGCGAAGGGGGTGATTTTTGTACATCAGGCCCTCATTTTTTTGCATTAGGGAACACTCCTCACATTACTTATTGTAGTCAAATTGTAACAGACGCAACACATATTGTCAACCAATTACGGAACAATTCGCCTGTGGAAACTATTTCCTGCAACAATTCAATCAAAATTCTGCCTATTTTGGATTCACATCACACGTTTTTATACCCATACGTCAAAAATCGTCCCGCGGTGAAAAATCACCGCGGGACTGATGTATTACTTCTTCAGGGTATCGACCCACTCACCGTATTTCTTAATGTTAGCATCGCGCTCTGCGCGGTCGGCGCCCTTGGTCAGGATGTATACCTTGATCTTGGGTTCGGTACCGGAGGGACGAACGATCACACTGGTACCGTCCGCCATCTCAAATCTGAGAACATTTGAGCCGGTAAGCTCCATCGTGGTGATCGCACCGGTGGTGCAGTTGCGGACACTGCCATCGGAGTAATCCTTGAACTCAACAACCTTCACACCCGCAATTTCAGCAGGAGGCGTCTCACGAAGCTTCTTCATGAGATTTGCCATATCCTTCAGACCGTCCAGACCGGGCATGACCAGATTGAAGGTCTTCTCTCCGTAGCAGCCGTGCTTCTCATAGAGAGCCTCCAGCGCATCCAGCACAGTCATGCCCTTAGCGGCATAGTATGCAGCCATCTCAGTAAGGAGCAGAGATGCGGTGATAGCATCCTTATCGCGGACATAGTCACCGACCATGTAGCCATAGCTCTCCTCGTAAGAGAACAGAACCTTACCCTCGCAGGCAGCTTCCAGCGCGTTTTTCTTCTCAGCCATGAACTTGAAACCGGTAAAGGTATCGAAGCAGGCAACGCCGTAGGACTCAGCAACAGCCTTTGCCATCTCCGTAGTAACGATGGTCTTCAGCGCAACAGGATTTTCAGGCATCTTTCCGCCGCGCTGCAAAGCACCCAGCAGGTAATCCAACAGCAGAACACCGGTCTGATTACCGGTCAGCACCTTGTACTCGCCGTCCTTGTCTCTTGCCATGATACCCACGCGGTCAGCATCGGGGTCTGTGCCGATGATAAAATCAACATCGTTCTGCTTGGCAAGCTCGATCGCGAGATAGAAACCCTCAGGATTCTCAGGGTTGGGAGAAACAACAGTGGGGAAATTGCCGTCGATCACCATCTGCTTGGGCTCGCACAGGAGATGCTTCACGCCGGCGCGCTTCAGTGCCTCCGGCACCAGCTTGTGGCCGCAGCCGTGGAAGGGGGTGTAGACCAACTTGAAGGAGTCTGCCACATTGGGGATCGCATTGGGATCCGTGACCATTGCCATAACTTCCTTCAGGAACGCCTCGTCAGTTTCCTCGCCCATCACAGTGATCATGCCCGCCTTGACTGCCTCGTCATAAGGCATAGTCTTGACACCGGTGAAGATGTCAATACGGGTCAGTTCGTCAGCAATGGTAGCTGCATGATGAGGAGGCAGCTGTGCACCATCTTCCCAGTAGACCTTATAACCGTTGTACTCCTTGGGATTGTGGCTTGCGGTAACATTGATACCTGCCTGGCATCCATAATAGCGAACCGCAAAACTCAATTCAGGAGTAGGACGCAGCGTCTCAAAAATACGAACATGAATACCATTGGCAGCGCAGACCTCAGCAGCAGCGCGCGCGAAATCACCGCCATTCAGGCGGCAGTCCATGCAGATAGCGACACCGCGCTTCTTAGCCTCTTCGCCCTCAGCGCAGATCACATTGGCAAAGCCCTGTGTGGCATGGCGGATAACATAGATATTCATATGGTGCAGGCCCATAGCCATGGTTCCTCTGAGACCTGCGGTACCAAATTCAAGAGGACCGTAGAAGCGACTCTCGATCTCCTTGGGATCATCCTTGATCGCCTCGAGCTCAGCAAGCTGCTCAGGGGTCAGCACACCACTTGTAAGCCATTTCTGATATTCCTTCATAAAGTCCATCGCGATAGTCCTCCTTATATAAATAATAATACATGGTTATTGTATCACGGAAGAAACTTTACTGTCAAATATTTTTACTTGTGATACCTGCTGCCTTCCGCGATCTGATAACCGCGGTATATTTGTTCAAGAAGCATGACTCGCGCAAGATGGTGCGGAAAAGTCATAGGTGACATACTGAGGCGAAGATCCGCCTGCTCCTTCAGCGAGGGATGCAGCCCCACACTGCCGCCGATCAAAAACGTCAGCTGGCTTTTGCCTTCCACCGCAAAACGGGAAATTCGCCCGGCAAGATCCTCACTGGAGAGGAGCTTGCCCTCAATGCACATAGCGATCACCGCACCGCCTTTCGGCAGTTTTTCATTGATCGCCGCTGCCTCTTTCGCAAGCGCAGCATCAATTTCCCCCTGTGCGGGATTTTCACTGAGCCTCTGTTCAGGAAGCTCGATGATTTCCAGTTTACAATGACGGCTCAACCGTTTCACATACTCAGCCGCAGCATCAATATAGAATTTCTCCTTCATTTTACCGACACAAAGGATCGTGACTTTCTGCATAATGATCACTCCATTTCGACCAATTCACTCATCTCTCCAGCAGGAGCGGCGATCAGCTTACCGCAATAACCGCGAGGTTCCAACCATCTGCGGAATGCGCGCAGCGCAAGCTGCGGTGTATTATTCTCCTGACTCAGATGCGCCAGCACAATTGCTTCTGTTCCGGCCCCGATACTGTCCGCCGCAAAGGCCGCCGCAACTTCATTGCTCAGATGTCCCCGCATACTCAGCACGCGGTCCTTCAAGTAGTAGGGATACGGACCCGACAGGAGCCGATCCACATCGTGGTTACTCTCCAGCACCAGCAGCTTCGCACCCAGCAGAGTTTCCGCCGTAGCGGAGGGAATGCACCCCGTATCTGTCAGATACCCCAGTGTCCCGCTTTCGGTCTCCATCAGGAATCCGCAGGTACCGGCGCAGTCATGGCTGCTCTCCAGCACTTGCACCGTCACGCTTCCCACCGAGCAGGATTCTCCCCACTCCACACACCGAAGCTGCGGCTCGATCCCCGCAAGGCGGTAGGCAAGCTGACGCGCAGTGGCAGATGTGGTAATGACAGGTGTTTTATATTTTTTAATGTAGGTCGCAAGTCCGGCAATATGATCATTATGTTCGTGGGTGATCAGCACCGCCGCCAGATCCTCCGGTGTAAGGCCCAGCGCACTCAAGGACTGTACGATCCTGCGGCAGGAAATCCCCATATCGATCAGAATGTGCGTACCTCCGGATGATACCAGTGCCGCATTTCCCGTAGAACCGCTGGCAAAGGTGCAAAAACGAGTCATGATTTTCCCCCTGTCTGTTTACAGAAAAAAGCCCGATAACCAACTCGTTACCGGGCTTTCATACTTTATGGATCAGCCGACGTTGCTGACAGCGTTTTCATCCTCTTCCGGCACTTCAACCGCACGGATCACACCGCCTACACCGCGCAGCTTGCCGATCACATCCTCGTAACCGCGCTCAATATACTGCACATTGGTGATCTCACTGATACCCTGGGCAGCGAGGGCCGCAATAAGCATTGCCGCGCCGGCGCGCAGATCGCAAGCCTCCAGCTGTGCGCCGGACAGATGCTCCACACCTTCAATGATAGCAAGGTTCCCATCCACCTGGATCTGAGCACCCATGCGCTTAAACTCATCGGTATAACGGAAGCGACTGCTCCAGACACTGTCGGTAACGATGCTTGTTCCCTGTGCCAAGCACAGAACAGCAGCGATCTGAGGCTGCATATCCGTGGGGAAGCCGGGATAAGGCATGGTCTTAATGTTGGTCTTGGTAAGCTTGCCGATCCGGCTGACGATCAGGTTGTCGTCCATTTCCCGGATCTCAACACCCATCTCCTGCATCTTGGCAGTAATGCAATCCATATGCTTGGGGATGATGTTGCACAGCTTCACTTCGCCGCCGCAGGCAGCTACCGCAGCCATATAGGTTCCGGCTTCGATCTGGTCGGGAATAATGGAGTAACTACCGCCGCGCAGAGTTTCTACGCCGCGGATCTTGATCACATCCGTACCCGCACCCATAATATCGGCACCCATAGAGTTGAGGAAGTTGGCCACATCAACAATATGAGGCTCCTTGGCGGCATTTTCGATCACCGTAAGTCCATCCGCCATAGCGGCAGCAAGCATAATGTTGATCGTAGCGCCAACACTAACCTTGTCAAGGAAGATATTCGCACCCTTGAGGCACTTGCCCTCAGCCTCAGCCATCACAAAACCGCTCTGAGTATCCACCACGGCGCCCAGCGCGCGGAAGCCCTTGAGATGCTGGTCGATGGGGCGGGTTCCGCCAAAATCACATCCTCCGGGCAGTGCCACGTCAGCAACACCGAACCGTCCCAGCAGCGCACCCAGCATATAATAGGAAGCACGGCAACGGCGGGCAGACTCATAAGGTACACGGGAATTACGCAAATTAGTGGAATCGATCTCCACCGCGTGAGGATTTAGGTAGCGGATCTGCGCACCCATATCACGCAGGATGCTCAGCAGCAGCTCCACATCGCTGATCTGAGGAAGGTTCTCAATGCGGCAAGGCCCGCTGACCATCAGAGCAGCGGGAATAATGGCAACAGCGGCATTTTTTGCACCGCTGATCTGAATTTCTCCATACAAGGGGCGTCCGCCCTCGACAATATACTTGGTCAAAGAATTGCACCTCGTTGTTCATATATGGACCCGTGCATACAGTTTACCCAGGTCATAACACTTCATACCGCATCAGCGCGGCATTTTGAAATAATTTACATTCAATCCGGATCTGCCGCAATCGTTCCAAAACCGATGGACATACCGATAGACTCTAATAGTATAGCATATATTTCAATAAAATCAATGGGCAAATTGGAAAATGCACGTAATTTTTTACTCTTTTTTTCTCAATTTTGGTGGATCGAAATTCATTTTGTAACCTTATTGTAACTTACTTACGAGAAACCGTCCCCGTAAGCCCGTCCACCAGATACGTGTAGGTATCCGTTTCCACCACCCAAAGGGGATATAAATGAGGTGAACCAAGACTGTTTTGGAGCTGATAGACACACCGGACAGATTCGATTACGCTGCAAACCACACCTTCCTCACGGCGATAGTCATAAAAACGGATCAATGCGCTTATACACTGGAGATACTCCTGCTGATCCTCCTGCGCATCCCTGTGATCCACATAGGCACCTGCCGCGCTTACAAGGTATCCATCCCGGAACGTGAGCGTCACCGTACAGCCGTAGACCGGCACAGAGTCAATATACTTAACAGCGGAAAAACTGCCACCCTGCGCGTTGCCCTGCAGCTCCCCGTATCCAAACCTTTCACAGAAAAGGCGGGCAAAGTCGGCAGGGTCATCAACCGGATACGCAAGTCGCACCGTGTCAAAACCGCCGCCCGAGCGAAACTGAACCGCACCGGACTCCGCGGTGTAGCTGTAAATACCGCCGCCCTCGCTCTGAGCCAAAACCGTTTCACCCAGCAGAAACGCGGCAATCTCCGCCTCCGTTTCCATCCTTCTCACCGGAGCGATCGGCGCAAGTCCGTCCAACATAGGATCCACTTCATCAGCAAGAACCAGTTCCTCGGCCGCAAACAGCGAGTGCAGTTCATTTACAGCTTCCCGATCTACATGCCGGCTCTGCAGATCCTGATAAACCAGCAGAAACACCAGGAAGACATTAAGTAAAAGCAGTATCAGGATAGATATATTCTTCAATCTTTTTGTTTCCATGATCTTCCTGTCCTTATCACTTATTCCGCAAACCAGTACGCACTCAGCACACCGGCACCACTGTCCACATACGCCACTGTAAGCTCCGCATTATTGTGCATTGCGGCAACTGCCGCCGCCATAGACGCCGGCAGGATCACACTATTCTCATCCAGCATAGTATAGCTGCGGCAATAATACTCAAAATCCACGATCGTGTCACCAACGATGTTCACCCGCAGAGCGCAGCGATCCCCACTCAGGCGAACGCGCACGCCGTCTACCCGATAGCAGAACGAAATGACCCACCCCTGTTCTGTCCTTTCCACCGCATCCAGAGAAAGGGGCGCTGCATCCGTTCCACTGCTCAGCGACGAAGCCAGAACACAGGCACCGCGCAGCGCCTCGGCTGCCGTCGGGAGTGAGTCCGTTCCCGTGATGCGATAGAGTTCGTCTGTAACGTCGCCGGAACTGCTGTAGCGAACAGTGCCGTCCACTCCGATCCTAAGGATATGCGGCGACTGCAGCACCACTTCGGTACCGCCGCTCTCCACATAGCGGGCATAGGTGTGCGGATTAAACTCCAGAGCTGCCAGCAGATTGTATGCGGAATAACCCGCAGGCAGCGCCGCATTCACCTGAGCAAACGGCCCTGCCTCGCGGACCAGCACCGTATACGGCGCCAAAGCGCCATGCATACTTTCATAAGCAAACTGGCCGCCATTGGGTGAAAACTGCGCTGTGATCTCCCGAACGGCAGAAGATGTCAGCGCACTCTCACAGCGAAGAATCGTCCCGTCTTCGCACAGGAAATACAGTGTTGCCGTTTCCCACATCGTAGTCAGCGCCACCGCGCAGACAGTATTATCACCTTCAAAATCCTCACCAAGCCACGCCGCCACTACAGAAACAGGCAGCACTGCGGTAAGATCCACATAGATGCCCGCACTTCGCATGGCGGTGCGAAACTCCAGTTCCGCAACAATCTTTCGCGCGGTCGCTGAACCTATTGCTTCGCGCAGCAGAGGAGAGAGTTTCTGAAACTCCGCCCCGTCTGTTGCAACATTAATATCTGTATAGCGGCCAAATTCGTAGTCATCCGTCACCGCAATATGCACCGCTGTAATGGATTTGGTAAGATCAAAATCCCTGCGCGGTGCCGATTCAGAGGAGGACAGCAGCTCTCGCATCTGTCCCCTCACCGCACCATCCAGCAGCGGAGTGCGAACCAGAAGAAGCAGCGCAGTGACAGAGAGTGTCACTAAAGCCGCATTCTGCAGGAGATCGATCAACCTCTTTTTATTCATGTGCACCCTCCTGCTTCACAGGGAGAACGATCCGCACCACAGTGCCCGGTCCGTCATGATCCACCAGGTTGATCGTTCCGCCGTGCTTCTGAACGATTTCCCGGGCAATGGACAGGCCCAGACCGGTGCCGCCGCTTTCACGGCTGCGCGCCTTGTCTACGCGGTAAAAGCGATCAAAGATGCGTTCCCAATCCTTCTTGGGAATGCCGATACCGTTATCCGCCACTTCCATCCACACCGTAGAGCCCGCAGTACCGGCATCCACAGAAATCGTACCGCCGTCGGGCGTGTACTTGATAGCGTTGCCGATCACGTTCATCATCACCTGCTCCAGCCTGCTTCTGTCGCCCTCGATCATAGGCAGCACAAGGCTGTATCTGCGGTTCAGGGTATGACCGTGGCGCCGGGCCTCCAGCTCCACCGCCTTGCACACGCTTTCCACCGCCTCGCGGAAGGAGAAGCGCGCCATCTTCATATCCATACGGCCGGAATCCAAACGGCTGAGCACCAACAGGTCCTGAACGATATGCGTCATGCGATCCGTTTCATTGATAATAATATCAAGGAAACTGTTTTCCATCTCTCTGGGAATATCCTCATTGTCCCGAATCGTCTCGGCATAGCTGCGTACATTGGTCAGAGGAGTTCTCAACTCATGGGAAACATTGGCAACGAACTCCTTTCGCATCTCTTCATTCTTGCGCTGGGCGGTGATGTCATGCAGCACAGCCATCACACCACCGGCTTTTTCATCAGAAAAGGGCGCCAAATACAGTTCCAGGATCCGCCCGGACTCTTCCAGCTCACCGGAAAGAAATGCAGGCCGCTGCAAACCGAGAACCTGTCCAATAGGGAACAGTTCACCAAACAGCGCATCGTAATCATAGAAGGACACTTCCTTACCCAGCATGGTGCTGACAGCAGGGTTACTGGTAAGCACCGTACCGTCGCTTGCAAACGCCACCACACCGTCAGTCATGTGCAAAAAGAGCGTGTCCAGCTTGTTTCTCTCATTCTCCACCGCTTCCAGCGTTTCCTGAAGAACGCTGGCCATGTCGTTAAAGGTGGTAGTCAGAATACCGATCTCGTCGGTGGATTCCACTTCGATCGCATTGCCAAAGTCGCCTGCCGCAACGCGCTCAGCACCCTCGGTCAACCGCTCAATAGGGGTAATCATGGTCTTGCTGAGCAGAAAACTCAGCAAAACAGAAATCAGCAAGCCCACCAGAAGCGCCTGCACAATAATCAGAAACAGCTGGCTGTTCAGTTCGCTGACAGTGTCGCGGTTATCGTAAATGTAGATAATATAGGCATGTTCACCGCCCACAATGGGAATCGCAACATCCATATAGTTTGCGGTAAGATCGCTTTGGGAACCCACAACTTCGGTACCTGCCGCAACGCTGTTGCGGGCAGTCAGAAGATTGGGGGTAGTCTGCAGCTTAGCGAAGCTGGAGGCATCATCAGAACCGGCAAGAAATTCGCCGGTCCTACCGTCCAGAATATAGTAGTTTCGTGTACGCCAGTTCAGGCCCAGGTCACCGGCCTTTGCTTCGATCATATCCTGCAGGCGTGTAGCACCGTCTTCCTGCGCCGCTTCACGGCGCAGAGATGCCACAAAAGCGGCATTGGACGGATTTGTCTCACCAAACACATCATCCATCTGCTGATAGAACTCTTCAATATAGAAACCGGTGATGCTCGTCATCAAAAACGCGCCAACGATGGTCATCAGTGATGTGATCAGCAGCAGCATGATCAGCACCAGTTTCATATGTAGACTTCGAAACATAGTCTGTCCCCTTCCGTTCAGGATAGCCGCAGTTACGCCTCGTTGTAGTAGTAACCAATGCCGCGGCGAGTCAGGATCCGGGTAGGATTGGCAGGATCGTCCTCGATCTTCTCGCGAAGCCGTCGTACAGTAACGTCCACTGTTCGCACATCATCGCCCACATAGCCGTAGTTCCACACCTGCTCCATCAGATCACCGCGGGAATAGACCTTACCAGGGTTAGCCGCAAGGAATGCCAGCAGCTCATACTCGCGCTGGGTAAGATCCACCTGTGCGCCGTTTTTCAGCACCTGATAGTTCTCCGCATTGATGACAAGGCCCGTCACTTCCGCCTGAGGTGCGGAAGCGGGCGTCTGCATCACCGTTCTGCGGATATTGGCCTTCACGCGGGCCATCAACTCACGCATGGAGAAGGGCTTGGTGATGTAGTCATCAGCGCCGATCTCCAATCCCAGCACCTTGTCCTCTTCCTCCTCGCGGGCGGTGAGGATAATGACAGGAACATTGTTGCCCTTGTCACGCAGTGTGCGGCACACATCAAAACCTATCATTTTAGGGAGCATCACATCCAGCAGGATCAGGTCAGGGTTTTCAGTCAAGGCGGCATTCAATCCCGCCTCGCCGTCATAGGCTGCAAGACACCGATAACCTTCCTTCTCCAGATTAAACCGCAGAATGTCCACAATACTCTTTTCATCTTCAACGATCAGAACTGTCTTTTTCTCTTCCATCATTTATCTCTCCGATCTTATCATTATCCAAGCAGCAATTTCGCCTTCAAAACAGCGGCAACAGTTTTCGCGTCCCGCACCTCGCCGTGCAGCACCTGCTGCACCAGTGTGTCAAAATCGATCCGTTCCAGTTCCAAAAATTCACCCTCGTCCAGCTTGGTATCGCCAAAGATCAGATCCCGCGCCATATACATGCGGATAATTTCACCGCAGTAGGCAGGCGTTGGCAGGATCTCCCCCAGGCTTTCCCATTTACCGGCAGTGGCGCCCGTCTCTTCTTTCAGCTCGCGCTTTGCCGCGTCGAAGGGATCCTCCCCCGGCTCCAGCTTTCCGGCAGGGATCTCTCTAAGGATCAATTCCCGGGGATACCGGAACTGGCGGACAAGCAGCACCCGCCGTTCATCATCCAGTGCCAGCACACAAACGCCGCCGGAGTGATCCACCACCTCGCGGTACGCCTCACTTCCGTCACTGAGCTGCACCTTGTCGCGGCGTACATGCATGATCTTTCCGTCAAATACCGTTTCGCCGCTGATCCGTTTTTCTCTCAGTTCCATTCTCTGTCCCCTTCCCTGCCGCGCGGGCATTTCTATTGAAAACACTTATTGTTTAGTATAGCATACATTCGGCAATAATTCCATACAAATTTCCACGCTTGCAGGCAGAGGAAAGATATGGTATGATAGTTAAGTACCCTCTTTGGAAAGGAGGCGCAGTCTATGGCAGAAAAAGGCGGCATCAAGATCGCCGCGCAGAACCGCAAAGCGCATCACGACTACTTTGTGGAAGACCGCTACGAGGCGGGCATCGAGTTGTTCGGCACCGAGGTCAAGTCCATCCGCGCCGGAACGCTGAATTTGAAGGACTCCTTCTGCATCGCCAAAAACGGAGAGATTTATCTTCACGGCATGCATATTAGTCCCTATGAGCACGGCAATATTTTCAACAAGGACCCTGTCCGTCCCCGCCGTCTGCTCATGCACAAGCGGGAGATCAACCGCCTGCAGGCCTATGTGCAGCAGGATGGTTACGCACTGATCCCCCTGAGTGTGTATTTCAAAAACGCCCGCGTAAAGATCGAAGTAGGTCTGTGCAAGGGCAAAAAGAATTACGATAAGCGCGACTCCACCGCCAAGCGCGACGCCAAGCGCGATATGGACCGCGCCATGAAAACATTCAACCGATAAATTTGATATAAGGAGATCCAAACTATGAGCAATCCTATCGTAACCATCGAGCTGGCCAACGGCCAGGTCATGAAGGGTGAGCTGTATCCCGAGAAGGCTCCCAACACCGTCAACAACTTCATCTCCCTTGCCAACAAGGGTTTTTATGACGGTCTGATCTTCCACCGCGTGATCCCCGGCTTTATGATCCAGGGCGGCTGCCCCGACGGTACCGGCATGGGCGGTCCCGGCTACGAGATCCGCGGTGAGTTCGCAAGCAACGGCTTTGAGAAGAACGACATCAAGCACACTCTCGGCGTTCTCTCCATGACCCGCACCATGATCCCCGACAGCGCAGGCAGCCAGTTCTTCATCATGGTCGCCGATGCTCCCCATCTGGACAACCAGTATGCCGGCTTCGGTCTTATCACCGAGAATGTGGAGGCTGCCGTGGCCATCTCCCGCGTAAACCGCAACATGATGAACGACAGTCCTAAGCAGGATCAGGTCATCAAGTCCATCCGCGTTGACACTCTGGGCGAGGAGTATCCTGAACCCGAGACCAAGTAAGCGGGAATCGTTTACAAATTATTGATTGTTTTCTCCGCCGGAGTGTAGTATACTACACTCCGGCAGGGAATTCATATATCCGGCTTCCGCCTTAAATTCTCTCGTTACTCCGAACGAAACCCAACGAAGTGGTTTTGCGAGGAAGAGGAGAAGCAGCGGAGTGAGCAAGCTTTCGCTGCTAAGCGGAAGCGAGCGATACAGAGCTTGCTTCGATGCTACCCCTCGTTTTCCGAGCAAAACCCAACGAAGTAGTTTTACGAGGAAGAGGAGAAGCAGCGGAGTGAGCAAGCTTTCGCTGCTAAGCGGAAGCGAGCGATACAGAGCTTGCTTCGACGATATGGGGGTGTACCGGTTTCGACGGGGATCAGGAAGCGGGATAAGCGGGCGATGGCGCCCAGCCATCTGAAAATGGGCAACTTATAAATTAAAGAACAACGATTCTTTTGCTTACGCTGCCTAATTAAGGCAGCCGTCCGACCTTTGAGTACTGCGGCTTAGGAAGGGCGTCGTTTAGCAGTGCACGTGAGTACGGAAAGAGTTGACCGTGCCATGCATCATGACTCTTACCCGACCTGTCGGCGTGTCGGCTTGCCGGCAGTGAAGGGAACAGGGCGGTAACGCCGCTCGCAATAACCGTCTGCGCCCGGAGAAAATCCCGTGAAATGGTTTTCGGACAGGGGTTCGACTCCCCTCACCTCCACCATTCATTCTCACGTCCCGCGGGACATAAGCAAAAACGCCTCATGGTCAATCTTTCCTGACCATGAGGCGTTTTTGGTTGTGATGGGCAGTATCGTAAAGTCCACTGATTTTAGCTATCTTTTCGATGTATCAAACCGATTCAAGACAGGCTATTCCAGCTATGTCAATGCAAAACAGGTTTTGGGAAGCAAAATCACAAAAAGTTGATTTATCTCATTGAAGAAACCTCTGCATTGAGATATGATAATCTCAAGAAAGCAGGTGAGTATTATGACAGGAAAAAATTATATGAGCGATAATCCACAACCCACATTTGATCAAGTTCGGAACAACATCCAATGTATCATTGAACAAAACAAAACCTACGAGGTGACAAACACTTCCCATATTCATAAAGCGGGAGTGTATATGTTATATGTGGATTGTTTTTCGGATGATACAATCATTCCGTTTTACATCGGTCAGACGAATGATTTCCAAGAAAGACATAAACAACATTTTTCAGAAATCATGGCGCTAAATAGACTCCACCGAGAGTGCTATGAATATGCGCTTTTCGCCGATTTATATAACGGCCATGCTCGTCCATGCAAAATTTTTTCTTTCATGGTCAATCACAGATGCAGCCTTAACGACTTGCACATGATTGTACTTGAGACGATTGAAGACGAAGCAGAGCGACTACAAACAGAGCAAAAATATATAGATGAACTGTATGCTCCCTTCTTTGGATTCAATCAACTAAACTCCGTGCTTCGATATATTGATGTTCAATATAGAAGAATTGATAAAAAAGAATATATTTCCGCACTGAAGCAGGATATCGAATTGATACTGCAATTCCCATCGTATGGCTACGGATTATATAATTGGTATCGATCCTGCGAAACTATTTACAAAGCAATAACTGCTAAACAGCCAGTTCCGGAAATCCCCGAACCGCTCCACAGAATTCACGATAGCAAAAAACGTCTGAACGCAATTAGTTTGAGACGCATTGAAATCAAAAACTACAACGGATGGGAAGCTCCCGATGAAGTGTGGAACATCTGCAAAGAAACCATCAACGAATTTTTCAAAAAAAGAAAACTGCGAAGCGAGGATAAGAAACAACTTATTGCAAAGATCATTCTGTTCAATTTCGAAGATGACCGAAACCAATTAGAAAAATACTTTTCCAAATACTCCGACAGAATTGATGAAGATATTTTTGTGATCATTGATAGTATTCACGGAACAGAGATTAGTCCCATCAAGCAAAAAGTTGCAGATAACCAGTCCGAATATCGAGCACTAGAAGACGAGAAAAAAGCACTGGACAACATTGTATTAGGATCACTCTTGCCTAAGCCGTACAAATCACACCCTCTTGGAGATATGGAGAAACGCAAGAATTTTGATGTATCTGTCGGCAAAGATAATGTATGTTACCTAAATATAGAATTCACCTGCTTTAGAGCGGACTTTGACAACAACTGTTATCCAGAAGTTACTAAAGTAGATTACTGTGTTATTAACAAGGGAACTACTACAGAACGGACAACATACATAGAAAATTCGTTAACAAGCTTCTTCGCTCGCGACGATGTATACTATTGCGAAAGCGGTTTTAGATATGGTCCGTTTAATCCATGCTTAAGAGGTCGTGTAGATTCTTTTATCCCAATCTCAATGGAATACAGAAACGGAATCAATGAATGGTCGCTGCGAGACAAAGAAACCGAGAACTTTAAAAAAGTATTTCGAGAAATTAACCAGCTGATAGACGAAAAGACTAAAGTCATTTATTCAACCTCCGGTTACAAGAGCACAATTTTGAGGTTTGTCGATTGTAAAGGTCTATCAGAAACGGTTTTGGCAAAAAAGTTAAAACGCATATGTAAGTAAACTCAGAGCAAAAGTTTCGAAATGAATAGCCTCGCCCCCCCTCCACCATCCATTATCGCATCAAAGGCACACTTGTCCGGGTGCAAACACCAAGAACCGGACCTTTTCTCACTTCAAAGCACCGCCGAATCGGTCGGCTTTCCTATCCATCCCAGACACCACACCCATTTTGCCCAGCCCCTCCATTTCCCCTTTTCCGTGAAGAAGAAGGGTGAGGCGTCACCTCCACCAAGCAGAAAGACCACCCCATCGGGGTGGTCTTTCTGCTTGGTATGGTATTCACGACAGGAGATTCGAAGATCCATATCCAACCTGCCGGGGGCAGGTTGGCGGCGAGGGCTCGACCGAGCCGAACCATGATTGAACGAATCTCCTCGAGTCCACCAAATAAGCACGATGGTTTTCATACGAAAGCATCGTGCTTTTTCTCATGGTGGAAATTTTCATAACTATGTGCTACAATGCGTTCGACAAACTTGAATTTGACATGGATGTGATTTTTATGAAATTAGAAAATGCAGAATTGAAAAATATCGAAAGAATCGTGGCAATATCAAAGGCTGCGTTTGATAGTGATATTGATGTTGGTGCATTCGAAGCAGATGGACCTCCTGATTATGATTCTATTGCATGGCACATTCAGATGAAAAATGAAGGACATTTACTACAGGCGGTCATAGATGGAGAAATCGTTGGTGGCGCAATTCTATTTTTGGACAAAGACAGTGAAACATTGTACATTGGTAGAATATTTATAGACCCAATCCACTATCGGAAGGGGTATGGTCTTGCATTAATGAAAATGGTGGAAGCCTACTACCCTGGTATCAAGAAAATCAAACTTGATACACCGCTTTGGAATGTAAGAACAAATGCTTTTTATACCAAGCTGGGTTATTGTGAAGTAAGACGGGATGAGGAGTTTGCTTACTATCAAAAAGAATTAGATTGACAAATTCCAATTGGTAATATAAAAGCGAAGGGTTAACAGCCTTCGCTTTTCTTATATGACGAAGGAGGTCGGCCTGACGGATTTTCCAATTTATCTAACTCCTCAGTATGGTTTCACTTTGCTTGCTATGGTTTCGTTTTCAAGTGAAACCTTTTGAAACCATACGAAACCGTATCATTTTTATCAACTATTGCCAAAAAATCGGCATCACTCGCAAGAGAGATGCCGATTTCACTTATTCACTCTTAACTCTTCGCTTTTCACTCACTGACGGAATCCGCAAATCAATTGATTTTCCGCAAAAGGAATGATAAAATTGAACCAAGGCTATCAGGAGGTTGTGTTATGATCACAGTAAAGTATATCGATACCGTAGACGGCATTAAAGACCTGATCTTTGAACAGACCTACAACGCAACCATAGACAGGACCAGAAGTTCCTATTTCTACCGGGGCATGCGCAATGTGGACTACGATCTCTCTACCAGCCTGAGCCGCAACTGCAAAGGCGCGTACGCAAAGCTGGAACAGCCAATGCTGGAGAATTTTATCAATTATGTACGCATCGAAGATCCTTCTATCAACGAATCCGTTTGGAAGGCAATGGTTATCGGTCAGCATTACGGTCTGCCGACAAGACTGCTGGACTGGACACACTCCACATTGGTCGCTTTGCATTTTGCCACACTGGAAGACAACCTCGATAAAACCGGGCAGAGAGATTGCGTGGTATGGCGAATCGACCTCAGAGACTTGAACCGCAATCTGCCGCCCAAATACCGGGAATACCTAAACAGCAAGGACACCTTTGTCTTTTCGTTGGACAGCTTGGCAGAGCTTGCACCGGATATTGACCGGTATGATGCGGACATGGGAGATCAGGCGCTTGTCTGCTTCGAGCCGCCCTCTGTGGATCAGCGCATCGTGAATCAATATTCGTTCTTCTCCGCCATACCCAGCGGCATTACAGATCTGGAAGCATTTTTGGATTCTCACACAGAGAACACAGTTAAATATGTGATCGATAAAAGCCTCCGGTGGGAACTGCGGGATATTCTGGATCAGCTGAACATCAACGAGCGCATGATCTATCCCGGCACAGCAGGCATCGCCAAATGGCTGGCACGGCATTATTATGTGAAATCCGAGTAAATCTTTCCCATACCGTCATAAAAACGGCACCGCGTTGATAAGCGGTGCCGTTTTTAATACTAAGCATCAATGATTTTGCAAAAATATCAACCCAACAGAAAATCACTGATCAGCATCACGCAAAATCCGGCAAGCAAGGCATATGTAGCACTGGTTTCATCGCCGTGCGAATGGGTCTCGGGTATCATCTCATCACTGATCACATACAGCATTGTTCCACCGGCAAAAGCAAGTGCAAAGGGCAAGATCGCCGAGGCAATAGAAACCGCCCAGTAACCGATCAAGGTTCCCACAACCTCAATCAAACCTGTAACCATAGCGCAGGCAAATGTCTTTCGCGGTGATACACCGGCAGCCAGCATAGGCCCGATGATGACCATACCTTCCGGAATATTCTGCAGCGCAATGCCAAAAGCGATCATCAGTGCCTGCGTAACATCATCTGTACCGAAGCTGACACCGGCCGCAATTCCTTCCGGCAGGTTATGGATCGCAATAGCCGTAACGAAAAGCAGCACCTTATCCAGACTGGAGTTGTTGTGCTCCTCAATATCATTCCCCACCAACCTGTGCAGATGCGGAATCAGTTTATCAATGAGGTTCAAACAAGCCGCACCCGCGAAAATGCCGGACACAGTGATCAATACACTCCATTTCCCGCCATATTCCAGCGACGGCAGAATGAGGCCTATAATTGCGGCAGACAACATGACACCGGCCGCAAAGGACAGTACAATGTCAGAGAATCTATGTGAAATACGCTTGAACATAAAACCGATCAAAGAACCGAATATCGTCGCACCTCCCACTCCGAGAGCTGTCAGAAATACCATTTTCATTTTTCGTCTCTGTGAGAGCGCCTCCTTGCAGGATATGCCCTCACCCTCCTTGTTCAGTATACGTTTATTTTACAAAAATGTTCATCTCTTTTCAAGCAGCAAATTACGACACATAAAATATGCCGTGTTTATGCGCTCAATTCTTAAAAATGATTTGTGATCGTATCAGCACTTATGATATAATAGCTCCAGTAAACAAACAGTTTTGCTATAACCTGACATAACAAGGAGGATATCACTATGGCAGAAACATTGATCACATTGAAGACCAGACGCAGCTGCCGCTCTTACAAACCGGAGCTGATCGAGGAGGAAAAGCTGAACGCCATTATTGAGGCAGGCACCTATGCCGCAACCGGTATGGGCAGACAATCCCCTATCATCATCGCAGTAACAGACCGCGCGGTCAGAGACAAGCTTTCAAAGATGAATGCCGCTATCATGGGACATGACGGCGATCCTTTCTACGGCGCACCGGAACTTCTGATCGTTTTGGCAAACAAGTCCGTCAGGACTTATCTCTATGACGGAAGCCTTGTCATGGGCAACATGATGAACGCAGCCGCGGATCTGGGCGTTGCAAGCTGCTGGATCCACCGGGCAAAGGAAATGTTTGAGAGTGATGAGGGCAAGGCCATTTTGAAGGAATTGGGCATCGAAGGTGATTACGAGGGAATCGGTAATCTTGTCATCGGTTATGCCGCAGCTCCCGCTGCAGAGCCCGCCCCCAGAAAGGCTGATTATATTTACAGGATTTGACCGGCACAGCAGAGAGTCTCTGCCGCGAAGTGGATCTGCCCATTGTCATCTCAAATGGTGGCAAAACGTGCAGGATATGTTTCGCGTACCGGCAAAAATATAGGAGATAAAAATATGTTTTTCAAAAAAATCCAGTGCATCAGCATAGTGCTGTGCCTGATTCTTACCGCTTCACTGTGCGGCTGCGGTTCAGTTTCAAATGATACGCCCGATGCCGGCTTTGTGCAGATGGGCAACCCACTGGTAACAGTAAACTCCGTTCAGGAGATGGAGCAGCAGCTTGGCTACTCCGTTCCCCTTTTGGACAAGGAAGTTTCCGACTATATTGTTTTGGTTATTGATGGCACTGCCGACAGCGGACGCATCTTATACGCCGACGGTTCCGATTTTAACATCAAGCAGGGCACCGGAGATATCAGCGGCATTTACGGCGGCGTTCCGGAACACACTAAAATCATCGGCAGCACAGTAGAAAACGGACATATCATTGGCGGTACCCTTGTATCATTCTATGTCTTCGAAGACATTCGCTATGCGATTTGGGAGAAGGATGGTTTCACATTCAGTCTCACCGGCGCAGAAGCACTGGAAGATGATGTTGCCGCCCTACTGGCAAATTAAAAAGTCAGGGAGAGATCACCAAAAGTGATCTCTCCCTGATTGTTTGTATACCAGCTTAAGCAAACGCCATAAGGATCAGAAGCAGGAAATATACAGCATAGATGACAGCATACAAACTCCAAACGACAGAGTACACAATGCCGGCAATCTTGCCAATTGTCCCCAGCACCTTAGCAGCAGTTGCCTTGCCGCCGGCACTGATACCGTAGTAGGCAGCGGCCGCTCTGGCCTGATCCACCAGCTTCAGACCCTTGTGACCAAAACCGATGGCAAAGAAAGAAGCGACGGGAAACTGGCTCATAATGGCAGAAGCAAGGCTCTTGCCAAAGGCTTCATCAGCATAAGCTGCCACGATCTGCTCTGCAGACCACTGCTGGTTTCCGGGCGTCTGCGCGGGATACTGGTGGCTATACTGCTGCTGATTGCCGTAGGTATTGCCCTGATCGTACTGATAGTTCTGTTCCATAACGATTTTCTCCGTTGATCATCCAACCCGAAGGATCAGCTGGCGTTTACAGCATGGAAAGGATTGCAGAGAACATACCAAGAGTGATAGAGAGGGCATAGCCGGCAGTCACAACGATACCACCGATCTTACCAACCATACCGAGGATCTTGGCAGCAACTGCCTTGCCGCCTGCGCTGACGCCGGCGTTTGCAGCCATTGCCTTAGCATTTTCCAGCATATTCAAGCCCTGGAAGCCAAAGAAAATTGCGATAATAGAGGCAACAGGGAACTGACACATAATAGCAGCCGCAAGGCACTTGCCAAATGCGTCATTCACAGCCTGCTCCACTGCAGCAGGGGTAGCGGTGTTCTGCACAGGGGTCTGAACGGGGGTCTCATTGTAATAGTTCTGTTCCATAAGTAAATACCTCCAATATATTTTTATTTAAGCAGTAGCGCCCAAATAAATTCTTTCTAAAAATGCCGCGATTTCGGTATCATATGTTTTCGTGTCGGTCAGTCTGAGCATAGAGTGACCGCCCTTTTCATAGAGCACCAGCTTTTTTTCCGAGCTGGGACACATTTCATACATTTTGATCGCGTTTTCCGGCGTAGAATAGGGATCCATCTTGCTTTGGATCATCAGGATCGGCTTATCCATTTTGTGGATCACATCAATCGGACCGGTCTTCATGGAATGACCGCCATAATGCTTACACCAAAAGTCAATACACTGCATTATGGGAAACATGAGCCTTTTTCGCTCGATAACGTGGTTTCTCACGGATTCCCAGAAGTTAGCGAACATTCCCTCCGTGACCATTCCTTTCACGCAAGCGGGGCAATCCGGCGATGTGATAGCCAGCATACCGGCCGCAGCACCAATGCAGATGCCGTGGAACACCACCGACTTGATGTGGAAGGTTTCCTCCAGGAACTGAACCCAGGCTATGGCATCCTTGCTCTCTTCAAATCCGAAGGTGTTGAACTCACCGTCGCTGTAGCCGTGAGCGCGGGGATCGATCACAAGCACATTAAAGCCTGACTCGGAATAGGGACGGGAAAAGTAGTAGCCGTAGCGTAAGCTTTCTGTTCTTCCCGACAGAATGATCACTGCGCGGTCGTACCCCATATCGTAATACTCACCATAGAGATTCAGACCGTTGTGTACAATGTGCACGTCCTGCTTATAGGCGTCATGCTCGCGCTGCCACTCCATTCCTTCGTTGTCCATCTGAACAGTTTGTTCGGTGACAATGGAGATCGTGCGTCCCCAGTGTTCCTTATCCTTACGCTTCAGCGTTGCGATATAAACACAGTGGGCAGCATACACCACAGAAAAGAGGTAAAATGCCGCGGAGACGAGCACAAATCCAATAACAGCGGCAATAACGATCTCTTTTGTCATTGCGCAGCCCCTCTCTTTTTATCAGCCTCAATGCGGCGATCCAGTTCAGCGCGGAGAGCGAGCACTTTATCGCGAATAATATCATTAAGCCTGGCGATCTCCTCCTTGTTGACCTTGGGCGCGTCGATGTACTCAGCGAGATCAATAGGCTCGCCAACGATCAGGTGCAGACGCTTGAAGGGACCGTAGTTTCCGTCAGAAACAACAGGAACAATGGGGGCGTTTGATTTGTGGGCGATAAGAATGTAGCTGGGATAGAAAGCTTTGATGGTGCCGTCATCTGTGTTGTGACCTTCCGGGAAGATAAGCACGAGATGACCTTTTTTGATCTCGCGGATGCTTTGAGTGATGAAGCTCATGCTTCTTGTCACACGGTTTGCCTCAATACCGCCCCAAAATTTCATACCGAAACGCAGAAAGACATTTTTAAAGGCGTGTTCCGATGCGACAACGTAGAGCTTGCGTGGGAAAAACACAAAGACATTCATCACATAATCCAACGGATTGAAGTGATTGGCAATGATCAGGGCGCCGCCCTTCACGCGGCGGGTCGCGCGCTCATTTTCATAATATATCTTATCCTTGAAAAACAGCCAGCGGAACGGATATCCTGTGATAACTCCGATCCATCGAAAGATCTCATAGAACATACTTACTGCTCCTGCTTACCGATCATGGAAATGGACTTAGGCAGGAAATAGGACATAACAAATGCGGTCATGCACACAACTGCCACAATAACAGTCAGAACAGACACATAGCCGTTCTGCTTCAGGAAGACAAGGATCACACCGGATGCAATACCGGCAGAAGCCCCCTCAAACAGACCCTGGATCGCAAAGTACATGGACGAAGCTGTATCACTGTCACTCTTACGCAGCGCAGCTCTGTGGGAAGGCACCGTGTAGGTGACAGAGAAGAAGGAGCCGATAGCAAAGGACACGATCAAGCTGCAGCCGATGGCAAAGGGATAGATGACGGAATCGGGAATAAACTTGCACAGGCCCATGAGCGCCATACCGAGAGAATACACTGCCAGAACATAGCGGTAGCCTACACCCAAACCGCGCTTCAGCACGATCTTGTTGTAGATCATAATGGTGAACGGGACAGGAACAAAGCAGGACGCCATCACAAATGTCATATTAAGGCCGGTGGTAGAGAAATACTCGTTAATACCACTCAAGAACAGCTGCAGGCCGATATTCATTACAAACAGGGTGCACAGCCACAGGATATAAGGCTTATCCTCAAGAGTAAAGCGCAGGGACTTGACAAAGGTGGGTCTTTCCGTTGCAGGAGTCTTGGGAGCATTCTTGCCACCCTTTTCCTTCAGAAGGAGCAGAGGGATCATCATGGTAAGGGACAAAGGAAGGAAGATCAGAGCCACGATGCGAATGTTGATACCCATGCTGACAAAAGCGGGAACCAGTGCATAGCCAAGGCTGAAGTAAATCACATCAAAGATGGACTTCACATTGGAAAGCAGCACAAGATCCTTCTGATTATCGGTGATCTCGCCGAAAGTTGCATAGTAGGTGATCATTGTAAGGGTATAGGCAGTATAGAAAATCGCCAGCAGCAGACCGAACCAAATGGTATTCAGAACACTCGCGTGAGGATCGATCGGGACAAGGAACAGCAGATATGCCGCGATCATAGGGATATAGCCCATCACGATACCGGTCTTTCTCTTGCCCCACTTACTGTTCAGATTATCCACAAAATGAGACAGCGGAAGGTCAATCAAACCGTCGACAACCTTTGCCGCCAAAACAAGAACACTCCAGACCGCGGCAATGACCAGATCGCGGTTCAGATAGGTCCAGGACTCCACATGCTTGTCAAATCCTCCCACCAGCAGTGCGCTGCAAAGGTAGGATCCTACCAGCAGGTTCAGCATATTGACACCCAAGCCGCTGCAGCCGTATAAAATAATGCTTCCCTTTTTGGTAATCTTTTTCATAGTTCCCTCTCAACAAAATTATTCAAACGAGATCGTCATCAGGCAGGACAGGCTGTCCATCGGAACAGAAAAGAATTCCGCACAGATATTGTTCTGTTGTGCCGATTCAATGACATCATTGATCGTCTCCTCAATATGAGGCTGATAGAAGATAGTAACGATCTCCTTCTGTTTGGTCGCTGTGATCTTGCCGATCGTTTCCACTGCGGTTTCTTCCAGACTTCTGCTGATGGCAATCAGATCTCTTCCCGCAAAAGAATAATACTCATTACGGGAAATACTTTGATCACGGTAGGAGATCGCGTTGTTTCGCTTTGCGATAGATGCGATGTAAAGATTGCCCATGACACCGATCACAGAGTCGATGGCCTTCTCAATGTCGGTTTCCTCAAAGTCGATGGTAGGCAGCGCGGCATAGCATTCTGCCACCGTGCGGCTATTGAGCACAGTGACCTTTGCATCCGGATACATCTTTTTGGCCTGCACTGCAGACAGAATAGCATCCGAACTGTTCGGGAATACAATAATGTGCTCCGCGCCGGTTTTCTCGAAGGCATCCAGATAGTCCTTGGTGGACACATTATCTTCACAGAAAATGACAACATCTGCGCCCATGTCAATAAACATCTGCTGAATATGCGGATCATACGCCACAGCAACCACCGCAAAGGCACCGGTATTCTTTTCCTCAGAACACATGATTCGCTTTGTCAGCTCAGTATGCTGTACTGTCATGTTTTCAATCTTGGAGGAAAGGAACTCACCATAGCGGTGACACAGAGTAAACACCTTTTCCGGATAGCGGCTGTGGATATGCACACGCACCTTATCGTGTTCCACAGACACCACAATGGAATCACCCAGCGCCGAAAGTTCCTTCTTGAACTCATTGCATTCGAACCGTTCTCTGTAATCAAGAAGCTGCAGCAGAATCTCCGTGCAATAACCGTACTCAAAGCGGCTGTTTCTGTTGAACGCATCATAATCCACACCGGCAGTTTCCGATGTTGTGTTCACACTGTCCAGTTCTTCGCCGTCAAGATACTTTTTCATGCCCTCAAAGAGATACACGATACCGGCACCGCCGCTATCCACCACACCGCTCTCTTTCAGCACCGCCAAAAGTTCCGGGGTGTTCTCCAAAGATACCCTGGCGTGCTCAATAAATGCGTCCACGATCTCGCTGATGCTCTGATCACCGCTGAATTCTGCTTTCACAGCGGCAGTGGCATCCTTCACCACTGTAAGCATGGTTCCTTCCACAGGAGTCGCCACAGAGGAATAGGCATATTCCACGCCTTTTTCAAGGGCTTCGATAAACACCTTGCCGTCGGCAGCATCTACCTCTCCGATCTTTTCGGAAATACCTTTCAAAAACTGAGATACGATCACTCCGGAATTTCCTCGTGCCTCATAGACCACAGACCGGGCGAATTTTTTTGAAACTGAGGGCAGATCTACCACAGACTCTCCAACCGCCAGCAGACCTTTATGTATGGTAGTGACCATATTGGTGCCTGTATCACCGTCCGGAACAGGAAAGACATTCAGCTGATTGACAAAGCTCACATGTCTGTTCAGGTTGCGAACGGCATAGTCGATCATATTACGAAAGCATATGCCATCGATTTTTATCGTCATAGTATCACCCGTTTACCAATTCAGTCATCATATCCTTCTCGGCAGTCAATTCCTCCGAGATCTCTTCGCCCAGGAAATAGGCACCCACCATGCCGGGGCCAACATTCGTGCCGCTGCCGGAAAACACATCGCTGATAAACACCTGCTTGGGAGCGATAGTCTCTTCGATCATCGTCTTCAATTTCTCGGCATATTCCTGGCGGTTGCTGTGAGAGATCAGGACGTACTGATCCTTGACATTCACGGCAGCACGGTCAATATAGCGAACAGTCAAATCAAGCGCTTTATTGATGCCCTTGACTTTTGTCAAAACAGAAACATAACCGTCACGGGTGCAATCGCCCATGGGCTTCACGCCGGCAAAACTTCCCATGATGGCCTTGCCCATAGCGATTCTGCCGCGTCGAGCCACAAAAATCAGGTCGTCAATAGGGCCCATTTGGTGGACTCTGTGCTTATGATCCTCAAGCCATGCAGCCACTTCCTCCAGGCTCTTGCCCTCCTGCTTCAGGCTGTGGGCATACATGACCAAAAGGCCAAACGCGCCGGACATTCTGAGCGAGTCGAAGCAATAGACAGTACACTCAGGAAACTCCTCTCGGATGCGTTTTGCCGCGCCCTCAGCCACATTGTAAGTGGAGCTGATACGGGAGGAAATGGACATACTGAGAACATCGATCCCCTGCTCAGCATATCTTTTGAAGGTCTCGTAATATTCCTCGGGGCTTGCAGGCGCAGTGCTCACTTCCATTTTCTTATTGGACAGCGATCTGTAAAACTCATCGCGGCCAATATGGGACCAATCCAATGTGGTAGAAAAATCTCTGCCGTCACTGAAATGAATATGACCGGGAATGTAAGTCTCAACACCAAACTGTTCTCTGATTTCCTGCGACAGATCGCAGGTAAGATCAGCCAAAATCACAAACTGTTTCATCATGAAATCCTTTCACACAAAACATTTATCACTCGTCTATCCGCCTGTTGGCGGATAGTTGATAATACGCATAGTACACCGAATACAGTATACATCATTACAGCAAAAATGCAAGAATTTTGTCGAAAAACAGCCGCTTACAACGGTTCTCTCTCCGCTCATGTGCACAGCGGCAATTGCATACCTTTACCGCAAGGTGCAAATACTGATATAGAAAGGATGTGCACAAATGATCACCGCTTTTTTCCGCACCGTCGTACTGTATTTCATTTTGATTATCGGCCTCCGGCTGCTGGGCAAGCGGCAGATCGCGGATCTTGAACCCATAGAACTGGTTCTGACACTCACCATTTCCGATCTCGCCTCAGTTCCCATGCAAAACTATGGCATACCGCTGATCAACGGTCTTCTGCCCATCGTTACCCTGCTGTGTCTTTCCATGCTGCTGAGTTTTCTGAATCTCAAATCGCTTAGATTTCGCGCTATCGTATGTGGAAAACCGTCGCTGATCATTCAGAACGGAAAGATTCTTCAGGAAAACATGAAAAAGAACCGGCTCACTGTGGATGAGCTGTGCGAACAGCTTCGTTCTCAAGGCTACACCGATCTCGACAGCATAAAATATGCCGTACTTGAAACCAGTGGGCAGTTTTCTATCCTTCCCTATACCCGTGAAAGTCCGATCACTCCCAAATCACTTGGAGTAAAGCTATCCGATCAGGTCACTCTGCCCACACTTATCATCAACGACGGTCGCCTCCTTCATGAAAATCTCACTGCACTGGGACTTGACCGCAGCTGGCTCACCGGCGAACTGCAAAGACGGAAGCTATCCTCTCCAAAAGAGGTCTTTTTACTTTCCGTAGACGAGCACGGAACGGTTAGATGCATCAAGAAGGAGGGCGGAAAATGAAAGCATGCTGTATACCGCTTGTTACACTCTGTGTGCTTCTTCTGTTCTCTATTCTCACAAACCGCTATGTACAGGATAGCTGTACCTATTGGATCAGCGAACTGGAAGTAATATCAACACTGGTGGACTCTGCGCAGTGGGAATATGCCGCAGATCACACGCAGAGTATCCTGCAGGATTGGCAACACCACGGATCTATATTTCATATGTTATTGGAGCATCAGGATCTAGACGAAGCCGAGGATCTGTTTTACGCTGTATTGGCATCGCTCCGTGCAGAAAACAAAGCAGAAGCTCAAATCAACATTTACCTTCTGATCTCGCAGCTGCGCTTTATCGCATCCACACAGGATGCTGCTTTAGAGAACTTTCTGTAACGCAAAAAGGACACCCTGCGGCACATGAACCACAGGGTGTCCTTATATCAGTTGTTATAGATCAATACTTATCGCTGAAATTCTCGTACTTGCGCTCGTATACGACCTCTTCCTCGCGAGACTCGTTTTCGAAAGAAGCGGGAACATACTCAGTGGGTTCAGGGAGACCAGCGGGTTCACAGAAATCAGCGGATCCGGTATACCCCGTATATTCCTCCTCAGGGATCTCCTGCACATAGTCATCGCCATTATAGAGCTTGAACTTGCCGATCTGATCCTTCATAAGTGCTGCCTGGCTGGCAAGCTCCTCGCTTGCAGCGGCAGATTGCTCGGCAGTTGCGGAGTTATTGTGAACAACCGCGGCAATCTGCTCGATACCGTTGCTGATCTGCTCGATCTTCTCAGCCTGCTCTGCGGATAGAACAGCAATCTCCTTGATACGGGTATCCACTGCGCCGGCCTTTTCCACGACCTCACGCAGTGCCCGCTCGGTCTCACCTGCCACATTCATGCCGTTTCTCACGGCGCCGACAGTACTGCCGATCAGATTGTTGGTATTCTTTGCGGCCTCTGCGCTCTTGGCAGCCAGAGAACGAACTTCATCTGCGACAACGGCAAAGCCCTTACCTGCCGCGCCTGCACGAGCCGCCTCAACAGCAGCATTCAGTGCGAGAATATTGGTCTGGAACGCAATGTCCTCAATGGTCTTGATGATCTTCTCGATCTGACCGGTAGTACGGTCGATCTCTTCCATAGCCTGCATCAGCTGAGCCATGTATTTATTGCTCTCCATAACGCCCGCACCGGCCTCGTTGGACATTCTGCTGGCATTAGCAGCATTCTCTGCGTTGGCATTTACGTGGCTTGCAACCTCAGCGATCGTAGCGGAGAGCTGCTCAACAGCGCTGGCCTGCTCAGTAGCACCCTGGCTCAGTGCCTGAGCACCGCTGGATACCTGCTCGCTGCCCACATCGACCTGCAGACTTGCGTTGTAAATATCGGTAATAGCATTGTTGAAGCTCACAATGATCGTACCCATGGACTCCTTGATGCTTGCGAAATCACCCAGATAATCCGTAACCTGGCTGCGGGAAATGGTGAGGTCGCCGCTGGCAAGCTGCTCAAGAAGGGCAGAGATCTCGGTCACATAACCGTCGATCGTAGCCATGGAAAAACGCATCTCATCTGCCAAATGACCCAGCTCGTCGCGAGACTGGTAGGTAATAACACTACCGGCCTCCTTGAGCTTGCCTTCTGCAAGACCCTTGGCAGCCGTTTCCAGCTGACGGATGGGATTCACCAGAGTCTTGGTAATAATCAGTGCAGTTACAATGGCGACGGCCAGGCAGGCAACGGAAATAATAGAAATGATCGCCTTGCCTATACCGACCATGCTCTGAGTGCCTTCATAGAGAACATCTGCATTATGCTCAGCCATCAGGTTGAGTTCATCGGTGATCGTGCCGACCTCGATCAGCAGATCGTTAAACTGGGCAGCATACATCTCGATCGCCCACTCGGTGCGCAGTTCTCTGCAGTAGCCGAACAGCTTTGTAGTGCGGGTATTAAACAGGTTCACGCGATCCTGCAGTTCATCCAATTTAGCGGTGAATTCTGCAGAGCAGGAATTTTCATACAGATAGTTGATACGGTTCTGCAGATGATCCTTCTGCTCATTGGTGGCATTGATGTACGCCTCTGCATCTTCTTTTGTTGTAGCGATAATAGCCTTGCACACAGAGTTGGACATCTCGTGAATATCAGCCTTCAGCGAGTAAGTCTCTTTGGACAGCTGGAATGCCTCATCATGGAACGCAGTAAAATCCGAGGTAATGCTGTTGAGCACCAGGAAGAACACTCCGGTAACAATCATGTTGACCAGAATAATGACACCAAATGCAGCAAAAAGCTTATTTCGGATCTTCAAATTCTTAAACATAACAGAAATTCCCTTTCTAAATGTAATCGACTGCCAGAACTTATCGTTCGTTTCGCTTCAAAGACTCAAGTTCCTCACCTTTAAGGATTTTTGTCACGTCCAGACACAGGACGATCTTATCCTTCGATCCGCTGCCATTTGGAACGCGGGCAATCGCCGTCAGGTATCCGGCTGTCGGATCTCCGCTCACCCACGGAGGAGGCGAAAGGTTTTCCTCCGGAATATCCAGCACCGCATCCACTTCATCAACAACGAAGCCGATCAGCTGCTCCTCCACACGGCAGGTGATGATACAGGTCTTTTCGGTATACTCTGTCTCCTTCTTTCCAAACCGCAGACGAAGGTCGACGATCGGAACGATCATGCCCCGAAGATCAATGACCCCTTTGGCATAGGCAGGATACTCGGGAACGGCGGTGACAGGCTGCATGTTAATGATCTGCTCAGTGTGGAGAATAGACGCCCCGTACAACTGGCCTTCCAAAAAGAAAGTGAGCCACTTTTCAACCACTTGCGGCTGCAGTTCTTCCACTGCCAGATTCTCGTATTCGTATTCCATGATTTTCCTCCCGACAAATCGCATTATGCATCTAATCGCTTTAATCGGTCAGCATACTCTTCCAATATTATACAGGAATCGACATATATTTTGCAACATATTTTTTTGTTTTTGGTTGAGTTTTACAAAAAATAAAACCGCACGTGGTCCTCTCCGGAAGCGGGGGGCCGGGGGGGTGG
>JAZLEB010000029.1:0-35019 GCA_045615065.1 Candidatus Pelethomonas sp. | reverse complement strand
TTGGAGTTTATCGAGCTCTCAGGTTTGCAGAATCCTAAGCCTCCCTCTGACGAGGGAGGTGGATTTTGCGAAGCAAAAGACGGAGGGAGAGACCAAAAAGTAAGAACTTCTGGTGTATCCCTCCCCCAGCCGCCCCTTCGTCGCGACAGCTCCCTCGTCAGAGGGAGCCTTGCGGACTGCGGTGCGAACAGCTCGACAAACTCCAATTTGTACAAAAAACTACCGCGCTGTGATAAGTGTCACAGCGCGGCAGCAGTTCATTTTTAGTTTTTTCCTCTCAGTCGCTTGGCTTCCTCACGCTGCAGGGTAAAGATAGCACGCACCAGTCTATCCTGCTCGCTGGGGTTCAGACTCAGGAACTGGCAGCCGTAAAGGTTTGTATAGCGGGCCTGTTGTACACGGCGGACACTGCAGCGGAAGGAGTACGGATCGGTATCCGGCAGGATCGCCGCGTTGCCCACACGCAGCTGGTCGCCACGGCTGTAATTGGCATCGCAGGCAATCAGAATTCCGCCGCCGCTCACATCCAGCAGCTTACAGTTGAATGTATCCTCCTTGCGGAGAGGATCTTCCTTCTTGTCACCGTCCCACTTGATGCGGGTAACGATTGCCGGAACAGAAATATTCTGGCGGAAGAATTCTCGCTTTTCCCAGGTGAACCAGTTGGCCAGCTGATCGATCTTCCACATATACTCTGTACTGCCGCACACTGTTCCGTGGTAGACCACACGGCGGTCGTCGCTGAGATGGCCGCGCAGCTTAAACTCCGTGTTGTACATAACAGGAGGGACACGGTCGCCCAGATCGTTTTCGATCTTGATCGACTCACCGTCGAATTCAATGACACGGGCACGGAAGAGGACCTCATTGCTTGCGTTCAGCACCTCTAGGATCATGCCGACTTCGACTTCAAGACTGCTCATTTGTTCTTCCTCCTGCCAGTTTCATTTCTATCCGCATAATTTTGGTATCCTACTCCCGGCATACCTGCCGGGAGTAGGGATCGGTTTAGTTAGTCGCCGGAGACCCAGCTGATCTCAAATCTGGGCTCAGACAGATTTTCCAGGAAGCCCTCTGTGGTATCCACCACAAATTTCAGCACCAGACGGGCACCCTGTCCGTTAACATTACTGTAAGCGTCGGAAATACTGCCTTCCTTGAAGATGGTGATGGTCGCGCCCACGGTAACATGCTGGAAGCCGAAGGTGATCGTACCGCCTGCCACATCAACATTCAGAATTTCCAGATCGCCGCCGGAGATTCTCACCTTATCGGCGAAGTTGCCGTCATTAATGCTCTCCAGCATGGTGCTGAGATCATCCTTGGTGATGAGCTGGTAAATCTTCTCGGAGAACTGCAGCGTCACAGTACCCTTGTAGGCATAGGCTCTCGGTGTAGTCTGCAGCGCCCAATCCAGAGGCACATCGTACACATAGGAACCGCCGGCAGAGGGAATGTTTGCCGCAAACTTATGAATGTAGGTATTGTAATCCAGCAGCTGGGGAGCTGTTCCGTCCGGCAGATGCACACCGCCCACTGCCTTGAAGCCGTAGTTCTGACCCAGGGGGTTACGGGCTGCGGCAATGAAGTAGTAGGTTGTCTCGGGACTCAGGTTGGCAGGTTTGATGGTCTGCACCTTATCCGCTGCGGGGAAGCTCTTGTCGCCGGTCTCGGTGGGGCTGTAGCTGGTTGTCGCCTCACCCTGAACATACTCCAGCACTCTCTGCTTCATCTGCTCATTTGCATACAGGTCAAACAAAGAAGGATCGATCAGGGATGTATTGCCCACTTCCTGGGTCACAGGCACAGAGGTAAGCAGCGCCTGCAGCACAGTAAGGCTATTGGGATCCAAAGACAGGCGGGCACAATCTGCCTGATAGGCGGCTCTCTGGTCGCTGGGCACACAGGCCAGGAACGACTCGTTGAAGATCTTGGCAGCCATGTCGTAGGTATAGATGACCCAATCCATCTCTGCGGGGGTAGAAGTCTTGGCGCTCACCAGATTGCCGCCGTTCACATTCAGCTCAATGGCGGGAGTCTCCACCTGCTTGGTGGTAAACTGGAAGCAATAGACCTCGGAATACTTCTGCGATTCACCTGTCAGTATACAATAAACGAAGTATGTGGTCAAGGGGTCAAGGCCATCAACTTTGATTGTCTGCAGGTTGGTACCTACATACGCCTTGCCGGTCTTGATACTGGTGGAGGAGGCGCCCTTATCGACCATCAGTGCCACATTGTCCTTGGTGGGCGCGGCCAGCACAGGGCAGAAGCCCATGGGGTTATCCTCAGTAATACCGTCACCCTTGGTGGGCGGGTTGATACCCAGCTTGAACAGCTCACCAAAGTCGACTTCGTTGCCGTTTTCATCGAAACCACGGGTCAGAACGGATGCCTTGTAGCCGTCCTGCTCGGTATACATGGGAGCGACCACATAGTAGAGTGTACCGGCTCTGTCCAGCATCACATTCATTTCCACCATACCGTCACCGGCATTGAAGGTGGGGTTGCCGCTCATGAAGCGAGGCGTCTTGGTGTCGATAAACTTGCGGGAAATGGTGAACTCCTCGGGATTGCCGATGTTGGTAACATCGTTGGTCCAGGGATCACGCTTGGCGTAATCCGTGCCGGACAGATCCTGACCGGCGGGGATCAGCACACGCATCTTGATATCCTCGCTCCAGCTTTCCTCCTCGTCGCTGCCGTTGATCTCGGTAACATCAATGACAAACTCATAGGTATAGTCGGAGTTGAGGCTGTTGAGCTGGGAGATCTTGGTGGTGTTATCACCGTTGATCAGACCGTTGATGCTGGAACGGGCAGTGCCGCCGCTGCTGTAGATGTTCATATTGCCCAAATAGTGCCAGCCGTTTGCATCCACACGACCGCAGGAGGCAAACATGGACAGACCGTCTTCCTCCGTGCCGGTAGTTACTGCCTGCTCGGCTTCGGGATCGATCACACGGCAGTAGACATCGAAGTAGATGATCACATCGTCGGTCTCCAGCCAGATATCGTAGTAGACGTTGCTGTTGACACTGTCAGTGGACTGGGGATCCATCCAGAAGCGCATATCCACATCCGCAGGGGTGTCGGTCTGTACACCGAGACTCCATTGCAGAGGCAGACCTTCCACATTTACATTGCTGCTGGCGCGGCTGGTCAGATTCACCTGTGCAAACACGGTAGTAAACTTATCCAGCTTGGTGGGATTGGGCTTGATGGGGTTCTTGGCATTGGAGGTATCGGTCACATCCTCAATAACAAACTGGTAGGTGCTGCCACTGCTCAGGCTGACTGCCTCACCGTGGCGGAAGATGATGACCAGTTCACCCTCATCGTTCATCTCCATCTCCACCTTATCGTAGTCGATCCAGGTGCCGGAGTCATTGTGCTTGGCTGCATTAAGCTCATGCTTGACCTGATAGGCAGCGCTCACATTGCTCACATCCCACAGCTGGACAGACTTCTCCAGTTCGCGGATCAGGGTCTCCTTGGCCTCGGTAACCTCGGAGGGTGTGGAGTTCTTATCGGTGATGACCTTGTATTGCTCATAGAAGGAGTAGGCCGCATCCTTGTTGCGAACACTCTCCGTAAAGATAATGTGGATATCCGTCTCAGGCAGGGGGTTGATGCCCTGCACATCTGCGGTCTTGGTAAACTCCTGTCTGACCTTGGGCGCCACATCGTCCAGTGTGTTCACCGTAATGGTCTTCACGATGGAGTAGTTGCCTGCCTTGTCCTCTGCCACATAGTAGACATCATAGGAGGATTCCGGCTGCAGACCGCTGATCTTCAGGATCACGTCCTTGTTGGCAGTGGCGTTGACCTTGCCGGACTTAATAACATTGCCCATACCGTTGACCACCTGCAGAACAGCAGTCTTGCTGTCCAGCGCAGGCTTTTCAGTGGAGCCGTTGGGAGTCACGGGATACTCCTGGCCTTCCTTCACTACGACCCAGTAGATGATACCGGCTTCGTTCATGGCGGTGGTCAGGTTCACACTGTTCTTCTGAATGCCGGTGACAACAGCATCCATCAGTTCGGGAGGTGTGCCGTCCACCGTGGTGAAGGTGATGCGTCTCACACCGCTGTCCTTACCGTTGTCGGGGTCGATCAGGCACAGATACAGCTCGTAGGTCACCTTTTCATCCAGCTTACCCTCGTCGCAGACATTCAGAATGCGGATTACATTCTTGGTGACGGGAATACCGCCGGCGGGGCAATTGCTCAGGTCACCGCTGATGGCGCCTGCCTTGAATTCTGCAATAGTGGGAGCGCTTGCACCCTTGGGCAGCAGTGCGTAGTAGAGCACACTGGATTTGGTGGACATGACACTCACCTGAGCGTAGTCCATCTTCACCAAAGTCAGTTCGGGATAGCCGGTAGCAAACTTGGGTGCGGTACCGTCGGGTGTGGAGAAAAGGATATGCTTTACAGCGCTGCGCTGACCGCGGCTGTCCACCAGAACGGCGGACACATAGTAGCTGCCATCAGCAATCAGCTTGCTGATCTTGACAGAGAAGTCCTTCTCCGAGGAAGTGACATTGATCGAACCCTGCTGCAGGATTTTGGGGCTGTAGTCCTTGACCTCAATGATATCGTCGGCATTGGTAACAGGGCCATCGATCAGATTGGTCAGCACCCAGTAGATAGTGCCGCGCTTATTGGTCTCAAACACCACCTCCGCGCTGGTGGGCGCGATGTTCTTCACGCGGGGATAGCTTGCCAGGATTCTGGGGTCGGCAGAGGACTCGTCACCGTCCTTGGTGTCCATTTCCTCGCCCACGATCTCGGCTTCCAGACCGGGACGGATATTAATATCGTCGGGCAGAATATCAACAATGGCTCCGGCGGCATTCACGTTCAGCTCAGCGATATCGCCCTCACCGGTGACGGGAACACCGATATCCAGATTCAATTCCTCGATGGAGGCGATATTTCTCACCTCCAGCATGGACCCGATGGCATTTTCATCAATGGTAACAAATTTTGCAGTACCCTCGGCGATCATCAGCAGGGACTCAGGAGTGCAGTTCATGACCTCCTCAATGTTGCCTGCCACGGTGACCTGAATGCCGGGGTCGCCGTTGATCTCCACATACAGGAGACCATCGCCCGAGGCGGTCTGATCGTCCAGATACGCGCCGGTCTTGACATTGGTAAAGTCGATCTGAGTATCACCCTCAGCGCGCAGAGTCACAAACTGACCTGCCACACTGTCGATCACCAGCTCACCGCTCTGTACATTTCTGAGAACGATACTGCTGTCGCCCTTGTGGCTCTCGCCTGCACCGGAGATGATGATCTTGCCCAGCACCACCACATTGTCCAGCAGCACATCGCCCAGCTCCAGGCCGCCGGTGATATAAAGGTTACCTGCAATGGTAGTATCCTTCAGGGTAACACCGGAGGTGGAGATCATCACATTGCCGTACACGCCGCCCAGGGAGTGGGTGCCGGGCTGATGGACCATCGTGCCGATGGCCTTGACCAGCATCGCCGCCACTTCGCCGCGGGTAACATTGTTCTGAGGCATAAAGCTTCCGTCGCTATAGCCGCTGACATAACCCACATTGATGGCAGCTTCCACCATACCGCGGCTCCACTCGCTGAAGGAGCGGCTGTCGGAGAAGCCGAGGGTCTCACCCATCTTCTCGTCCAGCAGCAGATTGCGTCCGATAAGAACCACCGCCTGCTCGCGGGTCAGATTGCTGTTGGGGGAAGCGGTGGTCTCACCGATTCCCTTGAAATAGCCCACATTGTAGGCAATACCGATATCATTATTATACCAGTCGCCGCGCTTCACATCGTCAAAGGGATGCTCAGTGCTTCCGGTATAACCGAAGGCTCGGTTGACCATGGTCACGAACTCTGCGCGGGTGATCAAACCCTCAGCATTGAGGTTGCCGGATACATCGCCGCGCATGACGCCCCACTCTACGACCTTCTCGATATATTCATCCATCCAGGAGGCCGCACGGGCTGTGGGGAGGGATGCGGGAGCCATCCCTAAAAGCAGCACCAGCGCCAGCAATGCTGACGCCACTCTCTTCACAGATCGGTTCTTAAACTTTCCACAGATTTTTTTCATTGCGCAGCCTCTCTTCCTTTTACGTGATTCTTCTGCTGGCTGAGCTGAATACCGAACACAGCCTCGCAGATCAGTTTCTCCTCATCGTGGCACATATCCACGAATTTCGCGGCATAGCAAAGTCTTCCGTTTTTCTCTCTGGTGCGCAGGACCTGGCACCGCATCACAAGGGGCTTGGGTGTAACGGGGATCACGATCTCAAACTGATCGCCCCGCTGCATCTGCTCCTCGCAGAAGAAAGCAATACCGCCGCAGCTCAGGTCGATAAACTCCACCTTGCGCTTGCCCTTCCACTGTCCGGCAACAGGATAGATCAAAGAGTCAAAGCAAACATCCACACGCAGCATCTCGCGCACATCCTCTTTGGATGCCACGCGCCGGATCTTCAGATCATCATAGGCACTTCCCACGACCTCACCCTGCAGGGTAGGCATCGTCTGCAGTGTACCAACCAGAGTGACCAGCTTGTGAAGCGTAGCCGCTTCCAGTTCATCCACATCGCCGTTCAGGATCCGGGCGCGGATCTGCGGTGCGTCGGGTGCTGTCATCAGGATACACTGCCCGATGGGTACATTCTCATCATTGAGCAGCAGATAAACATTTTCGCTCATACCTGACCCTCCGTTTCCTCATTAGGCGCAGCCGCATCCGGTGCAGACTGCACCTCAGGCGCGGCTTCCGCCTGTGCCTTCTTCTCCTGTTCTTTTTTCTCCCGCTCATCGGGATCGAAATTCAGGAAATATACATAGATCTCTACAATAGCCTTGTAGAGCTCCTCCGGGATCTCCTGACCCAGTTTGAGCTGCGCCAGCGCGGTAGCCAGGGAGTTGTCCTCATAAATGGGAACACCGGCCTCTGATGCGGTCTCTACGATCTTTTCCGCCATGTATCCCATTCCGGAGGCAACAACGACAGGAGCGGAATCGCCTGCGCCGTATTGCAGCGCTACGGCTGTTCCCGCGCCGTCACGACCTTTATTAGACCTTGACATTTACGCTGTTCCTCCTTTCAAAGATCTGAGGGAACACTTCCGTCAGTGTCAGCGGACGGTAAATCTGCCGCACCGACACACCGCCGTTTTTCAGGCCGTTGCGTTCCAAAATCTGCCCCAGTGTCTGCTCGATACGGGGTGCAAAGGGCATGATTTTCTCGGGGCCGAAGATATTCATGCTGACTTCCTTGTCCACACTGACCAGCAGCACATCAAAAGCGCCCAGCGGCTGTACGTCCAGCTTGAGCAGGATCTTCGCGCAGTTTCTGCGCCGCCCGCCCTCATCATCTCTTCCGGCATCGGGATCCACCCACATCTCGGAGAAGAGGAACTTACCGTCCCACTCCAGAGGAAGAATGTAGTGGTTCACAGGCATATATACACTCTCGTTGATCAGCATAGCCGCCACCAGCTGGCGGAAAATATTCTGTGTAGACGCGTCTCCTTCGCCTCTCATGGCACGGGCAGCGGCACTCATCAGCTGATCGGCAAACTTGTTGGCCGCGGAGTCGGGATCGAAGTCGTTTGCCTTCAGCAGCTGCATCAGGGATGCATCATCGATACTTCCCAGCTGATCCTTGAGTGTACCGTAGCTGACCAGGCGGCGGAAGGTGCTCAGGAGATTTTCCAGAGAACCGTTCTCATAGCGGGTCATATTCAGCGTGAGCATACTGAGCAGCTCACGGGGAGTACCCAGATCGTGGGTCCTGCCCACATAGTCGGCCATGTGGGGAAAGACCTTTTCACGCAGCGCCGCGAGCACTGCCTCCCGGTTGCCTTCAGCCATAAGGCTCTCCAGTTCTGCCAAAGCATCCCGGAGTGCCTGCGCCCAGCTTGCGGGCATACTGTCCGCCATGCCCTGCAGTTCACGCAGGAGGTTCTTTTCAATGTGGGCAGATGAAGCATGGTCCATGTAGGCCTTCACAAACTGCAGGATGTCCTCCTGCACACTCACAGAGGCAGCATTGGCATAGGCATTGCGCAGAAGGGCAAACAGCGCGCCGCCGCAGCGGCTGCCGCTCTTGAGCTGTCCCTTCAGGAATGCCAGCAGTTGGTCGGGATCCATATGCATCATCTGCATGATCTGCGACATCTCGCCGGCTACACCGTCGCTCATGCCGGAGAGCACCACAGTTCCCTCCCGACCGCCGAACAGCCGCGCAAGGCTGTCCGCCAGATTAGGGGACTCCCGCAGGCGCTGCACAAAAGTCTCGAAGTTCGAGTCATATCGGATGTACTGAGAATCGTTCAGCTGTCCGTTATCATTGCGGTCCGTGCGCCCGTCTGCATGGGAGACCCTGGTAAGATCGGGAACATTTTGAATATTCGGATTGTTTTGCATATTCCCCGGGGTCATAGGGATGCTGCGGTTTATGTTGCTGTTTTCCCGTCCCGGTACCGGGTTGGTCACGCCCAAAAGATCCGGCATTTCAGGTTCCTCCAAAAAAAGGTTGATTTAGTCGGCTAAATTTGTTAAAGTATTCTTAGGCTCTTATTTTCCATTGGCGTCTGCCGATAATTTTAAAAGATACTAAAGAAAAGGCGGTGTTTTCTATGAGCAGCGGCAACGAAATTCTGGATATGTATATCTACGAAACCAACACCTTGCTCGAACAGTTGGAAGCCAGTGTTCTTGAGGCAGAGAAGGCGAATGATTTTTCTCAGGACAATGTCAATGAGATCTTCCGCATCATGCACACCATCAAGGGCTCCTCGGCAATGATGGAATTTGATACTCTTGCTACGATCGCTCATCGTATCGAGGATCTGTTCTTTATCATCCGTGAGAATTCCATGTCCGTTGTCTCAGCGGCAAACCGCTCCACTTTGTTTGATCTGGTGTTCCAGTCGATCGATTATTTCCGCGGCGAGGTCGAGAAGATCGAATCCGATCAACCTCTCTCTAAGGATATCGACAAGTTCCTCTCAGATATTAATAGTTTAATCACCAAAATTAAGTCCGGTGACAGTGCCGAAGCAGCGCCCGCCGCTCCCACTGCCGCTCCTGCCGCAGCTCCTGCCGCAGTTCCCGTTGTACAGGCTGTGGCTTCTGCCGGAAACCGTGATTTCCCCTATGAGCTGCGCGTCTATTTCGACGAGGGCTGCGGCATGGAAAACCTGCGCGCGTTCATGCTGGTCACCTCCGTGCGCGACTGCTGCGCGGACTCCTCCTTCATCTTTGAGCCCGCGGATGTTGAGACCAATGCCGGCTCTGCCGAGGCTGTCATCGAAAACGGTTTCAGCATGATGTTCCGCAAGACCGAGGACCGCGACAGCGCCATTTCCGTTGTCAACGCCTCCGGCTCCATCAAGTCCTATCAGGCAAATGACCTCCAGTTCGCTGAACCCGCTCCCGCAGAGCAGGTTCAGGAGGAACAGGAGTCCTATACCGAAACCGCCGCGGCAGCCACTCCCGCACAGCAGGCCGCAGCAGTCCAGCATCCCAAGGAAAGTCTCATCAGTGTGAACCTGAGCAAGCTGGAGCAGCTGAGTGCTGTGGTGGGTGAGATCGTCATCACTGAATCCATGGTCACCTCCTCCCCTGACCTGAACGGTCTGGCACTGGACAATTTCCAGAAGTCCGCCCGTCAGCTTCGCAAGCTCACCGACGAGCTGCAGGATGTCGCCATGTCCCTGCGCATGGTTCCCATCTCCGGCACCTTCCAGAAGATGAACCGCATCGTGCGCGATATGAGCAAGAAGCTGGGCAAGCGCGCCAAGCTCACTCTGATCGGCGAGAACACCGAGGTGGACAAGACTATTGTCGACAGCCTGGGTGATCCTCTGATGCACATCGTGCGCAACTCCATGGACCACGGTCTGGAAGAGACCGAGGCTGACCGTATCGCCGCAGGCAAGGATCCTGTTGGCGAGGTTACTCTTACCGCCCGCGATACCGGCAGCGAGGTTATCATTGAGATCACTGACGACGGCCGCGGTGTCAACTGCGATGCTGTTCTGAAGAAGGCCATCAAGAACGGTCTTGCCAATCCCGACGTTGAATACTCCAAGCGTGAGATCCTCAACTTCCTGATGATGCCCGGCTTCTCCACCAACAATCAGGTCACCGAGTTCTCCGGCCGTGGTGTCGGTATGGACGTTGTGAAGAAGAACATCGAAGAAGTAGGCGGTACTGTTACCATCACCAGCGAGGAAGGTCTGGGCATGACCACCACCCTGAAGATCCCTCTGACCATGGCTATCATGGACGGTATGGAGGTCTCCGTGGGCGACTCTATCTTCACGATTCCCATCAACAACATCCGTCAGAGCTTCAAGGTCACCGCCGGCGAGGTTATTTACGATTCCGCCAACCACGAGGTGATCAGCTGCCTGAACAACTTCTATCCCATCATCCGCGCCAAGGATCTCTATCAGCTCCAGAAGGGTCATGACAATATTGAGGACGGTATTCTTCTGTGGCTGGAGTCCGGCGAGTGCTCCTACTGCCTGTTTGTTGACGAACTGCTGGGTGAACAGCAAGTCGTGGTCAAGCAGCTGCCCAGCTATGTGAACAGCTACAACATCAAGCAGTACGGCATCAACGGCTGCACCCTGCTGGGTGACGGCAGCATCAGTATCATTCTGGATGTGGCAAATCTGTACGCATCCACTCAGGAATCTTAACGCACAAAGGAGGATCGGCACATGAGTATCAATGTGAATGAAGACCTCATGTTTGCAACTGAGGACCAAATGGAAGCAGTGTTCGGCGCACAGGTCGAAGAGGTCGCCGACACTAACAAATATCTCATCTTCAATACCGATAATCTGAAGTTCGGTATCGATGCCAACAGTGTGGTGGAGATCATTACCAACTACTCCATCACTTTCCTCCCCATGCTGCCCGATTTTGTGCGCGGCATCTTCAACCTGCGCGGTGACATGATCCCCATTCTGGATATTCGCCTGCGTTTGGGCAAGGAAGCACAGGAGGACTGCCTGGTGATCGTCCTGAATGTGGGCGGCACCCAGATCGGACTTCTGGTGGACTCTGTGGATCAGATGCTGGATATTCCCAACAAGGATATTCTTCCCACTCCCGTCAATCACACCCAGAAGCTGGTCAGCGGTATGGTCTCCCTGCCCGATGGCAGCGGCACCATGATGGTGCTTGATTGTGAGGAGCTGCTGCCTCATGACTGATTCCCACCACCAGGGAGCCGTATTCTCCCCTATGACGATTTCGGACGCCGATTTCCGCAGGCTCGCGAACTTTGTTCACTCCACCTACGGTATCGATCTGTCGCAGAAGCGTCAGCTGATCACCGGTCGTCTGTCTGTCACCATCAAGCAGCTCGGTTATAAGAGTTTTACAGACTTTATTGACCATATTCTCAAGACCCGCGACGAGAAGGAGATCACCTTGCTGCTCAACAAGCTGACCACCAACTACACCTTCTTTATGCGCGAGCAGGATCATCTCGACTATTTCCGTGATCATATCATTCCCGAGATCGTCCGCCGACACGAGAAGGATAAATCTCTCGCGATCTGGAGTGCCGGCTGCTCTACCGGTGAGGAGCCTTACAACATCTCCATGTATCTTCTCGACCATCTCGGCGCTCAGGCCAGCCAGTGGGATACCCGCATTCTGGCCACCGATATTTCCGCTCAGGCACTGAATACCGCCAAGCAGGGTATTTATGAGCTGCCCGATACCATTCCCGCCGAGTGGCGGCGCAAGTATTTCATTGACCAGAAGGACGGACGCCACGCTGTGTGCCCCGCCCTGAAGAACAATGTGATCTTCCAGCCTTTCAATCTGATGGAGCCCATTAAGTTCCGCCGCAAGTTCGATGTGATTTTCTGCCGCAATGTGATGATCTACTTTGATCAGCCCACCAAGGATGCGCTGGTACAGCGCTTCTACGATGCAACTAATCCCGGCGGCTATCTGCTCATCAGCTATTCCGAGAACCTCAGCCCCGGCACACCTTACCGCAGGCTGGCTCCCGCAACATTCCAAAAATAAGCAAAGGGTGTGTATCCAGTTATGACAATGACTCCCGGCAAAAAGATCCGCGTTATGGTCGTTGATGACTCGATCCTGGCCCGCAGCCTGATCATTAAAGGTCTGTCGTCCTGTGAGCAAATCGAAGTCGTCGGCTATGCCATCAACGCGATGGATGCCAAGAATAAGTTTTCCAAGCTTGCTCCCGATGTGATGACCATGGACGTGGAAATGCCCGGCATGGACGGTATCAGCTTCCTCAAGCAGTTCCTGCCCGACAATCCTATCCCCGTGATCCTCGTTTCCTCTCTGAACCTGAAGGTGTTTGACGCTCTTTCCGCCGGCGCGGTGGATTTTGTCCGCAAGCCGGACAGAGAAGGTCAGGAGGCATTCATCGACACATTGATCCAAAAGGTCATTACCGCCGCCTCTGCCAAGGTCAGACCGCCCCGCCCCATCGCGGCTCCCGCCACTTCCGGCGCGGCTTCCGGTGCTGTTTCCGCGGTCAGTTCCATTCTCTCCGGCGGCACCGCCTCCTTGGGCGCGCAGAGTTCCTTGGATAATGTTATCATCGGTCTCGGCGCCTCTACCGGCGGTACCGAGGCAACTTTGGAGGTCATGAAGCAGCTGCCTGCCGACATCCCCGGCATGGTCATTGTTCAGCATATGCCTCCAGGCTTTACCGCCATGTATGCTGAGCGTCTCAACCGCCTGTGCAAGATGGAAGTACGCGAAGCAAAACATGGTGACGAGATCCGCCGCGGTCTGGCGCTGGTTGCTCCTGCCGATTTCCAGGCTCGTGTTGTGAAAAACGGCACCCGCTATACACTCTCCTGCCAGCACGGCGAGAAGGTCAGCGGTCACCGTCCCTCTGTGGATGTACTCTTCCGCTCCATTGCAGATAATGTGACCTGCAAGTCTGTCGGTATCATTCTCACCGGCATGGGACAGGACGGTGCTGACGGCCTGCTGGCGATGCGTAAGCGCGGCGCTTATACCATCGGACAAGACGAGGAGACCTGCGTGGTCTACGGTATGCCCATGGTGGCACACAAGATCGGCGCGGTTATTACACAGGCTCCGATCGACAATATCGCTCAGATACTGCTGCGGCACTTAAAAACTCTCTAAAAAGTTGCACAGATGGGAAAGATTTTTCCCATCTGTGCTTATTTTTTACGCCCGTTTGCCGATAATAAAGGTGAATCATAACAAAATCAACTGTTTTTATCAAAAGGATGTGAAACTATGAGAACATCATCCAGATCAGGCATCGTTTCCTCGGTCGGTCGTTCAAACCTTTACTACACCCCCGCAGTTGAGCGGGACACCCATACACAGAATATTTCCGCCGAAAGCGGAAAGTTTGACAGCATCACGCTCTCCGCAGAGAGCTCCAGCAACTTCCACAAGACGTTGGTCGGCCGCATCTCTCAGGAAGTGCGTACCGCTACCACCACCGGCGATATCCGCGCACTGCGCCGTGAGGTAGCTGCCGGCACCTATCAGCCCGATCCCGCCGCTATTGCCGCAAGAATGCTTTTTATCGGGGAGGGCGTATAAATGGAAGCGCTGCTTTCCCTGTTTGATAACCTGACCGAGCATCTCCGCCAGCTCACCGAGCTTGCCAAACGCAAGACTTTGATTGTTCGCAAAAACGATCTTCTCGAGCTGGATAAGATCCTCAAGGAAGAACAGGCCCAGGCACTCTCCCTGCGCGGTCTTGAGCAGAAGCGCGTTACGCTTCTGCAGGAACTGGGACTGCAGGATGTACGTCTCGTGGACCTGCCCTCCAAAGCACCCGCCGAGCTGCGCCAAAAGGCAAAGGAGTCTGTTGAAGCACTCCGCCGTGAATATGCCATTTATCACAGTGCGGCAGAGATCGCGCGCAACACTTTGGAGTGCAACCTCCACGAAGTAGAAAAGTTTTTGGCCGCTGCCGGCGCCGCCGGTCAGCAGGTACCGGGCGAAGTTTCTCCCCCGCCCCAGATGAAAGCAGATTTCCGCGCGTAACGCGCACTTCTTCTAACAATAAGGAGCGTGAACCATGAGCTTTATCGGAACCTTTGGAATGTTTACAACGGTGCGTCTGGGTATCTACACCTCCCAGCAGGGTCTGAACCTCACCGGCAACAATATCGCCAACATCAATACTGTTGGCTATACCCGCCAGACACTGGATATCAAGAGCATGAACGCTAACGGCGTTGACCGCTACTCCGACTCCAGCGTCCGCATCGGCAGCGGCGCCTATGCCTCCGGCATTTCCCAGCTGCGCGATCCCTACCTGGATATCCGCTACCGCACCGAGTGCGCCAGCGTGGGTTACATGGACACCAAGCTGTCCAACCTGAATGACCTGGCCGCTATTTTGGACGAAGTGGGCGACGGTGCTGACGAACACGGTATCATTGCCGCGCAGTTCGCCACTCTGACCTCCACTTTGGAAAACCTCACCGAGTATACCGGACAGGGCGAGTTCGACACGCAGGTACGCGCTGCCGCATCCACGCTGGTCTCTCTGTTCAAGACCTATGCCAAGAATCTGGAAAAGGTCGAGGTCAACGCGGTGGATCGCTTCGAATCCGATCTGACCATCGTCAACGAGACTCTCGCCAGCATCCGCAATCTGAATACCGCCATTCGCAAGTGCGATATCCACGGTTCTCCCGCTCTGGAGATGCGCGACGAGCGCAACCGCCTGATCGACAAGCTCTCCCAGTACATCAAGATCGATGTGGAGTACACCGAGGAGAATATCGGTCCCGCTGTGGATGTGGAGAAGCTGTCCATCAAGATCGCCGGCACCTATCCCGGCACCTATCTGATCGATGGTATTTATGGCACCGAGATCAAGCAGGATAACCTGAACCCCAACTATAATCCTCAGATCGCCGGCAGCCTCCCCTATCTGGACGAAAACGGCAACCCCACCGATGTGAGCAACTTTGATCTCTACCTGACCGCTCTTACCGACGTAAAGGGCAATGTCAAGTCCACTTACAAGGATATCACCGTTGATACCGTACTTCCCGGTATGACCGTCATTGGAGAAGACGGTTCCACCCTCTCTCTGGACGATCTGATTGCCGCCATGACCGGCGACAAGATGGCCTGGAATGCTCCTGCCGATGCAGAGGGCAATCAGACCCAGTATCTGCTGCGCAAAATCGTCAAGACCGATGAGGCGGGCAACGAGACCACCAACTTCATCCTCACCACCACCGAGGCAAAGCTCTCTGTGGATGTCCACTTGGGTGACAACGATCTTTACGGTGCACTGCAGGCCGCCCGCGAGTTCCTCACCGAGTCCGGCGAGTTTGCTACCATCGACTATATCAATACTGTGGATCCCAATGCAGCCACTAAGCGCGGTATCCGCTACTACCAGCACTCTCTGGATCTGCTGGCTCAGAAGTTTGCTGAGACCATGAACGCCGCCAACAACGGCTTCCGCTATACCTTCGATCAGGCCACAGACAAATACTACTATGTGGATGCCGCAGGTAACCCCCTGCCCATGGAGAAGAAAGCGGAAGAGGATCTGACTGCTGACGATATCGCCTATCTGGAGGCAAATGGTTCCCGCAGCGCAAACTACGGAAATCTCTTCAGTATCCGCGGCGACTTGAATGATGCTGAGGGCATCAACGCCTCCAACATCTCCATCTCTGCAGCATGGGCCAGCGGCGATGTGCAGATCGTCAACTCCTACTCCGTGATCCCCGGCACCAACAATATCGGCTCCACCGATAACACCAACATCCTGCATATGATCCACCTGATGAATGAGGATATGAACTATAATCCCACCGAGCGGATCAATGGTTCCAAGGATGAAACCTATTTCACCGGCAGCTTCGCTGAAATGCTCGGTAACATCAACGCCGTGCTTGGTAACGACCAGAGCAGCACCAAAATCATGCTGGATAACTACTACGCATCCGCAGTGGAATTGGATACCGGCCGCGACAGTGTTTCCAGCGTTGATCTGAACGACGAAACGGTGAATATGATCCAGTATCAGAAATCCTATTCCGCAGCCTGCCGCCTGATGACCACCATGGACGAGATCCTGGACAAACTCATCAACGGCACCGGCGTCGCAGGCAGATAAGGAGGATAAACTATGATCCGTGCAACGACTAACGGCACCATGAAGGCCTACCGTGTGAATCTGAACAATTCCACCCTGCGTCTGAACAGTGCCCGCAACACCGTACTTACCGAACGCAATTTTAACTCCTATGCAGAGGATCCCGCTGCCGCAGCAGAGAGTTTCCAGCTGCGCCGTTCCTTCCTGCAGGTTTCTTCTCAGCTGGAGGTAAGCGAATCCGTCGCCCGCAAGTTTGATACCGCTTACAGCGCTATCGACAGTGTGGTCAGCATGGTGGACAATCAGGCAGACAACTCCGCACTGCAGGCTGCTCTGGCCGCATCCAACGATACCGCCGGTGTCGGCCGCAACGCACTGGGCGGTCAGCTGATCCAGATGGCCGACAGTATTATCCAGTCTCTGAACTGCAAGCACGGCGACCAGTACATCTTCTCCGGCGCTGACGGCCTGCGTGTTCCCTTCACCTGGGAGGGTGAGGGTGCCGACCGCAAGCTGTATTATCGTGGCTATCAGGTGGATGAGAATAACGAGACCCTCACCTACCTCAGTGCCAAGGAGACTCGTTATCTGGATGTAGGTATCGGTCTTGAAGAAGATGAGAACAACAATCTGATCACCTCCAGTGCCTTCGACAGCACCCTGCAGGGTATTGATGTTCTTGGCTTCGGCACCGACGAAGAAGGTCTTCCCAACAACGTTGCAACCATTATCTACCGCATGGGTTACCTGCTTACCCAGTGCGATGAGGAGACCGGTGAGTGGGCAAGTGAGGCCGATAAGGAGGAGTACCGCGCACTGCTCAACAAATTCCAGCCCGCTGCCTCTGACCTGAAGGAATACCATGTTGAGATGAGCACCAAGGCCAACTATCTTCACAACAATCAGCAGATTCTGGAAAGCACCGCATACACTCTGAATGAGCAGATCGTTGCCATCGAAGAGTGCGATCTGGCTGATGCAATCACCAGCTTCTCCTGGGCGCAGTATTGCTACAATGCCGCCTTGAAGATGGGCAATAGTATCCTCAGCGAATCTTTGATGGATTACGTTAGGTAATATATATTATAAATAATACAGAAAGGAGTCTGTGTTTTCCATGTTTCCTCTGATTGAAATTACTACTGTCCCTATTGAGATCGAGATGAAGGTAACGGATGCCAAGCTGGAATATGCCCGCGGAACCGCGGATCTCGAGATCTCCCGCAACGACGGCGGTCTGCATATCAAGAGCCGCCCCATTCGCCTGAATGTTGACACATTTGAGGCCCGCAACTCCATTCATCCCACCACTGCTACCGCTATTTCCCAGGCTGCTGACCGCGGTGTGCAAGCCTCCTATGAGGCCACCGCAGCCTATGCCCGCCAGGGCAAACTTCTGCTCTCCGCCAAGGTCGGTGAGGACATGATCGCTCAGATCGCTGCCCAGCAGCAGATGAGCAATGTCCAGACCAATGTGGGTATTGAATTCCTGCCCACTGTAGGAGCTAACCTGAACTGGGATGCCGGCGATATGCAGATCCGGTTTGAAATGGATAAGCTCAACTTCGATTGGCGCATGAATCAAACCACCTTCGAGTTTACCCCCGGCGACATTCAGATCTCTGTTACCCAGATGCCCGAGGTGCAGATCAAGTACGTCGGCGGTCCCCTGTACGTTCCTCCCTCTGCCGATCCCAACTATGAGGGAGATACCTGATAGGAGGTCATCACCTTGAAACTGCAGACAAAATATTTTGGAGAAATTGAATACGATGCGGACGATATCCTGTCGTTCCCCAATGGTCTCTACGGTTTTGACACCGAGCAGGAATTTCTCCTGATCCCCTTTGACGGAAGCGAAGCTACCCTGCTGTGCCTGCAGAGCAGGAAAACTCCCGCATTAGCATTTATTTTGATGGATCCTTTCGCTCTGCAGCCGGACTACATGCCTGTTCTGCAGAAAAATGAGCTCACAGAACTTGGCGTAAAGGATAGCGGTGATTTGTGCTATTATGTCATGTGTGTCGTGAAAAACCCCATTGGCGACAGCACAGTAAACCTGAAATGTCCTGTAGCCATCAACCCCGAAACCAGAGTATCTGCACAGGTTATTTTGGAATCTGAAAAGTACGAAATGCGTCATCTGCTCAGCCGTCTGAAAAACGGAGGGAAGGTGATCGAATGCTGATCCTCCAACGCCGTGCAGGTGAATCCATCCGCATCGGCGATAATATCGAGATCACTGTAGTCGCCACAGAAGGCGGACGTGTTCGCCTTGCCATTTCCGCACCCAATGATATCTCCATCCTGCGCAGTGAGTTGATCGTGGCAAAGGAAACCAATAAAGATGCAGCCATGGATCAGGTCACTCCCGATCAGGTGCTTCAAATGCTGGACGGTTTGCTTCCCGGTACTATTCAAGCGCAGCCTGCCGCAGCAATGAAGCCGAGATTCAGAAAGACAACTGCAAAAAGCGAAGACTAACAGTAAAAACAGTCGGCACGCCGGATTCAGGGCGTGCCGACTGTTTTTGATTTGTATATTCTCCTCATTTTCCGGTTATTCTTCTCCAAGGAGGGATCTCATGTCATTTACATTTTCCGATCTTTGCCGCCGCAGTGAGGCAGATTACACGATTCTGCAACAACGTACCGATGCCTGCTCTCTCCTTTCAGGAAGCTACGAATTCCCTTGCCGTATGCCCGCCTCCTGTTATCCTCAGTTGGTCTTTTTTGGTATCTATCAAAGTAATGGGCAGTATACAGCCTATACGCGGCCGCACGTAATCTTCCGCGGTACCTTCACCCATATCTTCTATCCTCCTCGCTTTTTCACTTCTTTTTCTGCACTTACCGCTTATCTGAATGATATGGAACACCTGCTCTATAGCGACCTATAAAAAGTATCAGCCGCCTGCGCTATGGCAGGCGGCTGTTGTTTTATTGCTTGTTCTGATCCATCTCGATGGCTAATCCATCCTCTGTAAGGCGGTAGATATGTTCTGCATCTCCACTGAGGAAATAGGTGCCCACATGATCGTTTGTATCGATCTCGTTGCTGGTATAGATCTTAACACGCAGGCAAGCCTCACCGTTCACATAGGTGAAACCGGTCATGATATAAATATTATACGCCTCCATGCTCTCGCCCTCAAGTCCGAGAACAGAAGGATGCAGTTCCTTCAGAAACTCCACTGCACCCGCATGGCTCAAGCCATAATTTTTGTTGGCATTGGGCTTGGCAGGTTCGATAACAGGCGCATCTTCAATGCTGATGGATGCAATACACTTACCTTCCGACCACTCCAAACGAATCACCGTGATCTTGTCATTCTGTGCAGGCTTGGACAGACTCACTGTACCTTCAGTCAGAGTAAAGTCAGGTGCCACTGTGGGGCGGAAGGTTTCTGCATCTACAACAGTAAACCCACCCTCGGCACCGGTCAGCTCACCCACATAGTTCTGTACCGAAGTATTTACCGCGGCAAACCCCTCATAGGTATACACAAATGTACCATCCTCAAGAGTGGTCAGATCTACAAGCTGAACACCTGCCTCAGGTGCCACCGCAATAATGCTCTCACTACCTACGAAGTATGCGTTGGGCATCAATGCCATTTCGTCCTGCAGAGGCACCTCTTCTTCATTTCCGCCGCCGCACGCGGTCATTACACACAGCATTAGCGCCATAAGGATCATCAAATACTTACGCATGTTCATCTCTCCATTCCGTGCAGCTTATTCCGGACGGATCAGCACATGGTCTCCCTGCTGCAGCGCAGTCTGGAAACCACATTCCTGTCCGTTTACTTCCATCCGAACCCGGCGGTCAAGTTTTTTAAAATCAATACCGGAGTATTCCAGCAGATCCATCAAATAATACGGTTCTCCGCTCTCTTTCCCGGGCAGGAAAAAGGGCTCATCATTGAAAAAGATACTCAAGTCATGGCGCACAGGAATCTGCACACTCTCAGGCACCTTTTCCGGTTCTGCAGACAGTTCTGCAGGTGTACTCCTGTGAGCATTCTCAACAGGAATCTGCGCAGCAGCCGGCTCCGCCTTCACAGGTGCGGAAACCTCAGTTTCATGTTCCCTCAGACTTTTCCTCTCCGAGTCCGACTCCGCTTCGCGGTTCTGCGGCAGAACAACTTTGCGAAGAGTCAACACCGCATCACCCTGCTGCAGCGGAGTGGTAAAGGGAACCTCCACATTGTTGACCAGTGCGCGGCCAACAAAATCTTTGCCCAAAACATCGCCCAGCGTTTTTTCCGCATTGGCTCCATTCTGTGCGGGGATAAAGTCAATATGGTCACCAGCATTAATTAGGGTGGTAATAGCGGCATCCTTTCCGTTCACCTTCAGGATCGCAGGAGTCGCAGGTTCACCGCGGAACATGACACGCCTTCCGTCCATAGTGACACTCAGGCTCTGCCCGGTCCGGCCTACAAGGTCGGAATAGGTGTAGCCGTTCATCAACAGGATATCCCGCAGCGTAAGGGATCCGTTTCTGAACAGTTTTGCGGTTTGACCGTTGAGTTTTACCACATAGCTGTCATTGAGCAGGCCGAGACCTGCGGAAACCGCAATGCCCAGCGGAGTTGCGTACTCGGGATTGTTCAAATCGATTTTCTTGGCAAAAGCACTTCTGGCAAAATTGTTTCCTGCCAACGCAACGCGCTTTTCGTCCATTCCCATAACAGAGGCCATCTTCTCCTTGAAGCCAAGCAGCTTGCTGCCGCCGCCTGCAAGGAACAGCGCCGAGGGGGTACCGCCGTTGATCTCCAGGATCTGTTGTGCGATGGCATTAGCCAGTCGATCCATAGGTTCGCCGATCACTTCAAGGATCTCCGCACTGTTTACCCGTTCCTCCAAACCAAGGATATTGGTGTAGTGGATCAGTTCCTCCTGCGCCGCGCTGCGTTTGATCTGCTCTGCGGTGCGGAAATCCACCAAAAATGCGCGCATGATCGTTTCCGTGATCTCATCGCCCGCCTGCGTGACCATGGTGTATCCTACCACGCTGCCATCGCGGCACAGGGCAATATCCGAAGTACCCGCGCCAATGTCCACCAGTGCCAGATTAAGAAGCCGAAGTTCCGCGGGGATAGCTGCGTTCATAGCAGCAATGGGCTCCAGCGTCATGCTGGCTACCTGCAGACCTGCTGCATGCATAGCTGCATAGAGACTGTCTACCACCTCACCGGGGAGGAAGGTTGCTACGATCTCTGCCTCCGCACGCTTACCGCTGTGTCCCTGCAGGGTTGTCAGGGGATAGTTGTCCAAACGGTACTGTGCAACCGTATATCCCACCAAATAGAACTGCTGGGGTGCATCGTCCTTTTGGCGCAGCAGCTCCTCAGCAGCGGAAACAGCACCTGCCTCCATCTCGCTGATATCTGTCGCATTGATGGTACGGTCCTCCGGCAGATCTACGGTAAATACGCCCCGCTGTGTACGAAGCGCACGACCTGCCGCAGCAACACATACCCGGGTAAGATTCATCTGCAGCTTGTGCTCCAACCGTTTTGTTACTGCTTTCGCCAGATCTGCCACACCTTCGATGTCATCGATCTGACCGTCCATCATGGTGCGCTTGCTGTACTCCGCAGATTCCACTGCAAGAACCTGAAACCGGTCCTCCACCAGCTTGCCAACCATGCCGACGATACTTCGCGTACCAATATCGAGGGCAAAGATCAAATCTCTGTCCTGTTCCACATATGCCGCCATAAGGGTGCATTGCTCCTTTCGGTTAATTCCCGCGCATCAGGAGATCTTGATCTCCTTGGTCTCCATATCCAAACGGCCTACGCAGCTGTTCTTGACCTCTTCGAACTTCCAGATGGCGCCGCCGATATCCAGCATGGTGGGCGGATAAACGGTGGAACACTCCAATCTGCACTTGGAGAGCTCAGGTTTCATTTCTTCCAGCTCGTTCTGCTGCATGGTAAGCTGCTCAATACGGATGGTCAGCTCCGCCTTTTTCTTCAAAGCAGCCTCCAGACGAGGATCGTCGACAGTCTCCTCCGTGGCTTCTCTGTTCTTCATGCGCTTCTGCAGGAAATCAATATCCTTTTCCAGATTGGTCGCTTCCTGCATGCACTCTTTGAGTTCGGCGCTGTCATTGCCGTGTCCGATCCGAACGTAATTCAAGGATCCCAGCTCCAGCTCGGTCTTTCTGCCGGACTCCGTGCCGATAATGCGGGCCTTGATCATCTTGGCAGCACACAGCTTTCCGCCGATCACAGTACCGCGGCCGCTTGTCACCTGAATGGTGTCATCACTGAACACCTGAGAAGACATAATGCTGTCTGCAAATACGCTTTTACCCGCATATGCCACGCAGTTATCCAGATACTTGGCACGCAGATTGCCACCGCTCTTGATCACCGCGTTTCCATCGCCGTGGACACCGCAGGAGATCAGAACGTCACCGCCTGCCTCCACCGTCGCAGCCTCCACCAGGCCGTCAATGGTGATATTGCCGGTTGCCTTGACCACGAAGGTTTCGCGCACGTCGCCGCGAATATGGATATCGCCGTTGTACTCGATATTACCGGTGTTGTAGTCCACATCGCTGGGGATATCCAGCAGGATCTTCACGCAGAATTTGCTGCCATCAAACTCCAGATGACCTTCCTTGGCAGCCAGCAGCTTCGTGCCATCCTCACTGAGAACAGTGTTGGGGCCGGCAGGTACAACGGCAGGTTTAACCTCCTGAGGTTCTACCGCCATGCCGCTTACACTTACACCGGCTGTGCCGGGAACAGGGGCGATAATGTCACAAATCACATCGCCTTCCTTGATAACCTGCATATAGTTCATGGCGCGGTAATCGGCCACACCTCGCTCGTCCAGCTTGACAGACTTGTTGAGCTGTCTGGGGTAATGCTCAACCACGCGACCGTTTTCACCTTCCTGAACAGGCACACCGCTGGCAATGGGCAGCAGAGTGAAATACGGCTGTTCGGCAATGATGTACTCCAGAGTTGCATCATCAATACCATGAGTGACTTCATTTTCCTTCAGGGCCGCACGAATCGACTCCGCAGTCATCAAATCTTCAGGATTGGACGGAGGGATCAGCAGGATCCACGCAACAACACCATTAGCGGCGAGATATACGCGGCAAAATGTTTTAACATCCACCAGTGCGTCATCTTCATCCTCCACGAAGGGTTTTCCACTCTCGGCTGCCAGCATGCGCTTGGCCTCCAGGCGAAGCTTCTTTTCCTCGTAGTGGTTCATTGCGCGCAGGAACTCCTTGGTATCTCGCTCGATTTTAGCGATCAGGCGCACGCGCTCACGGGCCAACTCACGATCATTCAGCGGCATTGCACAGCCGTGTCCATCACCCAAAAGAGAGAGGATCAGCGGATCCTGTTTCCGGGTCCATCTGTGCCAAAGTTCCAGCATGGTACCTTCCGCGACCCTGATAGTGGCAGCTTCTGCCTTTTTAGCCTCTTCGGATTCCGTTGTTTCCTCTACTTCCTGAGGCTGCATAACTTCCTGTTCTTCTACACTGCTTTTCTTGCCGAACAAATTGCGAAAGAAACCTGTTTTCTTGCCGTTCTTCTCATTCTGTGCCATATATTCGCCTCCATATCCTTTGGATTTATTCACACACTTTAAACGATATCGCCATAACGGCCGCGTTCTACATCACCGAACACACTGCCGTCCACCATGGTGATCACACGCCGATACATGATATTGACAAACCGACTGGCGCGGGTGGACATGATAACTGTGGTGCCCCGCCGATTGATTTCAGTAAGAATGTGGAAAATATCCCAAATATTATCCTCATCCAGACCCGTAGTGATCTCGTCCAACACGAGAATAGGCGGACTGTTAATGATTGCTCTGGCCAGTTCGATGCGGCGCACCTCACCGTCGGAAAGCTCAGCGGGGAATTTCTCCTCCGCGCCCTGCATTCCCACAATGCCCAGCACCTTTTCTACCCGATCCCGGATATCCCAGCGGGAATCCTTGCGCTTCGCGGCACCCAGCATGGCTGCCACGTACAGGTTTTCCTCTACTGTCCGCTTACGGATCAGGGTGTGCTCCTGCCATACCCGGCCAAAAATCAAAGACAGATTGTTTTTTCTCCAGCGCTTGAGCTTGCGAAGGTCGTGATCATTGAGATAGATCTTGCCGCGTTCCGGCTTTACCTCACCCGAGATCAGTTCCAGCAGTGTACTTTTACCGGAACCACTGCTTCCTACCACAAAGACAAATTCGCCCTGATTGATGGTCAAATTCACATCGCGCACTGCTGCCTCGATGCGGTGGTCATACTTATAAAATTTACTGACATTTTCCAGTGTGATCGTGGGCATAACATTCTCCTCTGAGACGATAACCGTCCTTACAGACGATTGGTATTCCTATTGCAAAACAGCATACATTTGGTATAATATTGGAGAAAACGCGGCGGCCGCCCCGAGCGGCTTCAACGCGTGTATTTTTCTGATTTTGTGAGGGATCACCGTGAAGCGAAAACAGATGCCGTTCCATACCGCTGCATGCCTTTTCGCCGCTTTTCTTTTAGCGGCTTGTTTCTTTACAGGATGCAGTGTATCCTTTGGCGGCGAGCCGGACGGATCCGCGCCGCCCATCACCGATACGGATAATGTTACGGGTGAAACCGAAAAAACCGGGGATGAACCTGTAAATCAGGCTACGACACCACCGCTTTTGCATACACCGTCCGGCATATGCGATCCCTCCGTCACCGAACTCACCGATGAGGAGTATTTACAGCTTCTTACTGGCGGTCCTGTGAGGATCGTGTACTATCAGCAGAGTGATGAGCGATGGGGATCTCTTCTCTACGGCAGCGATCCAATCTCCACCCACGGCTGCGGTCCCACAGTCATGGCAATGGTCGTATCCAGTCTGACCGATACCATCATCGATCCGCCTTCTATGGCCCAGTGGGCTGTATCCAAAGGATACTGGGCACGGCACAGCGGTTCCTACCACAGTATTGTGATTGGTACCGCCGAGTCATTCGGACTTCATGCGGAACCGTTTTCCTCCCGAGATCCGGATGCGGTGCGCGAAGCGCTCTTCTCCGGCAATCTGCTGATCGCGCTCATGGGGCCCGGGCATTTTACCCAGGGCGGTCATTTCATCATTCTTCGCGGCGTCACCTTGAGCGGGGATATTCTGATTGCAGATCCTGCCAGTGAGGAAAGAAGCCTCACCGCCTGGGATGCCTCTCTGATTTTAAGTGAGCTTTCTACCAGCACAGCAGACGGCAGCCCTCTCTGGCTTATCACCGTGCCGGTACGATCCCTTGTGGATTGACCCCTTTAAGCATTCCAACATCGCCCCCCAAGGTTTTGGGGGGCGATGTTTTTATATCAGGTATGATAGATAGATTTATCCTTCGCGATTCTTCGATTCAGCACCCCGTCCAGTTCCAAAAGCTTCTGATGGGCGCGGATATTCATCGCCGCCTGCTCCGCCAAAAGTCTTTCCTGCTCGGTTGCAGCCTTATCTTCATCGCCATTGAGAATAGCGCGGATCCTGGCGGATTCCTCGCCACTTTCCAAGGACATAAGCAGTTCGCGGAGGGAGCGGTCTGCGATCATGAGCTTTTCAATAGGTTCAGAACGCATAGCAAGAACCATTTTGATCGCAATCTCGTCCCTTCTGTCGATGGCCTCACCCAACTGTCTGGAGAGATCGTCAACCTCGTTGAACAGTGTTCCGATCCGCTTTACCAGCATCAGGATCTCGGTCATATGCTCCTGCTTCATTCTGTGCTCACTTTCCCGGCCCGGCATTTGCTGCCGCCGCTCTGAATGCATCTCTCAGTTCACTGACCATACGCTTCACGCGCTGCAGCTCCTCAGCATTTCTGCCGTACTTCACACGAGAAAGTTCGTAGCCGAAGTATTCATACAGCTTCCACAGGTTGCTGCTGATCTCATAATCCCTGTTCAGTGTACCTCTGAGATAGTTAATGATCGCATTGCTGCGGTCCACAGACTCCTCAAGCACATCATATTCCTTGCTTTCCAGTGCAAGTTCCGCACGAGTCAGGCGTTTGACCAGCTCGTCATACAGGGTGAGCAGCAGTTCACTCTGTGTCATTGTGTCAACGGACTGTTCCTTGTACTGCTGGAATCCTTTTGTATACATCATTCGGGCTCCTTAATATCCCATCATTCCCATAAGCGCAGAGCTCTGGGAGTTCATATCGGAGATCATCTGCTCCAGGGCGCTGAACTGCTTGGTGTAGTAGTCGATCTTGTTGGAGAGCTTCTCCTCCCAGCGCTCGATCTGCTCCTGCAGACGATCAATTCTCGACTTGTAGTTGTTATTTGTCAAAGAGGTAGCAGACTTTTCTGTACCGGCCAGATTGACAAGAATACCCTTATCACCGGTGGTCTTGGCATACTTGTCCATAGTCTTCTGGAAGCGGGTCATCACGCCGTCTTTCTGAGCGCCGCTAGTCTTGTCGGCAGTAAAAGTGTCTCTTACCTTGTCGGGGTCATTTTCCAGTGCGCTGCGCAGCTTGGTTTCATCCACAGAGAGAGTGGTCTTGCCGCCGTCATAGACGGTGGTAATGCCAATGGCCTCCAAATCCATGCTGCTGATGATGGAACGCATCTCATCATAAGCACTGAACAGATCATTGTCGCCGAAAAGAATGCCGGTCTTAGCCTTCTTCTCGTAGTTTTCAATGGTGCTCTCGCTCAGTTCGGATGCCTCCTCCTCGGTAAGAGGCTCATAGCGCTTGCCCTTGGAAGTGGTAAGAGGCTTGGTGGTATACGCAGTGTGGATCTCATTAGCCATGGTGTTGTACTCTTCCACCATGCTCTTGATGGTGCTGATGATCTTATCAGAGTCCACAGAGGTTGTGAAGGACACGGCATCTGCCTCACTGGTCTCAGCAATATTGCCCTTCAGAGTCACCTGCATACCGTCGATATTGAAGATATTGCCGGCCTGTGTCTTCTCAACGGTAGTGCCGTTGATAGACAGCTTCACAGTAGCATCGGTACCCTCAGCCTTCTGTGTAGCATTGGCACCAAACAGCGCGGTAGCCAGGGAGCCGCCAAGAGTAAAACTATTGGCTTTGCCGGTCTCAGTGCTCTTGAGATAGAACTCACCGGTAATCTCGGAATAGGTAGCGTTGATGCCCAGCTCACTCTTCATCTTACTGAGAACAGAACCGAGGGTATCAGTCTCAGCAATCTCAAAGGACTTTTCAGTACCGTCCTCGAGAGTGACGCTCAGATTCAGGTTCTTACCCTCAGCAAGACCCAGTTTTTCCGCAGTGAGGCCCAGTTCTGCCATGGTCAGACCGGTGCCGAAGGTCTTACCATCTGCAATATCAAAGGTGCCGATACCGGAATAAGTAGCTGCAGTAGCTGCGGTGGCGGAGAGGATCTTGAAATCACTGCTGGACTTGCCGGTGGCGGAAACCAGGTTGGCGTAAGTGCCGCCGGTAGTCACACGGGTAGCGCTGTCAAAGAACGAATTGGACATGAGATTGGTGCTGGAGCTGTAGGATGTATACTTGGAGGAGAAAGACACCATCTTGTCGATAATGCTGCGGTAGGCGCTCTGCTCCCACTCCAGCATAGTGCGGTCACGGTTCAGGTTCTTAAGCCGCTCCTTAATGCCGGACACTGCGTTTTCGATCATGGATTCAGTATCCAGACCGCTGGCCAGGCCGGAGATCACATTTCTGTTTCCGTAAATGCCGCTGGTGCTGTTGGTACTGCCCATCAAACTGGTGATAGATGCCATAATAAGCACTCCTTTCAAAACGCCTCATACGAGGTGACACATTCGAACAAATTATCTATGTAAACTCCGCCTGAATATCGCAGCAGATCCTTCGTCTCTTCTATTTTACCACAGAAAAGCTGATCCGTCGATTTTTTTTGCGGAAATTTTTGTTTTTTTTACATCTTCCTCTATTATTTTTTATCGTCATGTTGTATAATAACTTAAGACTTTTTATAACTTTTTGTTTCCGGGGAGGGATCGTCCTTGACGAAGATCATTACCGTTACCAACCAAAAGGGCGGCGTTGGTAAAACTACTACAGCCTCCGCTCTTGTCAGCGGACTCCACGAGCGCGGCGCACGCGTTCTTGGCATCGACCTTGACCCTCAGGGTAACCTCGGTTTTACACTGGGACTGGATATTGGGCAGGTCAACACTGTATACGATGTACTGAAGGGCACTCTGCCCATTGAGCAGGCGATCTACCGCACCGAGTACGGTGATATTCTGCCGTCCGACATTATGCTCTCCACTGCCGAAATGGAGTTCAATGCTCCCAGACGCGAATTCATTTTGGAGCAGCATCTGCGTTCTGTTCGCGATAATTACGATTTTATTATCATCGATACTCCCCCTGCACTCAATATACTCACCATCAACGCCTATGTGTGCTCTAACGCGCTGATCGTCCCCATGGAAGCAGAGATCTTGAGTCTGGTGGGTGTCACCCAGCTGCAGGAGACCATCGAAACCGTCCGCAGCACCTTTAACCCCAACCTGAAGGTTTTGGGCATTCTGCTCAACAAGTTCACCCCCAGATTCATCCTGTCCCGTGAAGTTCTCGACCTGGCTGACGAAGTCGCCCGCCAGCTCGGCACCCGTGTGTTCCGCTCCAAGATCCGCCGCAGTGTCCACGTTGCCACTGCCCCTGCTCACGGGCAGAGTGTTATGACCTATGCGCCGGATTGTAAACCTGCGCTTGACTTCCAGCGTATCATTGATGTCGTGGCGGGTGACAAATTCCCCCGCGTGCACCGCTAAGTAATCCGCTTTCGAAAGGAGCTTACCATTATGGCTACCAGTAAGAAGTCTTCCACCAGCAAGACCGCTCGGGTCATGAATCTGCTCAGCAAGAACCGTGAGGAAACCGAGGTCGAGGCAGCCGTCACCGAGTCTGTTGTTGAGCCCACCGCTGAAGCACCCGCTGCAGCGCCTATTGCAGCCCCCGCCGCTCCCGCTGTCGCTCCTGCTCCTGTTCCTCATTCCACCACACCTCCTCTGATCTCCTCTATGCAGGCCGACTCTGCCATTTCCGATCAGGTCTTCACCGCACTGGAAACCGCACTGGAGGATGAGCTGGGTGTAACTCCCGAGTCTCAGCCCGAGTCCGAGCCTGAACCCGCTCCCCAGCCGGAGCCTGAGCCTGTTCCTAAGCCCGAGCCTGAACCCGCTCCCGCACCCCAGCCGGAGCCGGAGCCCGCTCCCGCACCCCAGAGTGCTCCTGCTGATATTGAACCTTCTCCCGTTGCACAGGCTCTTGCCGCGGCTGTGGAGAAGGACGATCTTGGAACCTATCCCCCCACTCAGTTCACTGTGGATAAAGCCACCATCTATGTCAACGTTATGGAAGCGCTGGTGGAGGAGAAGGCGAATAAGTATATCGACCTTTTCGGCCTGTGTAAATGCCCCCGCTGCGTAGCTGACGTTAAGGCAATGACTCTGAACCGTCTTGAGCCTAAGTACGTTGTGATGAAGAAGGGCGATGTGATCCCCCGCATCACCCTGTACGAAGGACAGTTTGCCGCCGCGGTCACCGCAAATCTGCTCACCGCCTGCAAGCGTGTTATGGAGAGTCCCCGTCACGACCGCTGATCAGTGCATATATGCCAAGGAAGCTCTGCTTTACTGCAGAGCTTCCTTTTTTGTGCATAAACATATTTTTTCCGTGTCCCTTGCCCATGATCTGCCCCCATTGATGGCGAACAGTGCCCAAATACTTTCGAGGCCTACGATCATTCATCGGAATCCATATTCCTGTTCCTGTTTATCGCTTCTTCTGTCATGCTTATCAAATTGTCCTTCCAGTCGGGAGAAAGGACAGCGTCTTGAAATTCCTTGTCCTTCGGATCAGTACTATTCAGGACAATGTGACGGTCTCTCAATTGTCCGATCAAAGCGATTATTATGACAAGCAGCAGCAATGCAATACCGGATTTCAAACACCATTTGTTCCAAATACCCACAAACAGAAGCGCGATACTTGGAAGAAGAAGATAGAATTGCTTTATCATCTTGGCGATAACAAGCAGTATAAATAGACTCATTGGATACTTGCGTTTCATATGTACACCACCTCACAAACAGTATAGCATACGCACAATAAAAAGAACAAGTTACAACATTTACAATGGCTGCAGCGAAAATTTCATGTATTTTGTCACCCCCGTTCGTGCCACCGTTTTCTTTGGTAGATTGGAGTTTGTCGGGGAGTTCAAATTTTCTTCAAGTCTCCGACGGGTGTCTTTTCCCACGCCGGAAAAGACACGAAAAGGGCGCATAAGGGGCGAGGGGTTTCGATTCCCCTCGCCCCTTATGAATCCCCACACCCTAAAACGACACAAAGAGGGGCGCAGGCCCCTCTTTGGATTCTCCCCGCCAGTCCTTTGGTTGTCCTGTCTATTGCCGACTAACTCCCGAGGTGCAGCAGAGATCTGCCGCGTCACTTAAAAGCCGTGGCACACCAAGGGAAACGCAGTGTTTTGAGTGCAGATTTGCAGGAGCGGCAGCGGGGCGAGAGCAGCGCCTTTTCAACGAGAAAGTGCCGCAAGAACAATTTTGTTCTCTAAAAGGGAGATACCCAAGGGGGAACGCCTTGGGTGGACTTTTCACTCGCCCGCAGGCGGGCGCAGACGGAGCCAACCGAGCAAAGCGAGGCTCTTAGGCGAAGTGGGTGACTTTGGGGCCAAGGCCAAAGTCACCCGCCGGAGGCACAAACCAGCCGAAGGGTAGATACAGGGTAGCCTGCCGCTGCTGCGGCACGGACGGCAGTTTCAAATAGTTTGAAAGAGCGACAAACTCCGATTTACCAATCAAAAAGAGAGTCGCTGCGTTAACGCAGCGGCTCTCTTTTACATCATAGCATTGCGAAGATCCGGCTTGATGGCAGCGGCAAAGATGGAATCTGCATGTTGGTGCAGTGTTTCCAACCCCGCAGCGGCAAGCCGGGGTTCCAGCTGACCGGGCATAGAAAGATCCATGTCGAGGATAAATTTCACCTCGTTGTCCATAGGTGCGCCCGGGGCATTGCGCTTTAAAATACCAGTGCCGGAGTGAATGTGGGCGCGGCAGCTGCCCATAGTCAATTCGGTGTCCACGGATACCTTGGTAAGCTCATCTTCCCGCAGGTCAGTGAAGGCCAGCGCGCCCACATAGGGGGCAGCGATGAGATCCCGCCACGGAGTCTCGGTCAGTCCCAGTGCGGTGCGGGATACGGCATTCAGGTAGCGGAGTCCGATGCGCTCAAAAAAGGCCGGCTGATAGATGCGGATAAATTCCGCCAGCGGCTTGTCAAACATACCCGCGAAGCCTTCCCAGCCAGGATAGGCAACAGTGGAGAGAGCGATGAAATTCTTGGTGAGATTCAGCTTCCACCGTCCATCAGTGGAGACAAAACAGTAGTTGTTAACAGGCACAGATGTCTCAAGTTTGGCGTTCGGTGTGCCGGCACCCACAAGTTTTGGAGGAAGCTGCTCCTTACGTACCGCATAGCGGGGAAACATGGAGCGGATGGATTCCTGAAAATCCGCGGGTTCCTTGGTGTCGATGGACAGAATAGGTGTAAATCGAAGCTGGCAGATCACCTCCACCAGCTGATGGTGTTCAAAATGAGGACAAGGATTGTCGGAACGAAACATGGAGCATCCTCCTTTGTGATAGTCATTTCATTGTATCCCCGCTTGGGGAAAAAGTCAATTCCGGGTTGCCAGAAGTCCTTTGGCACAGCAGTTCAAGCTTCCGGCAACTCCAATTTGATCTGCACACTAAAGCAACAACCGCCGCGGAAAATCCGCGGCGGTTGTTGCTTGTTGGGAGGAAGGATGAAAATGAAAAACAAAAAAGAAAGGAAAAGTATGAAAAAACATCTTGCTCTGTGATTGTTACATTACCCCTATTTTGTTAACAAAACCAGCGCATTTTGTTACAAAAGTCTTAAATCGAGCACAAACGCTCAAAGCATCGGTTTCCCGTCCGCATCGCATCCATTTTTTCCGCTTGCCTTTTTCCGCGCAAAATGATAGCCTATTGTATATGTAATTTGTATCACAGGAGGTCTCCTATGGAACGCGATCACAACGGATATATTTCCCCTCTGTCCACCCGCTACGCAAGCCGTGAGATGCAGTACCTCTTCTCAGAAAGCAACAAGTTCCGCACCTGGCGCAAGCTTTGGATCGCTTTGGCACGCGCTGAGCACCAGTTGGGTCTCGGTGTCACCGCTGAGCAGATCCGGCAGCTTGAGCAGTATGCCGACGATGTGAACTTTGAAGTGGCCGAAGCTCGTGAAAAGGTGGTTCGCCACGATGTTATGAGTCATGTCTATGCCTACGGCCAGCAGTGCCCTGAGGCCGAACCCATCATCCATCTGGGCGTCACCTCCTGCTATGTGGGCGACAATACAGACATCATCATTCTGCGCGATGCCTCCCGGCTGATCTTGGAGAAGGCCGCGCAGGTACTTCGCAATCTCTCCGCCTTTGCCGAGGAATACAAGGATCTCCCCTGCCTTGGCTACACCCACCTTCAGCCCGCCCAGCTCACTACTGTGGGCAAGCGCGCCACACTGTGGATGAATGAACTGGTCATGGACATCGAAAATCTCGAGTTCCAGCTGTCCACCCTGCGTATGCGCGGTGCCAAGGGCACTACCGGTACTCAGGCAAGCTTCATGGAACTGTTCGACGGTGACGAGCACAAGGTCAAGGAACTGGAGCGACTGATCGCCGCGGAGATGGGTTTTGAGCGCAGCGTTGCCGTTGCCGGCCAGACCTATTCCCGCAAGGTGGATGCCTACTTCCTGAACGCCCTATCCGGCTTTGCCCAGTCCGCCTGCAAGTTTGCAACAGATCTTCGCATCCTTATGTCCTTCGAGGAAATGGAAGAACCCTTTGAGAAGAACCAGATCGGCTCCTCCGCCATGCCCTACAAGCGCAACCCCATGCGCTCCGAGCGCATCTGCGCTCTGGCCCGCTATGTGATCCAGGATGCCGTGAACCCCGCCATGACCGCTGCCACCCAGTGGTTTGAGCGCACACTGGACGACAGCGCCAATAAGCGTATCGCCGTGGCAGAGGCTTTCCTCGCCGTGGATGCCATCATGGAGATCCTCATCAACGTCACCGCAGGTCTTGTGGTCTATGACCGCGTGGTGACCCGCCGCGTGATGGAAAAGCTGCCCTTCATGGCCACCGAGAATATTATGATGGAAGCTGTCAAGCGCGGCGGAAACCGTCAGGTGCTCCACGAAGCATTGCGTGAACACTCTCACGCTGCCGCCCGCAAGGTTAAGCTGGAGGGCGGGCAGAACGACCTCATCGACCGCATCCTTGACGATCCTCTGTTCCCCCTCACACGTGAGGAGATCGATGAACAGATGGCCCCCGAGAAGTACATCGGCCGAGCTCCCTCTCAGGTCATTGAGTTCCTGGCCGAGGAGATCGCCCCCATTCTTGCTCGTTATCCCGACAAGGGCATCAAGACTGAGCTGAAAGTATAAGCAGGAGGAATACCTATGAAAATCGGACTGGCTTATGCTATGAAAGGTGAGATCGAGAGCATCCTCACCCACACCGGTGCCAAGCTGCTGGATACCGTGTGCGGCGTGGATATCTATGAGATTGAGCCCGACATCTATGCCTACACCGGCGGTGTCGGCAAAGTGAATGCCGCTATGAGCACTCAGCTGTTTATCGACCGCTACCACCCTGACTATATCGTTAACGCCGGCGTAGCCGGCAGTTTTCTAGATCTGCCCATTGGCACCGTAGTGCTGGCAGACTCCTTCGTGCAGCACGATGTGGATACCAGCCCCATGGGCGACCCCATCGGCATGGTCTCTACCGTGAACAAAATCGACTTCCCCACCGACGACCTCAACCTGATGCGCTCCATTTTGGACAAGCAGCAGATCCCCTATCTCACCGGCAAGGTCGCCACCGGCGAGGTGTTTATGACCAAGGGCAAGCGCACCGACTGGGTCGCACAGACCTTTGCTCCCACTCTCTGCGAGATGGAAGGCGGTGCCATCGCTCAGGTATGTCTTAGAAACAGCACCAAATTCACAGCCCTCAAATCCGTTTCTGACCGTCTGCTGCACGAGAACAATGCCGGCGAGTTCTTCAACTTCCCCGAGGCTATGGAAAAACTCAACCGCATCGTTCTTCCCTTCGCACAGGCTTTGAAGAACAATTAAAATAAGGAGAATACCATGGAACGCATCGCAAGCTTTCAGGTGGATCACGACAAACTGGAACCCGGCATGTATCTCTCCCGCCGGGATGGCAATGTGACCACCTTCGACCTTCGTTTCAAAAAGCCCAACACCGGCGACCTTCTAACCAATGCTGAAATGCACTCGGTGGAGCATATTATCGCCACCCTGCTTCGAAACGGCAAAGCAAAGGACGCCGTCATCTACTTTGGTCCCATGGGCTGCCAGACCGGCTTCTATCTGCTGGTAGACAGCAATCAGCTGACCGATGAGCAGGCCGTGGATCTGGTGAAGGACACCTTCGCCACCGGCGCCGCTTACGACGGTCCCATGCCCGGTTACAGCAGCGTGGAATGCGGCAACTACCGGAATCTCAGCACCGAACTGGCAAAAAAACAGTGTGCGGTCTACTGTGAGATCGTGAAGAACTGGACCGAGGAGAAGCTGGCGTACTGAGTCAGCAATTTTTACAAATTTTCTCCAAAAACCTGTTGACATTCACTATTTTAGCTGATATACTAGGCAAGCCGCTTTGAATGGGTTGAAGTGCGCTTATGCGCCACCTACGACAGCGCGCCCGTAAAGAAACGCGGTTAAGTGTTTCATAATTAAGGAAAGTGAGGTGCAAAAGGAATGCACGCAAT
>JAZLEB010000028.1:0-12569 GCA_045615065.1 Candidatus Pelethomonas sp. | reverse complement strand
AGCGTCAGCGCTCCAAGGAGCACGGCTTCCGCAAGAGAATGAGAACCGCCAACGGCCGGAAGGTGCTTTCCCGCCGTCGTGCCAAGGGCCGCGCTCGCCTGACCCACTAAGGCCGCGGAGTTTGCATCGCGAGAAGATAGTCAAAAGGGGACGGTGAAGGTCTATATCTTTACCGTCCCTTTGACTTTATCGCAAAAAAACAAATGGGAGGATACAGCGGTGAAAAGTACCGTGACGATCAAACTCAATCACGAATTCCGCCGCCTGTACAACAAGGGAAAAAGCGCGGTAACACCTTCTATGGTGGTATACTGCCGCAAAAGCCGCCTTGACCATAACCGCGTGGGTATCACCGTGAGCACCAAGCTGGGCTGCGCCGTAAAGCGCAACCGTGCCCGCCGCCGTCTCCGCGAGCTGTTCCGTCTGGCACAGCCGCAGATGAAGCAGGGCTACGATGTGATTTTGGTTGCCCGCACCCGTGCGGTCTCACTGCCCCATGAAAAGCTGCAGGCCGATTTCAATCGCGCCCTTTCCCAGCTGGAGCTGTTCAAGGAAGCATGAAAAAGGTTCTCCTCGCCCTCATTCGGTTTTATCAGCGCCATATCTCCCCTGCCTTCCCTGCCCGCTGCCGGTTTCTGCCCACCTGTTCCGCCTATGCGGTGCAGGCGATCGAGCGGTTCGGTGCGGCAAAGGGCTCGTGGCTTGCGCTGAAGCGATTTCTCAGGTGCCATCCGTTCCACCGCGGTCCCATGTACGACCCTGTGCCCGAGAAGCCCTCGCGGCATAGAAAAAAGCACAAGCGAAAGCACAAACATTAAGGGAAACTCTGAAATCAGACCTGATGAGAGATTCCCTAAGCTAAACCGGAGGAAAACTTAACAATGGGTGATATTATTTCCCTTCCCTTTGCGTTTTTGCTGCGCTGGATGCACGGTCTGACCGGTTCCTACGGTCTGTCCATCATCCTCTTTGCAGTGATCGTGAAGCTGGTGATCCTGCCCTTCCAGATGAAGTCCAAGCGCAACATGGTTCGCATGGGCCGTCTGTCCGGCAAGCAGGCAGAGCTGCAGAAGCAGTATGCCAACAACCAGCAGAAGTATCAGGAGGAGCTTTCCAAGCTCTATCAGGAGGAAGGCGTGAACCCCATGGGCGGCTGCCTGTGGTCCCTCCTGCCTATGTTCATCATCTTCCCTCTGTACTCCATCATTTACCGCCCTGTTACCCACTTTATGCGTCTGGGCGAGGAGGGTATGGAGAAGCTGCGCGGTGTGATCGAGACCCTCGGCTACAACAAGGAGAACTACGCCGCCAACTACGAGCAGATCGGTATGACCGACTTCGTGTCCAAGCATTGGGATGCAGTGCAGACTGCTATCGCCGAGCAGGGCGTTGAGGGTCTGGACGGTCTGCTGAATGTGAACTTCAACTTCCTGGGCCTCGACTTGAGCTCTCAGCCCCAGTCCATGTTCGGCAACTTCTCCTGGGAGTGGGCATGCATCGGCGTGCTGATCATTCCCCTGGTCGCCACCGGTCTGCAGTACCTGAGCAGCTTCATTATGGCCAGAAGCAACGGCCAGAGCGCTGAGCAGCGCAAGCAGATGCGCACCATGAACCTGCTCATGCCCCTCATGTCCCTCTACTTCTGCTTCATCATGCCCGCCGCAATGGGTATTTACTGGATCGTGAATACCATTCTGGCCACTGTGCAGGAGTTCCTGCTGGGCAAGTTCTACACCAAGAAGCTCAATAAAGAAGAGGATGAGCGCGCTGCTGCCCGCGCCGCTGAGCGTGCCGCCCGCATGGAGGAAGCGCGTCTGCGCGCTGCCGAAATGGAGCAGACCGAGCGCAAGGCAAAGAAGCCCCAGCCCAAGAAAGATGATTCCCGCGAAAGTACAACCGAAGCCGGCCGTGTGGATGACCGCCCCTATGCCCGGGGCCGCAGCTATCAGGCCGACCGTTATGATGATAAGGAGTAATTCCCTCATATGGCAATGAAGTTTATTGACATGACGGGCAAGACCGAGGACGAGGCTATTGCCAAAGCTCTTGCCGAGCTTGGTCTGGACCGTGATGATGTTTCCGTTGAGATTCTGGAGCGCGCCAAGAGCGGCTTCTTCGGCATCGGCGCTTCCCCCGCAAAGGTCCGCGTAAGCTATGGCCTGGAGGAGGAAGAGGTCATCGAGAAGAAGGAGCAGCCCAAGGCAGCTGAGCAAAAGGCTGAGAAGAGCGCTCCCAAGGCTGACAAGCGCAAGAGCGAGAAGAAGCCCGAAAAGAAAAACGATGCCCCCAAGCGCGAGAAGGTGCAGGAGGAGCGCGTCGAGGTCAAGGCTGAGACCGTTGACTACGGCGAGCCCTGCGACGATGAGAAGGCACGCGAGATCTCCGCTTTCCTGCAGGGTCTTCTGCAGCACATGAACAGCGAGGCTGCTATCAAGGTGTACATGGATGAGGAGGGCCGCTACAAGGTCATTCTCGAGGGCGATAAGCTGGGTCAGCTGATCGGCCGCCGCGGTGAGACTCTGGATGCGATCCAGCAGCTCACCAACTACTCCGTGAACCGCGGCAACGACAAGCGTGTGCGTGTCCATGTGGATGCTGAGAACTACCGCCTCAAGCGCGAGCAGAGCCTGGAGCATCTGGCTCAGAAGGTCGCCGCCAAGGTGCTGAAGTACCGCCGCAATGTGACTCTGGAACCCATGAACGCCTACGAGCGCCATGTGATCCACACTGCCCTGCAGGATGTGGACGGTGTCACCACCTACTCCATGGGCACTGAGCCCAACCGCCGCGTGATCGTGGCTCTGGAGAAGAAGTAAATCTCAATAAAAAGAGTGCTGCACAGATGTGCAGCACTCTTTTTATACCTGCGTTGTTTGATTTTCTTCGATATATTCTGTGAAAAACACGGGAAGTCCGTTTTTTACGATTTCACGCTCTATCAAAGTCAGAATGTATTTGTTGAGTGTTGTGTTTTCCCGCTGTGAGAGAATTTTTGCACTGTTGTAGGCAGCTTCCGGCAGTGAAAATTGCACAGACCGGTACTTGATATACTTCCCCGGCATAACATCACCTTCTGTTCATTTGTTATAGTTATATGATAAAGTGATGTCACTTACCTGTCAATAGAATGTATAATTTTAGGAAAAGATTTCGTATCATAAATGCAGAACGTGCAAAGGATGATCGAAATGGCAACGAATAAAAGAGTGTTCACCCTGCGTCTTGAGGACGAGGTATTTGATAAGATCGGAATTTTGGCGACAAAAGAACACCGTTCTCTGACCAATTATATCGAATATGTTCTCCTGAAACATATTGCGGAAGTGGAGCAGGAATCCGGTGAGATCTTCGGAGAAAAAGAGGATTAAAATATCCCGCCCATCAGGGCGGGATATTTTTATGCGGTGGTATGGTTTACCGGCATAAGTTTTGCCAGCTTGTTGATCTGGCGCTGCATAACCATAAAGCCGAAAATGCCGAAAACAGAGCAGAGCATCAGATCCTGAGTTGCTACATCGGATTCCTGCCCTTTCAGTCGGTAGAGCAGGTCAATGCGCTTGGCGCTTCGGTATACCCAAAGCCGCCAGTAGAACGGAATGAGACACAGGAGCAGATTGCCCACACATTTGCGGTCCTTGATGCCGGGGATGCCGTTGAGAGCCCGGGTGGTTTTGTAGATCCAGATCAGGATCCACACGGGACCGGTGAACAGCAGCAGCGGAACGTGGGCGCCCATTTTTATATATCCGGCATGCACAGGAAGCGGATAGTCACCGGGCATGGGGTGCGGCTCCCTGTCATAGGGATCTGTCACCCAGCCGCACAGGTACAGCCAGGGCAGAGCAGCCAGCATGGAACCAATGCACGTAAAAATACCGCTTTTGAGATCCGTAATACCGGGCACAGTGCCGCCGGCTGCCATCAGGAGGAAGGGAATGAAATTCATCCTCCGCAGGATCCGTCTGCGTTTGTAGGGGTCTCCCCTTCTGCTCAGCGGCAGCGAGAGGATCACGATCAGCATCGCGGCGAAAACACCCGCAAGGCGCAGGGACGAACCCAAAGCGGTGAACATTCTGTCCGCCGGGAATTGATCGCTGCCCTCGAATACTTCACAGCAGAAGCGCAGCACACCGTGCGATGCCGCCATAGCCACACCGAACACCAGGCTGAGATCCAGCCGCCGCATAAACTGCACTGCCGCGAGATAAATGCACACAAATACATAGAAAAGACTCACTGCACCTGCAAACCCGGGGATAAAGATCGTAACTACCGCGCAGAGTGTAGCCATAATAAGGAAAAGCGGCGCTGAAAAGGATGCTCTTATATGCTTCGCGTTCATAACAGTTCTCCCCTGTTGTTTTTCTCTGTATATCCGTATCATATCACAATGCCCTGCCGGTGCACAAGGAAAAAAGCTGCCGCAGGGTAATGCTGCGTAATCGAAGCGGTAAATTGGAGTTTATCGGTGTGATTGCACCGCAGTACGCAAGGCTCCCTCTGACGAGGGAGCTGGCGAGCGAAGCGAGACTGAGGGAGAGAAAACCAAGAATTGCAGTGTATCTCTCCCTCCGAGTCGCCTGCGGCGACCCACCTCCCTCGTCAGAGGGAGGCTTGAGATTAAGCAAACCAGAGAGACTGACAAACTCCAATTTACCGCAGCAAATGCAAAACAACAGGCACAGCGGATTTTCATAAACCGCTGTGCCTGTTGTTTGTTTTACCGCAGTATTAATTTTTACTGCTGGATGGGTGCCTCACTCTGAGCAGGCTCTACGTTTTCAATGCTCTGCACAGGCTCGATGGATTCCACACTCTGGATAGGCTGCACAGGCTCAACAGGCTGCGCAAGCACTGCGTTTTCCACGCTCTGCACAGGTACAGGCTGTGCTGCAGGAGCGGCCTCTTTGCGGTAGGGATTTCTCATCCACATAAGCATCAGGAAAATAGTGAGATACTTGACAGTGCTGGAGAAGGAAAAGCCGATGGCACGGCCAATGAATTCAAAGATCAAATCGGGGGTACCGTAGGAAAAAGACAAAATGTTGGCAACAGCGGAGCCCAGATTCAGACCGCCTTCGGCCAAAAACAGCAGCAGCACGGGAATAAACCAAACCTTACCTGCAAATTTCTGCATCTTGGGTCCGAGTTTTTCGCAGAGCGCCAGCACGATAAAGAGAATGATCAGCCACATCAGTACGGAAGAGCAGTCAAAGAGCGCCGAGAGGACGATCATAATAAGATTCGGTACGGACATATACGGAATGTACTCAATCATAGAGAAAAGCTGGAACACTGTGCCGCAGGCGCCGATCAATGTGCTGAGCAGGAAGATCGCCGTGCCGATGATCAGCAGTACGCCGCGCTTTTTCATAAACAGGCCCACGGAAAGCAGAATGTAAGCTGCCATCGACAACAAGGCCAATACGATCGTAATAGCGGAACCGGTGAACAGGTTGATCATAGCCAGCAGGGCCAGAAAGATAAACAGCGGTGCCGCGATGGGGAATTTCATTTGTCTGTTTTCCATTTTAGTAAACTCCTTTTTAAATGATATTGCTCACTGGTGAACAGATGCAGGAGCATCCACGATGCTGTTGATCTGTGCCTGCATAAAAATGGGGCCAACGATACCCAGGAAGATACTCATGAGAAGATCCAGCACCAGTACATGGTACTCCTGACCCTTGGCGCGGGCGTGAGCCTCGATGCGCAGGGCGCTCTTGTAGGTCCAGAAGATCCAGTAGTAAGGGATCAGGCACATGAGGAATTCACGGATGGGGCTGCGGTCAGACTCAGTGGCGACACCGTTCAGCGCAGCGGTGGTCTTGTAGATCCACCAGAGCTGGTAGAAGCCGCCGGTGGCCACGAGCATCACAATGTGGAAGATAAGATCGCGCTTGGCGGTGGCAAAGTCGGCTGTCTGATCGGAAGTACCGTCGATAATGCGGTTGATCTGCTCCTGCATCAGAATGGGGCCAACAGGACCCAGCAGCAGGCTCATGAGAAGATCCAGTACCACAACATTGGACTCAAGACCTCTCATGCGGGCGAGAGCGTCAATGCGCTGTGCGCTCTTGTATGCCCAGTAGATCCAGTAATAGGGGATCAGGCACAGCAGGAACTCCTTGAGGGGATTGCGGTCCTCTTCTCCGGGCACACGGTTGAGAGCGGCAGTGGTCTTGTAGATCCACAGAAGCTGCCAGAAGCCGCCGGTGAACAGGAGCATCAGAATGTGGGGGATCATATCCTGCTTGGCACCGTCGATAGGATGTCTGCCGCTGGGATCGACCTCGTGTACCACGGGGGTGTCATTCTGAGGACGGTTGTCATAGGGATCCTTCAGCCACAGGCACATGAAGAACCAGGGCAGCAGAGTAACAGAATAGGCGATGGTGCTGATAATGAAAGAACCAAAGTGCACATAGCCTTCGATGGCATTGATCACCAGGAAGATAAAGGACTCGCTGATGCTGCACAGCAGCAGCAGGGCGCAGGGGGCAAACCAGAACTTGTTGACCAGAGCGCGGAACTTATCCAGCTTCATCCTGTCAAAGCTCAGCGGAGGAATGAGGGAGAATACCGTAAGCAGCATGACGGTCCAGCATACCATGGTGCAGATAGCAAACAGGATCTGCACGATATAGCCGATCACAGCGCTTGCGTAAATATAATAATCCCTCACAAAATACAGGATCATATCAACAACAGCAGATACGAAGTTAATAAATGCGGCGAGGATGGGCAATGCGCTGCCGATAACTGTGAGGATACCCCGCTTCTTCATGAACAGGTCGATGACCAGAAGAACATAGGCGCCCAGCAGTATCATCGCAGACAGCAGGGAGAAAATATTGCCGTATACAAGAGAAGTGATCATGCTGATCAATGTAAAGACAGCAATAGCGATAAACATCGGTGCCGCAATGGGGAACTTCAGGCGTTTGAATTCCATAAGACACACTCCTTTTCTTTTTGTTGCGGTAGAGTCAGTATATCATATTTAGCTGACCCTGTACAGAATTTTGTGGAAAAACCGCTGCCCCTCACCGGAGCAGCGGTTTGAAATCAGTGATTACAGGCGGGCAACGCCGGTCTTGCGTGCGGCCTCGGCAACAGCGGCGGCCACAGCGCCGCCAACGCGGGGATCAAAGGCCTTGGGGATAATGTACTCGGCGGAAAGCTCCTCGGGAGCGATCAGCTCGGCAAGGGCAGCAGCCGCCGCCATCTTCATCTCCTCGTTGATATCGCTGGCGCGAACATCGAAGGTGCCGCGGAAGATGCCGGGGAATGCCAGAACATTGTTGATCTGGTTGGGGAAATCGCTTCTGCCGGTGGCGATGACGGCTGCGCCGCCTGCCTTGGCATCCTCGGGGAAGATCTCGGGGGTGGGGTTGGCGCAGGCGAAGATGATGGCGTCGCGGTTCATGGTCTTTACCATCTCAGTAGTGACAGTGCCGGGTGCGGACACGCCGATGAATACATCAGCGCCCACCAGCATGTCGGCAAGGCTGCCGCTGCGCTTGTCGAGGTTGGTGACCTCTGCCATTTCCTTCTTGATCCAGTTGAGACCCTCACGGCCTGCGTAGATGGCGCCGCTTCTGTCGCACATGGTGACATTCTTGAAGCCGGCGGAGAGCAGCAGCTTCACGATGGACACAGCGGCAGCGCCTGCGCCGGAAGTGACTACACGCACCTCTTCCTTCTTCTTCCCTACCACCTTCAGGGCGTTGGTAAGACCTGCCAGAGTGATGACAGCGGTACCGTGCTGATCGTCGTGGAAGATGGGAATGTCGCACTTCTCCTTCAGCTTGCGCTCGATCTCGAAGCAGCGGGGCGCAGCGATGTCCTCCAGGTTGATGCCGCCGAAGCTTCCCGAAATGTTGTACACAGTTTCCACAAATTTATCAACATCTTGTGTTTTCACGCACAGAGGGAAGGCGTCCACACCGCCGAATGCCTTGAACAGCACGCACTTGCCTTCCATAACGGGCATACCGGCCTCGGGGCCGATGTCGCCCAGACCGAGAACGGCGCTGCCGTCGGTAATAACGGCGCAGAGATTGTGGCGGCGGGTCAGTTCATAGCTTTTATCCACATCCTTCTGGATCTCCAGACAGGGCTGGGCGACACCGGGGGTGTAGGCAAGGCTCAGATCCTCCTTGCTGGCAACGCTCACAGTGGAAATGACCTCGATCTTGCCCTTCCATTCGCCGTGCAGGCGGAGAGATTCCTTAGCATAATCCATAGTTTTGCACCTCATCATTTCATAATGTGGAAATCTTTTTCCTATCACTTCTATTTTGACCCAAAAGCGACCAATCGTCAAGACGGAATGTGGAAATCAAAAAAGAAAAAGCGCGCCGCGACAGCGGGATAGTCGTAAAACAGTTACAGGCACAGCGGTTTTGGTGAACTGCTGTGCCTGTTGTTGTATCGTCCAACAAAGTGTGATATGATTATCAAAACGAATCGACAAATAAAAATTACCGGAGAATTCGAATATGAAGATTGCAACATATAATGTATGGAATTCAGAAGCAGGATTGCCGAACAGACACATCTATGTCGTTGACGAAATAAAGCGGATAGATGCCGACATAGTATGTCTTCAAGAAGTACGCAATCGTTCATTAGCAGAGCGTATTTCAAATAACTCGGGTTATCAATATTGGTATTTTGACAATTATCCCAAATGTGATGAAGGCCTTTGTATATTAAGTCACACGCCTTTTGAAGAATGTGATTCATTTGTAGATGCTTCCAATGCAATTTACTGTTCCTTCTTATGCGAGGGCAAGAGAATCTCTGTCGTAAATGTCCATCTTCCGTGGGATAGCGTATCGAAAAGGGAAGAACAAATAATTCATATTGTATCTGCTATTAACAGAAAGCACTACGATTATGTCTATTTGGCGGGCGATTTTAATTGTAGTGATCGCTCAGACGTTCAACGTTTTTTAACCGGTGAATGCTTGCTGAACGATTGTGAATCCAATCCCTGCTGGTTTGACCTGGCATTATCCTATGCCGAATTGTCCGGTACTGCTGCGGAATGCACCTTGAATTTCCGTGAAAACCCAAGGTTTAAACAGAACACAATAGAAACGAATTCGAGATTCGATAGAATACTGCTGAGAAATCCATATCCTCTTGATTTCCCTGTATTGAGCAAGTGTAGTGTTTTTGGCAAGACGGTTTTTAGCGATATAGATTTGGCAGCAAGCGACCATTATGGATTAGTGGTTGAAATTGATTAAACAGAAAGAGCGCACTTCTATACGTCCCTTTGGGCGCACCGTGCGATGTGCGGTTTTGCACCGCACCAAAGCCTCCCTCTGGCGAGGGAGGTGGATTTTGCGCAGCAAAAGACGGAGGGAGAGATACACCGGAAGTTCGTGTTTTGCGTTCTCTCCCTCAGTCAGCTTCGCTGACAGCTCCCTCGTCAGAGGGAGCCTTTGTCTCCACATATCGACATATTAAGCAAAAATCCGGTCTGTGTGTAGTTCACAGACCGGATTTACTGTTTTACGACTATCCCGCCATAGCGGCGCGCTTTGTATCAGACTTCTTCGTTTTCCTCTTCTGTCTCCACGGGAGTACCCTTGTAGAGAATATACTCGCTGGTGGACTTGTACTTGCGCAGGTACAGACCCATAAGAATACAGCCAGCAGCGCCGGCAAGGTGCATCAGAGCGGCAGTGATCAGGGTAAGAGCGGGAATACCGCCTGCCAGCCACTTGGTGAATACAATGATGTTATACACGCCAAGACCCACATTCACACCGCCCAGGATCAGAAGACCGACGGAGCTGAGCATGGGGATGGAACTGCCCTTGATGACACCGGACAGGGAGATGTACCCTGCGGTAGCGACGGTGAGGCTCAGGGAGTCAATGAAGCGGCGCAGCACGAAGTAGATGCCTGCCGCCTGCACAGCCATCAGCACCTCTGCCAGCAAAACAGAGAACAGGGGAATGATGCCGCCCTCCACTCTCAGATAGATCAGAGAAACAGCGACGGCGCGGTACAGGAAGTAACCGGCGGCAACAATGGTCGTTACAGTGAAAATGATCTGCAGAATGTTGAGGCCGCGCTCAAGAATGCCGGTGCCCTTGCCTACATTGCCGCAGCTTACAGTGATAAGTCCGATACCTGCCAGCAGGGCGCAGCCGAGAGAAACTACCTTAAACGCTGTGTGCAGGACCAGCCAGGTGGTGTAACCGCTTGCGTCCAGCATACTGTCGGGTGCGATCTGGAAAAAGATTGAACCGGGGAGCAGGAAGCTCATCAGAGTGAGCGCTGCCAATCCTGCGGTAATAAAAAAGAAAATAGCAGAGATGCGGATCAGGGGGGAACGGAAGGTACCTTCGGGTACTAACATAGCTTTTCTGCTCATGGTGGGGAGAGCCCTCCTTGTTGTTTTGTGAGTTCATTGTAGCAGTTGCACGGTGGAAAATACAACCAACTCGAGGTTGCATTTAAAAAAATGGCTGAAATTTTCACGTAACTATAGGTTGCAAGGGGGAAAACACAGGCTGAGATGCCTCTGCCTGTGCGGAAAGGGTTACATGGTAGCGAGGACCGCGAGTACAACGATCAGCATCAGAAGTAAGACTGTCAGCGCAGTGGAAATGATGAAGGAGATCAGCGCCCACTTGCCGATGGACTTAGCCTTCACAGGTGTGCTGCTCTTCATGGAAAGGAACAGAATAAGACCCACAAGAGGGAACAGAAAAGCCAGAAAGTTTAATCCACCGCTGGGAACATCATTGGAGGGAGCAGCGGCAGGAGTCTGAGACTCAACATAGGCAGGCTGCTGAGGAGCAGTGTAAACAGGCTGCTGCTCGGGAATGTAAGTATTCTGTGCGGGAGTCTGCTGCTGGGTTTCCTGCTGAGGGGCGGGAGTACCGCAGTTTGCGCAGAAGCGGTCGCTGTCTGCCATCTCTGTGCCGCAATTGGTGCACCATTTCATAGTTTGTTTCCTCTCTTTTCAATAAAAACGAAGCAGGTCTTCGCTTAAGATACACCGCAATTATGCCATTGATCACTCTTTTTGTCAATCAAGAGCGCTATTGCAGGAATACCCCTCCTCCCTTCCTGCCATTAAGTTGACAACCCCAAAAGGGTCAGGTATACTTTGAATACAAAATATGCTGGGGGAGCGATCTTTTCTGCTCGGCAAACAATATTCCGGAAAGGAACGGATATAGTAATGAAACACTGTTTTTTCAAGAGAATTCTGTGCGTTCTGCTTCTGGCGGCGCTGCTCCCCGCAGCGTTTTCCGGCTGCGCCAAAGAGGAGCCCCTTACCGCAGTCTATGCTGCCTCCGACTTCCAGCCCTATAAGAACAGCAAGGACGATCCCGAAAAGGGCCAGCTTTATATGCAGACCATTATTCAGAAGATGGTCAAGGACGGATACAACATTCACAGCGCCCTCATTTGCGGCGATTACAGCAAGACCGGCAACACCTGGAAAAATGTAGATCCCGCGCTGAACAACGCAGGTCTCTCAGCTGTTGCGGAGATTCTGGAGCAGGAGCTGGGACTGACCTATGATGATACCGTTTATGTACAGGGCAACCATGATCCCGCAGATACCGCCGGCTTGGATCCCTTCGGCTTAAACGACACCGAGCACTACGGTGTATTCGTGATCCACGAGGACGAATATCAGTGGAAGCAGGGAGCGACGAGCAGCACCGGCAATGAAGGTACCGATGCCAAAGCTGCAGCCGAGACGGCTGCTGCCGAGCTGGAGCGCTATCTCCAGGCGAAGCTGGAAGACCGGTACGAAAAACCCATCTTTGTCTGCTCCCATGTTCCCCTGCACTATTCCCGCCGCACGTCAACTATGGCCTCACAGGACAATATCTATGCCAAGCTGATTTTTGATGTGCTGAATGAGTACGGCAAGCAGTTGAATATCATTTTCCTGTTTGGTCATAACCATTCCGACAGTGACGATGACTATCTGGGCGGCGGTTCCGTTTACCTGCCCGAGGGCGATACCATTCTGATCGCCAACGAGGGGGATTACCGCAGCTTCGGTACATACACACTGAACTTCACTTATATGAACGCAGGCTATCTGGGGTATTATGATGGCAACTGCGCCGGAACCGGTTTGAGCTCCACCGTGTTTGCCATCTATGCCGACCGCGTCGAGGTCGCCCGCTATACCTACACCGAGAAGGACGGCAAGGCTTCCGCCTCCCTGTCGCCCGCCAAGGAGGCAGGTGTTTGGGACAAGAGCCACGCAAGCGGGGCTTTCCAGTCCAATGTGGAAAATACCACCGTCTATAAGGGTGTGCAGACCATCAAGCTGAAAAAATTCAGCGCAGAGTAAAACGAAAGAGGCAGTTGCTAAAGCAACTGCCTCTTTTTTGTTGCCCCTATTGCAGTATCCGGTCAGAACACTGCAAATTGGAGTTTATCGGTGTGATTGCATCGCAGTACGCAAGGCTCCCTCTGACGAGGGAGCTGGCGAGCGAAGCGAGACTGAGGGAGAGAAAACCAAGAATTGCAGTGTATCTCTCCCTCCGAGTCGCCTGCGGCGACCCACC
>JAZLEB010000027.1:0-37409 GCA_045615065.1 Candidatus Pelethomonas sp. | reverse complement strand
TAAGATTAGATCTCTCATCCTTAATGGAGTAAGGGCCCAGGAAGACTACCTGGTAGATAGGCCGGAGGTGGAAGTGCAGTAATGTATGCAGCTGACCGGTACTAATAGCCCGAGGGCTTGACCTACAATAATGCAGGCAATGAAGCCTTACTACTCAGAAATATCTTTGTTCGGTTTTCAGGGTGCAAAACCCCAATATGCACCTTTAGCTCAGTTGGTAGAGCACCTGACTCTTAATCAGGGTGTCCAGGGTTCGAGTCCCTGAAGGTGTACCATATGGCCCGTTGGTCAAGCGGTTAAGACGGCGGCCTCTCACGCCGCAAACAGGAGTTCGATTCTCCTACGGGTCACCACTTTCCACTGAGGAAAGCCTTACAATTAAGGCTGTGCTTGCGTAAGCGGTACAGCAGTTGGTGTTGATTAGATCGAGGGTCCACCCGTTCCCATCCCGAACACGGAAGTTAAGCTCGATTCTGCCGACAATACTTGACTGGAGACGGTCCGGAAAGATAGGTAACGCCAACACTCGAAACGATCCGATTTTCGGATCGGATCGTTTCAGATATTCCTCCATAGCTCAGTCGGTAGAGCACGCGGCTGTTAACCGCGGTGTCGTTGGTTCGAGTCCAACTGGGGGAGCCAGAGTGGGCCGTCACTTTTAACGGTGACGGCCCATTTCCTTTTCTCAGCGATAACAAACTTGGGCCTTTAGCTCAGTTGGTTAGAGCGGCCGGCTCATAACCGGTTGGTCCCGGGTTCAAGTCCCTGAAGGCCCACCAATCCCCGACGGGGTGTGGTGCGCACCCCGTTGAGGACAACCTAAGCCGGTGAGCACATATAGGGGTATAGCTCAGCTGGTAGAGCAGCGGTCTCCAAAACCGCGTGCCGAGGGTTCGAATCCTTCTGCCCCTGCCATTTTTCAGAATCAGCGAAAGCTGTTTCTACATAAATTCTAACTTGGCCCAGTAGTTCAGTTGGTTAGAACGCCAGCCTGTCACGCTGGAGGTCGACGGTTCGAGCCCGTTCTGGGTCGCCACTTTAAGCAATAAGGCATTTGCCTTTTTGTATAAAAGCGGCGAAAGCCGCATGTATGCTGCTGTAGCTCAGTAGGTAGAGCGCATCCTTGGTAAGGATGAGGTCACCAGTTCAAATCTGGTTAGCAGCTCCACATAAACCACTTAAATCTTCGGATTTGAGTGGTTTTTTGTTGTTTTTAATAACATTTTTGTGCAATTAAAAGACCGGTTGGGGACCTCGTTACTAAAAACGGGTGTGTTTTCCAACTGGTCTTCCAACTTTTTAGGAATTTGACACCCTTCAAACCGTTGCGCCGTAATGGATTGCGGTTTTTTTGTGTTCCAACTGATTATCAACTACGCAGTATAGGCTCGTTCCACGGCAGCAGTTGCTTGCGAGGAAGTCTCCCGACCCTTCACATAGTATTTCAGCGTCATGGCTGGGGTGGTATGTCCCGCTGCGGCTTGCGCCAACTTAATATCCTTTGTCTGATCGTAAAGATCGGTAAGGACGGTGGTGCGGAAGCGGATGGGGGTGATGTTCTCGCTGAAAGCGGTATCTTTCTTAATACGCTCGCACATACGCCGTACTTGCGTATATGACAAAGGCGAATCACCACCGAACAGGAAACGCCCCTTAGAATCGCTGAGAAGGTGCGGTAGAGCCAAGGAAGACAGGCCGACCGTTCGGCAGCTGCTGTCTGTTTTGGTATCCTTGATCTCTGGTTGGTTGCGTGTGGGGTGAGTCACTGCACGACGTACATGGATCACCATGTTTTCTGTGTCGATATCTTCTGATTGCAGCCCTAGAACTTCTTCCAAACGGAGAGGGTGGAGAGCTTGTATAGCCATATACGCCCGGTCTATGGGGTTCTTGATATCACCGATATGCTGAACAAGATAGCGCATCTGATCAACGCTGTACGGAACTGTAGCCTTGCTACTCTTTCCGGTGATCTTTACACGCTTAGATTTTAGAGGATTCTGAATAAGTAGCTTGTCTTCAACAGCGGCATCCAGAATCTGATTTAGCACTATACGAGCCTTGTCTTTTGTTGCTTTGGCTCCGTTCATGCCGTTAAATAGGCGTTGAACATCATCGGTAGTGATATCTTCCACTGCTTGACCTTGAAACGCTGGAATCAAGTATAGATTGATCTGACGTTTGTAGGTTGTTGCAGTAGCAGTTTCGACATTGGGTTTCGAATAAGTGTTATACCAGTTCCAAGCGTATTCTGCAAAGTCGTGCTTAGTGCTTATCTTTGGAGTCTCCGTCAGCTTAAGAATCTTGTCAGTAAACTCCTGCATGGTGTTGGCAGTGATCCAACGTTTTTCGCCGTTAATCATAACGGGTTGATTGATTTTACTCTTTGCCATTTCGGTATATTCCTCCGAGAATGGCGCGGAATCCAGATCCTTTATGCGGTTGTCAAGGTGCGGCGCATACAAGTCAATAACAGTGGAGCAACTGACTTCTTTTTGAGGATAGCACATCTGACAGGAGCTTGCAAGGAAATCCAGTAGAAATTGCTTTAAAACACGTGTGAATCCGCATATTACTATGGACTTGATTTCGCCGCGTTCGATCAGACCTTGCATCTCAGCATCGCTGATCCGTAGAACTTCGGCTGCTTCGTGGACAGTTAGAATATCCCGGCAGTTTTTAAGGATATTCATTGTAACCTCTTTCCGTTGGTGAGGTTACACCGATGTAAGATGGATAATACCTTGCCTGTCCACGAAGCTCGCTATGACGCTTCTCGCGCCGATAATCACTTATAGTAATTTTTCTTTCACCTACTTTCCATATTACGCAAATACGCACCTTATGCAGCTTTCCGGCACACCAGAGTGTCATCAAACCGCCCCTCAAATTGCTTCGGAGAATCGAGAACAAAGATAACCTTGTTACCCTTGTGATACACACACCCCGTCACAGGCACACCCGCATCCTCCATTAACGAAGCTCCCTCGGGCTCTTGGCACATCTGCGTCATAGGTACATCCGCATCCTCCGTTATCGAATCTCCCTCAGTCTCTTGGCACATCCGCGTCAACGACACGCCAAGAGCCTCCGCAATCCGCACTGCAACATCAAGTGCCATTACGGGCGGGTTTTTGCCTAGATATTTCTTAACAGTATATACAGAAATATCGACATAAGTGGCAAGATCCTCTTGGGAGATCCCACGTTCACGCAGAATGGTTCTTAAATTCTTGGAGAACACCTGCATAGCCTTACTATACTCCGTCTTAATGGGGTGAAATTTGTTTCTCTTTTTCATAGAGAAAACCTCGCTTTCGTATAAAGTGTCTACACTCTAACACACAAAACAAAATAAAGCAAAAGTGAAACAAAAATTTTTTTGTGTGTTCAACATGATTCTCGAATCAGTTTTGGCAATCAAATAACAATCACAATTTTGGTAAAAAAGGGCGGAAGAGTAAAATATTCACCGTACTATCTTTTACTGGAAAATAGCGAGAAAATGGATATGATTCTATCAGAAAAACAGTAGAGCTCGACTGTATTCAAGGGGGTGATTTCTCTACATCCGCTAGAGACGGCGTGTAGGATATTGGAATAATATGCGAATTACGAAATGGAGGTATTCGTAATGTATGTTAACGATTTAATTCGCGATCTGGAGTTGGTTGATGCTCAGGTCATCGGCGACAAGGACGCACTCCTTATCGGCGTTAAGCCGCAGATGGAGTATGCGGACGGTAAGTCAACCGGGCGGCGAGTAGGCACTCGCGTAGAGGTGGTTTTGCCCTCTCGCAAGTACACTACAATCACAGTTAAGCTCCCCATTGTGGACGATACAAAGCTGAAGGCGTTGGTCGATCAGGGTGACAGTGTTCCTGTGAGGTTCAGCAACTTTGCCGCCAAGATTTACGTAACCCCTAACAGCAACAATCTCGGTCTGACCTGTACCGCCGATAGTGTTACCGTGGTCAATAGCAAGGAGGGTTAATTATGGACAAGTTCAAGAGATTTCTGAAGAAGGTGAAGGAGAGGGTACCCATTTGGGTACTCCTCCCCACAGCCGCATTAGTGGCGTTAATTGTAACCATCGGGTTTGATACCCTGCTTCAAGTCATCTCCATAGGAATTGTGCTTGCAATTCTTTCGTGGAGCTACCTTTCTGACGTTAAGGCTAGAACCGATCTTGCCACACAGCAGTCAGATAACACCAGAATCGAACAATGCTGTTTCTTTTTCCGTGCGGTTTCTTGCGAGTTTGTTTGCAGGGACGAGATCGCTCACATGTACTGCCTTTTGAAGCCCCGCAATATTGACATGATCCAGATAAGTCGCATGGGGAGCTATAATTCTTGTCCCGTGTATCGCTTTTCATATCCGCGCCCGCACGGTGCTCCGGAGTTGACCGAGGACGATGAGTGGGATTTTGGAAACACTCTACAGTTGTATACCACCTCACAGCTGCATAACAACCCATATGCACCGATTCCCGCGTTTCACGGAAACACTCCTGTTCTTCAGATTGTTTCCGTTTCTTCCAATCCTCGTTACATCAATGTTGACGTTGCGGTGATGCACAATGCACGGTGTTGGGAGGACTTTATGAGAGCGCAGAATTCTCCCCCTCCCTCTCAGAACAACGATTTTTCGGATTGGGAGTTGTAATATGCTAATTCCTTTGTTTTTCAACAAGAACCATGCTGATCTCGGGGTTAAAGTACCTGTTTGCTTTGACCCCGAGCAACAGGCTCATTTACTTTTTGTCGGAGCTACCAATGCGGGCAAGAGCTATAGTTTATCAGTAATAGCAGGGCGTATAGCACTCCACATCCCGTCAGCCCGTTTTGTAATCTGCGACTTCAAGAACTCGTCCTTTTCCTATTTAGCTGGGCTTCCCGGCTATTATGGGTACACGGCAGCGGTTGAAGGAATTGTCCGAGTTTACGAGGAAATGCAAACGCGATTGGCTCTGAACGACGAGAGCAGAAACCGCAGGATGATTTTCCTTTTGGTGGATGAATACGCCGCCCTTGTCATGTTCCACCCGAAGAAAGAAGCCGACAATGTGAAGCAGATGATTGCGAGCATCCTTATGTTAGGGCGCTCATTGGGCGTTAGGCTCTTGCTTGGTATGCAGCGTGCAGACAGCGAGTTCTTTCGCAGCGGTGCTCGCGATCAGTTCGGGATGATCTTGGCTCTCGGTAATCTTTCGAAGGAGCAGCAGGGTATGTTGTTTCCCGATCACCGGGATCAGCTTCGCAGCGTGGTCAATCAGCGTGGCGAGGGTTTTCTCTTGTTGGACGGCAAGGGTTTGTACCGCGTTCGCGTTCCGACCGTGAGGGATCCCGCGCGGCTGCACCGTCTGATTGCATCGCGGCTCTGGGATGGCGACCCGGAGGACGGTAGCGAGGGCGAAGCCTAATTGCTACCGTCCTCCGGTGCGGAGTCTCCCGCCGCGTGCTCGGCTTAGTCGCGCTGAGCGGTGTCCCCTCCCGGCTCCCGCTCCCGCACCTGCCCCGTATCTAGTAGGGCAGGTTTTAGGTACAGACCCATAATCAAACGCAAAATTTACAAAACAAAAGGAGTGATAAAATGCTCCAATACTACAACCAAATACAAACGAAGGACGATCTAACGCTATCTGTTGACAACATAGTGATAGACTTTTGGATAACGAACCCAACCAAGCGAGATATGTTAATGACGCTTTTAGATAGAATACAATTCGTCTACACCGTCAATGTAACTCACTGGATGAGGTTCAAGCCGGGAGAATTCAAGGAGCAATTCACTATTGCAATGAGCAAAGAAACCTCTTTCTGGCTCGGCACGGGTCTCAACGGAAGATCAACAGACTGGCGGCGCGTGCGGCTAGACTTCAACCCAAACAAAGTAGCTCATTACGATGTTTTTACGGAAGTCTTGATTTTTCTTATCCGCAGCACAAAGCCCACGCAACGGAAAATACAGCGGTTTGACCTAGCTATTGATATTCCGGTAGATCGCTTCCACTGTTTTTTAATTAAGGACAACCGCGCATATCAAGAGAGAAAACACGGCAAGGAATGGACACAATACCTAGGGGCTAAGTCCTCCACCGTTGGGCGCGTAAAGCTTTACAACAAAACAGTTGAGAGCAATTTGAATTACCCATTATCACGCTTGGAACTTACACTTGTACCCTCTACGCCATACGAGAAGGCAAAAATACCCAAGGTAATGTACTTGTACGCTGCACAGATGGAGATAGACGAATTCAAGGCTACCGACACGGAACGTTTTATTGCAAATGCGCTATTACACGGCGTAGGTACTATTCGGGATTTGGGAAGAAGAACCCAACAGAAGTTAGAAGCATTGATGAGTACATATATGCGCGAAGTCACTATTTCAGAGAAGGACTACGACAAAATTCTTCGCCAAGTCGATTCATACATCGAGGAAAAGCCGTTTATTTCCAAGATTCCTTTTAAGGCTCCGCCGTTACCTCTGCCAAGATTTAAGCCAGAGGATGAATTGCTACCTTTAGCCAGTATGGAAAATCCTTTTTTGAAGGAAACCGATAATCACGATTAACACACGACTTCACGAACTCACGAAAAATCACGATGCCCACGATAATCACGAATACACGAGCAGAAATGCGTTCATATATACACGGGAGTTTTGCTCCAAAAAATCAAGATATTGCGCCACAGCGCAAAAAGAGCAACTAAGACGAAAAATCTTAGTTGCTCTTTCCTTATATCCCTTGATACTTCTCGGTATCAAGGACAAACTTGCATATTAGCCGTTAAACTGACCACCAGCACCAGTACCACCAATACCATACGCACGATACCACTCAACCAAACTGGGTACAGAACCACCCAGATTTGCCATGGAACAATGGGTAGGAGTGGAAGTCTCAGTACGGTCATAGTACATGATGTTGTAAACGATCTGACAGAACTCAGCTCTGGTCAGATAGTTGAGCGGATTGACCAGGCCATTCTGATCACCATTGATGAAACCGTACTTATACATATCAAACGTCGCAGGCTTAAACTTAAATGAAAACTTGCTATTAGGATCGTCCGGATCATCCGTGGGCAAAGACCAATTCTCCTTATTAAGAGCATCAGTAGAACGATTCGCAGAAGTGAAATTATAGGAACCCAAATTATTCTTATACGTATACTTACCAACCTGAGCCAGCTGAGAGTACTCACCCATACTGGGGACCAAGCGATTGAGTGAACTACTGATGCGAAAAGCCATCGCAGCAGCATAGAACGCCTCAGCTCTACGAATGGGAACATTGTAGTTCTCAGGAGTGATCTCACCACGATCCTCAACCCAACCATGTGCAACCGCATAACGAACAGCATCATATGCCCAATAAGGATTGTTAGTGGGCTGCAAATCAGGAACAATGATGTTCACCAACAGCTGAGAAATCTGTGCCACAGTAAGCTGAGAGTTCGGGGAGAACTGACCATTGCCAACACCGTTGATCAGACCATTCCAATGCATAGTATTAACCGCACGCTCATACCACTGACCATTCTTAACATCAGTAAACGCACGATAACCACCATTGGAACCAGTAGATGCAGAAGTAGAGAAATGAAGCTGCATAGTAGGCATATCAGAAGCCACAACAGCACTCCAATTATCACGAACCATTCCCGCAACATCCAGAGACCAAACAGCGTTGCCCTTAGAAGTGACATAAGCAGAACCAACAGCGTAGTCCTTGCCCATAAAGGTGACCTTACTCAGACCGAAGTTACCCTTGGAGGTAACAGTCACGTTGCACTCAAAGTCAGAGAGCTTGTCCTTCAGCTTATTCAGATCGTAATTACCGAAGAAGAAACCCACCTCATAAACACTGGAGTTGGAAGTCTTGGAAATCATATGCTCCGCAACGGCCTCATCAGTACCAGAATTGAAGTCTGTGACAAGCTGCGTTTTCTCTCCAAAGAGATCCAGGACAAGATGTCCGCGAAGCCAACTCATACCGGTTACCCAACTCGGATAATTGGTATTATTCTCATTTGCGAATGCCCAGTCCTGCGCGAACTGAACAGTTTGATAACCAGTCAGCGTATCAACGCTTGCCGTACCATCAGCCGCAACCTCAATGACTCCACTGAATGCTCCACAACCACTGAAACACATCAGCATGACCAGCATACTTGCAAGGATCAGAAGACCTTTAATCTTTTTCATCTTTCGTTTAACCTCCTTTTAGGTTGACCAAATGTTACCGTTAGTAAAGGGATAAGTCAATAAAATACTAACACCCGCACGAAGATAAGTCAACACAGGTATCATCCGTTTTCTCACCTGTGCGGTAGACAACCGCAAAAGAGACTGAATCTGCGCCATGTATTGTGTATTTTATGTAGTTTTACGCCTTTGGTAAGGATGAGGTCAGCGGTTCAAATCCGCTCAGCAGCTCCAAAAATCCCGACTCTTACGAGTCGGGATTTTTCTTTTAGTTAAAACGTTCCCCGTTTCTTGATATTATTTAGTTCGTCATATATACTATTGATGGCAACATTCCCCTGATTCAATTTTAATTCCCCACTAAGTATAGAGCGGAGGCTGTATAATGAGAAAGAATTTTGGAGCCAAGCCCATGTGCTATCCCATGCCGGTCTACATCATCGGCACATACAACGCAGACGGTACGCCAAACGCCATGAATGCTGCCTGGGGTGGTATCAGCGAGGAAAAGGAGATCTCTATCTGCGTCGATTCCGGGCACAAGACCACGGAGAACATTCTTGAACGCAAGGCGTTCACCGTTTCCATGGCGACTGCGAAGTATGTGACTGCCTGCGACTATGTTGGTGTTGTGTCCGGCAATAAAGTGCCGGACAAGTTCACTAAGGCTGGTTTCCACGCAACCAAGTCCGAATTTGTGGACGCCCCTCTGATCGATGAGCTGCCTATGGCGGTGGAGTGCAAACTGATTTCCTACGATCCGGAAAGCTGCCGTCTGGTGGGTGAGATCGTGAATGTCAGTGCTGATGAATTTGTTCTGAATGAGGACGGAAAGGTCGATCCCGCAAAGCTCCAGCCCATCACCTATGACCCTATGAACCATTACTATCTGGCTCTGGGGGAGAAGGTTGGTCATGCCTTCAAGGATGGTCTTGCACTTAAATAATGAAGTCTCCCGGTCATGGATCAGATATGGTCTATGACCGGGATCATTTTATTCAGGGATGCGTATGTATGCGAGATGATTCTTACCTGCGTCAAAAACGGCGGGTATGGGACATTGATGCTGTCACAAAAGGTTTCCTCAAGAAAAATCCAGAAAAATGCAACCAATTATCAAATTCGCTACTCTTTATAGATGAACCGGTTCTTACTGGAGGTGATGGTATAACAGATAAGCAAATAGTAGAGCTTCTCTTTGCGCGATCCGAGGAATCGATCCCTGCTTTGCAATCGCAGTATGGGGCTTATTGTTCAGCGATTGTGCAGAGATTTCTCACTGATCCGCGAGATGTGGAAGAATGTCTTGACGATTGCTATATGACGGTATGGAGATCCATTCCGCCCACATACCCGGAGTATTTCAAAGGTTGGCTGGGAGCAATCGTCCGCCATCAGGCACTTGCGATAGCAAAGAAAAATGATCGAAGACCACCGGAGGCAGATGAAGCAGCCTTGGAAATGGCTAACTGCTTACCGTGTGCAGAGGATTCTTATTCAGATGTTGAGGCTAAGGATCTAAGCAGAGCGGTGTCGGATTTTCTTTGGAAACAGAAGACTGATGCGCGTATAGCTTTCATACGACGATACTGGTACGCGGATAACATAGAAGCGGTGGCATCCCGTATGGGCTGGTCGGTGAGCAAAACAAAAAGCGTGCTGTTTCGTGTACGCAATCATTTAAAACGATACCTAGACAAGGAGGGACTGTTATGAATAATATTGAATTGATCCATGATGTACTGAATAGATTGGATCCCGCCCTGGTGGAGCAGGCAGACCGGACTGTACAAAAGAGGGCGCCGCACATTGTTCGCACTGCGCTGATTGCTGCCTGCCTGTGCGCGATGCTTCTCGGTGCAGCGCTGGCAGATGAAGAACTGTTGAAGGATGCGGGTATTTTCAAGTTTTTTAACGGTTCGGAATTTTCTGTTGTGATGCGGCAGATCGATCCGCTGTATCAGATCGTTCCCGGCTGTGATGACCGTTGCTCCGGCTATGTGATCCCGTGGGAGGGAAGCGCCGTTCCTATGGACATCTTCTCTCAGGAAGTGCAGGTCATGCTCCGTAGAAGTGAAAGAACAGCAGCGGCGGAAAGCATTCGTTTTAGTTCCACAAAAGAAATGAATCGCTATATGGGTATCACACTGTATGAAAACGCGGTGCTTGACGCGCTGGAGCACAGGATCCTGTCTGAAAATCAAGGCATTCCAATGTACGATGAAGATGGAAATCTTCAGGTGTATGAGAATGAATCTTTTGGCTCTGTTCTGAACTGCATTGGCTACGAAAACGGACTTGCCCGGATTGATATGCTGAGTTATTATGGAATGAACAACGGCGCGATGGAGGTTGCAGTCACAGCAGAGCTGCTCAGTAAGGATCTGAAAAATAGTGGTACTGCAACGGTTTTCGTAGATGGAACTCAGTTCAGCGAGGAAGTATTTGTGACTGACAACGGGGGAAGGATCACAATCATACGCTGTGACATTCCTGAAAGCGGTGGAAATGCATCCTACACAGAGTACACAGCACACTTCCATGTCTATGGAGTGAGGTATCAGGTGCGCATTACCTGCTTGGATGACATGGAAGAAGGTGCTGAACTTATGAAAGGCATTCTGAATGCCTTCGAGTTTTACGAACTGCCGTAAGAACATAGTATAAGACAAATCGGTTGCAATCATGTTCTCCCTGTGGTACGATTTTACTATCAAGAAAAGCAGAAGGGGAGATACAATGAAGGTTTTGCTGCTCAACGGAAGCCCCAAGGCATCCGGAAATACTGCTCGGTCTTTGGAGGAGATGGCGAAGATCTTTCGCGAAGAGGGCGTTGAGGCTGAGATCGTGCAGGTGGGAAATCAAGCTGTTCGCGGCTGCGTCGCATGCGGATACTGCTATAAAGAGGGTAAATGTGCTATTGACGATATTGTCAATGAGCTCGCCCTCAAATTTGAGGAGGCAGATGGCTTGGTGGTAGGAAGTCCTGTCTATTATGCTTCCGCCAACGCAACGCTTGTTGCTGTGCTGGATCGCCTGTTTTACAGTACCCGTTTCAGCAAAACAATGAAGGTAGGTGCCAGTGTCGCCGTGGCGCGCCGCGGCGGATGCTCTGCCACATTTGATATGCTGAATAAGTATTTCACTATCAGCGGTATGCCCGTTGCCTCCAGTCAGTATTGGAACAGTGTCCACGGCGGTATTCCCGGCGAGGCTGAGGAAGATGCGGAGGGTCTGCAGACGATGCGTACTCTGGCGCGCAACATGACTTTCCTGATGCGTTCCATTGCGCTGGGCAAGGAAAAATACGGATTACCTGAGCGGGAAAAGCATCAGTTTACCAATTTTATTCGCAAGTAATACAACGCCGCAGAAAGCAAATTCCTGCTTTCTGCGGCGTTATTGCTATTATAATCGATTACTGCCCGCTGCGAAGATAGGCTTCGAAGGCATCTGCCAGCAGAATGCTGAGCAGTTCCTTTGTCTGCACATCGCCGTTGAGGGCAAGATAGGTCGCCTCGAAGAAATTACCGTCCTCCGAAATGGTGAACTGGATGCGGGCGTGGACATACACATCGCGGAAGAAGCAATTGCCGGAAAATTCCACGACCTCAACGCCCATATCAGTCACAAACGAAGACCATTCGGCATTGGTAAAGAAGTAATCAAAAGCAGCGCCGTAGGTAACCTTGTAATCGGATTGAACAGCTTCACGCACACCGTAGACCAGAGGGTCAATAGGGTTCAGAATCTCAGAGACGCGATCGGTAAGCTGCTGTACACGGGCGCAGCCGGTAAACACAGTTGCACCGGCAATGAGCATAAGAGAGACCAGCGTTAACGATATGATACGCTTTTTCATAGCGAATACTCCTTTGCTGATTGTTCATACATATTCATTATACTCCAAGATTTGCCGAATTTCAACCTAATTGCACACAGAGCATATACAGGATCAAAGTTTTTTGCCAATATATAGAACAAAACCTCCTGCGGGGATCCGCAGGAGGTTTTGTTCAGTAGTAGGCAACCAGTAGATCCACTACGGTGCCGTAGCTTTTGATACCATTGCTCTGTCCGTAACCCTTGAGTGTGGTATCATAGATTTTTTGGCTTACAGTGGCAGTGACGCCATCAAATTGCGCCCAGTAGCTGCTGTGATAGCGCAGGTCAGCGATTACTTCCTTTGGCAGCAGGTCATATACGGCCTGCCAGCGGTCACGGTCGGCGCGGTAGAGAGCGTTGCCCAGGTGTATGTAGCCCATCAGGTAGCCGGAATAGCGATAGTTTACATCGTCGCAGGTAGTGGCGGCGAGAATAGCAAGGAAATTACACTCCTGTTCGGAGGCGATGCCCCGCTGATGCGCCAGCTCGTGTGCAATGTTGGCAGGGAGCAGGCAGACAGGGCTATCCACATTCAGGTTGGATTCCCCGGTAAACGGAGTATAGAAGCCGGTAAAATTCATCATGGAAAACAGGCGGGAGAAGAGCATCTTCTTCGGAATCCGGTCGATCCGCGTGAGAAAGGGAAATTCCTTGGACACGGCATCATATACACTGGGGGCGGCAGCAAAGATCTCGTCTCTCTCTGCAGAAAATACGCCGCTCTCATCCCGCTCCACCTGAGAGGAGAGGGTAGCCAGTTCCCGGGCAAAATGCAGTGCAGTACGTTCCAGCTCATCTACAGATACGGCCTCGGCATAGATGCCGCTTTTTTCCTGAAATCCATCGGCATAGTAATTTACACCCCATGTCATGCAGTAGAACCACCATACACTAAGGGAAGTACACGCAAGAAGCGCAAGAAAACGGTAGGCTGTGTGAAATCTGTTCCCGCGGCGGATCAGCTGCACGACAAGAGCGATGATCCATACGATCGCTCCGAGAATAAACAGCACATACAGCCACTCGACCACAGAGAAGGGCACAAGGTACCACAGGGCGGAAAAGGCATCCTTCAGCACCTGGGTGGCAGATACCACCGTGTTGGCCAGTTCTCTGTGGGAAATCACCAGACGGTAACAGCCAAACAGCACGGCCAGCATAATAAACCACAGGTGGATACCCCAATACCGTCTGAAAAATGCTTTCATACCGGTTCCTCCTAAATATTGTATCTCTATATAGCAGTATACCCGCCCGGCATATGGTTGCCAAGCGGGTATTTTTGCCGGTTCAGGAATTATTCTCCATCCTTGCTGTCAACAGGAGCAGGTTTATCGCAATAGTAGGATTCGGTATCAGGAGGCAGACCTTTTTTCTGCAGGCGGTTGGCGGAAATCGTGCGAATGGCGGTGTAGATGCAGGCAAATACCGGCGCGCCCAGGAACATACCCGGCACACCGAAGAGTCCGCCGCCCAGCAGAATGGCAACGATGACCCAGAAGCTGGAAAGGCCGAGTGTTTCTCCCAAAATACGGGGACCGAGGATGTTGCCGTCGAACTGCTGCAGAGCGAGAATGAAAATACAGAAGTACAGGCACTTGAGAGGATCATCCAGCAAAATCAGAAATGCGCTGGGGATCGCACCCATAAAGGGACCAAAGTAAGGAATCACGTTGGTGACACCGACGATCAGACTGACGATAGGTGCGTAGGGGAAGCGGAAGATGGTGGAGAAGATCAGGCACAGGATACCGATGATCAGGGAGTCCAGCAGCTTGCCGCGGACAAACCCGCTGAAAATGCGGTCGGTCTCCTTGCTGCTGCGCAGAACAACATCGGCATGTTTTTCGTTGAGAAAGGCATAGCAGAGTTTTTTGCCGGTTGCTGCAAAGCGCTCCTTGGCAGCCAACAGATAAATGGAAACGATAAAGCCAACCAGCATATCCAGCAGGAAATTGATCACACCTACCACACCGCCGGTGACCGCCTGAATGGCAACTTCTACCTTGGGGAGTACCTGTCCGCCCACCCAGGTAATGAAATCGTTGTAGTATTCCTCAATGAGTGTGCCGACGGTGGCGGCAAACTTCGGGTTGTTGTCGAGAATGTTCTGCGCCCATGCAACGATGTTGTTGTAGTAGGTCTCACCGTTGTCGATCAGCTGCAGGATACTCCTGTACAGAGCAGGAACCAGAACCAGCAGTGTTCCGCTCAGCATGATCAAAACGACCAGCCAGGTGAGGGTGATGGAAATGGCGCGCAGCCACTTTTTCTGCTGGCCTACCCGCTTGACCCGGGGCGCGATGACCTTTTCAAACCAGTTTACCATGGGGGCGAGCAGATACGCTGCAAAAGCACCGTAGATGATCGGCTGCAGGATCGTGATCAGCGAGGATGCGTAGTATAATAGCTTGCTGTCGCGGAATACAATGTCATAAAACAGAAGAATGGAACAAACTACTGCTACCGCGGTGATGCCCCAGCCGAGATAGTGGTTGTCCTTTTTCATCTGAGATCCCTCCTTGCGGTTCTTACTGAATGTATCATACCCAAAAATCAAGCTGAATGCAACAATTTCTTGGTTTACAGGAAGAAAGAGGATGCGGTGCTGTTACACAGTGAGGTCGATCCAATAGCGCTGTTCCACAGTTCCATCCACTACGATCTCGTTTTCCAGAATACCGCCATTATTCATAATGCTTTTGGCAGAACCGATATTGTCTTTATCGCAGACCATCAGAACTTTTTCCAGCCCCAGCTTTCTGCACTCATCCAGTGCCAGCGCGATCATGGCGGTGGCAACACCTTTTCTGCGTTCGGAGGGACGGACACCGTCGCCAATATGTCCGCCGTTTCGCAGAAGAGATTCGTTCAGGTAATGGCGAATATTTACCGCGCCAACGATGATGTTGCGCTCCTCGTCCAAGCAGAAAAATGTGGAGTCCGGCACCCGTCCGTCGCCGGGATCCGTAACGTCAAGGTTTTCGCAGTAAAAGGCAAAATCGTGATAATCCAGGCGGCGGATGGCATAGGGGACGATCTTTTCGCCGCCGGCGTTCCATTCCTCCAGCATATCAATGATCTGACTGCGGTAAGCGGCGGATGCTTTTATCAACTTCAGCTGCATTGTGTATTTTCCTCCGGAGTTGTTATTTTTACTTGAGAAAATGCCGGCAGAAGGCTGCTGCCTTACGCCGGCATGTGCTGTTATTGCTCCAACAGGATCGCGCGGGCTTTCCGATATTTCTCCCGCCAGTAGCGCAGCTTCTCTTCACTGAGATCGGAGCCGACGCACCGGGTCTGGTCGCTGTTGTGGTCGAGATCTGCCAGCTTCACCTTCACTGCAATGGGGTTGCAGGTGATGCGGCGTACATAGTCAAAATAGTCGGTGTCCTTTTCGTGGGTCAGCAGTGCCACAGCATCCGTTACCTCGGGCGGAAACTCGGCGCGAAGCTGCTCGAGGGTCACATCCGTGTCCTCCACCGTATCGTGGAGCAGAGCTACGCAGCAGGAGATCTCGTCATCCATCTGCTCGGCAAGATGCACGGGATGGAGAATATAGGGAATACCGTTGTAGTCCAGCTGCCCATGGTGGGCGGCGTAGGCGATCTTCATGGCCTTGTTGGTGAGCGTTGTGTAGATCATGGACAGATTCCTCGCTGTCAGGTTTCCGGCTCGCTGCTGTCCGGCTCGGGACCGGGGACGGGTACGTTACGCGTGGCAACATCATAGCAGCCAAGTTCGGTAAAGGTCAGATAGGGCATCAGCCACACATCCAAAAGTCCGAAGGTCAGAAACGACAGAACGTGCCAGCCGAGAAAACTCAGATCCAGGAAAAACAGCTCCATCTTCATGCCGTCTGTCTGCCGGCAGCTGAGGGCGATGGCCTCACCTACGGAGAGGGAGGGGTTACTCAAAAGATTGTACACCGCAAAGCGGTAGCGGTAGATGGCGATAAAGCCCGGCAGCACGAACAGCATGGACCACAGCATGATCCGCACGGACATCTGGATATCGCACCAGATCACTTTGCCCGCAATGCCCAATCCGTCCAGCAGGGCGGAGAAGCCTGTGTGCTCCCCGCGGTAGATACCCATGCAGTAGGACTTGTAACCTGCCTGGATCAGCGGCATGAGCAGCAGAATGAGAATGGGAATGAAGGTGGCGACAAAAGATGTTTCGGCGGGAGCTTCCGGCATGGTATAGTTTTCGCCCATTTCCCATGCTCTGCGCAGTTCCTGCAGAACTGTCGTATGATACTCCACCATAAATGATATGTTATCCAGCAGTTCAGAGATAAAAAACACCACGGCACTGACCAGCAGCGGGGAAACTGTGCCGCCTAAGACCAAACTGCGGGCATGGGATTTCAGGCTTGCCTGATCGAGCATAAAATATCCTCCTTACCATAAGGATCGGTACAACAAGTATTGTACCAATGAGCGGCACAAATTGCAACAGCGGAAAGATACAGGAACTTGCATAGGTTATGTGACACATTGTTAATAAATGCACAAAATGGGAGGATATGATTGTCGGAAACAGCAAAAAAAACTGGACAGTGAGAATAGAAGATAGTATGATATAGTATGTAAACTCATACGCAGAAAAGATGAAGATCAAAATGAGGTGAATGATATGGCACAGGCCTTTTTCGGCGGCATCCATCCCCATGATAAGAAAGCTGCCACCAACAAAAAGCCCGTAGAGACCCTGCCGCCCCCGGCACAGGTGGTGATCCCCATGTCCATGCATATCGGTGCGCCCTGCACTCCCTGCGTGGCAGTGGGCGACCATGTTGCAGTGGGTCAGAAGATCGGTGAGGCTACTGCGGCGGTTTCCTCTCCCATCCATGCCAGTGTGTCCGGCACGGTGACCGCTGTCGAGCCCCGTCCCCATTTCAGCGGCGTGAGCGTGATGAGCGTTGTCATCGAAAACGATTTCAACGATACTCCTTTTGAGGGGCTCAAGGGTGTTGAGAACCCCGACCGTCTGACGGGCGAGGAACTGGCAAACATTGTGAAGGAAGCCGGTATCGTCGGCATGGGCGGCGCCACTTTCCCCACCCACATCAAGATCGCGGGCGGTGTAGGTAAAGTGGACACGGTGATCATCAATGCCGCCGAGTGCGAGCCCTATATCACCAGTGACCACCGCCTGCTGTTGGAGTCGCCTGATGAGGTCATCGGCGGCGCGAAGATCCTTGCCCGCGTGTTTGGTGTGGATCGGGTGTACATCGGCATCGAGGCGAACAAGCAGAATGCTGCCCAGCTTCTGCAGGTGAAGATCGCGGAGGAGAAGGCCCCCATTGTGGTGGAGGTCCTGCACACCCGCTATCCTCAGGGCGCTGAGAAGCAGCTCATTCAGTCCATCACCGGCCGTCAGGTCCCCAGCGGCACACTGCCTGCCTCCGTGGGCTGTGCGGTGTTCAATGTTGTTTCCACCGCAGCCATCTACCGCGCTGTGATGTACGGTGCTCCCGTGACCCACCGCATCGTTACCGTGTCCGGTTCCGGTGTGATGGATCCCAAGAATCTCTACTGCCCCATCGGCACACCGATCAGTGAGCTGCTGGGTGCCTGCGGCGGTGTGAACAAGAATACATTCAAGATTCTGATGGGCGGCCCCATGATGGGCAATGCCCAGTATGATATGAGTGTGCCCGTGGGCAAGGGTACCAATGCAATTCTGGCCTTCTGCGAGAAGGAGGATAAGTGCAACGAGGAACCTGCCTGCATTCGCTGCGGTAAGTGCATGAGCGTGTGCCCCATGCGCCTGCAGCCGGTGTTCATGTATCAGTATGAGCACGCCGGTATGCTGGAGGAGCTGGAGAAGGCTCATGTCATGGACTGCATGGAGTGCGGTGCCTGCAGCTATACCTGCCCCGGCCGTCTGCATCTGGTGCAGACCTTCCGCACCGGAAAACAGAAGATCAATCACGCCCGCGCAGCTGCCAAAGCCGCTGCCGAGGCAAAAGAGAAAAAGGAGGGCTGAACATGGATTACAAAGAATTGAATCTGATCGGCTCCACCTCACCCCATATCCGTACCCGCTTCGGCACCGGTCACATCATGGGTGAAGTGATCATTGCCATGCTGCCGGCGCTCTGCTTCGCCATTTACAATTTCGGTTTCCGCGCACTGATGACCACACTGGTCTCTGTGGCAGGCTGCTGCGCCTTTGAGTGGATCTACCGCGCTATTATGGGCAAGAGCAATACCCTGGGCGATATGAGCGCTGCTGTTACCGGCATGCTGATCGCTTTTATCTGCCCTGTTACCGTTCCCTACTGGATGCTGCTGGTGGGCGATTTCTTCGCCATCATCATCGTAAAGCAGTTGTTCGGCGGTGTGGGCAAGAACTTTTTGAACCCTGCGCTGGCGGCCCGTGCCTTTATGTTCTCCTGGGCGGGCGAGATGTCCACATGGGTGCCTTCCCGCGCCGGTGTCCCCATTTTCGGTAAGGTGGATATCGTCACCGAGGCTACTCCTATGGCATACCTTGCAAACAATGACCTTGCGGGGCTTATGGAGGTCTACGATCTCCCGGATATGCTGGTAGGTTTTATCGGCGGCTCCATGGGTGAGGTCAGCGCGCTGCTGCTGATTCTGGGCGGACTCTATCTGGTGTTCCGCAAGATCATTACTCTGTATACTCCTCTCAGCTATATCGGCACCGTTGCGCTGGTGACCTTCCTGTTCCCCTGCGGCAACGATCCTCTTACCTGGATGCTGTATCAGCTGCTGGGCGGCGGTCTGATGCTGGGTGCGTTCTTTATGGCAACGGACTATGTTACCTCCCCTGTGAGCCATTTGGGTCAGGTGATCTTCGGTGTTGGCTGCGGCCTCCTCACTGTGTTTATCCGTTACTTTGGCGCCTATAATGAAGGTGTCTGCTACGCCATCCTTGTCATGAACCTTCTGGTGTGGATGATCGACAAGAAGATCACCCCTGTCCGCTATGGTGCAAACGATGCTTCTCAGCCTAAGCGCAAGTGGAGCCTGAAGAAGAAGGAGGCTGAGGAGAAATGAAGAATATTGTAAGACTTGCGGGAACGCTGCTCGGCATCTCAGTGGCAGTTGCGCTGCTGCTGGGCGTCGTTAACAGTATTACCGAACCCATTATTCTCCGCATGCAGGCGGAAAAGACTGCCGCCGCTATGGCCCAGGTGCTGAAGGCGGACGAGTATGAGAGAATTGATGGAACCTATGAGGGTGTTACCGCCCTGTACCGTGCTGTCCTCGGCGGAAAGCAGATCGGCTATGTGGCCGAAGTGTATGGCGGCGGTTTCAACGGTAAAGTAAACATGGTCGTCGGTATTGATATGGACGGCAAGGTAACGGGTGTTTCCGTTACCCAGCATACAGAGACCAAGGGCGTCGGTACGAAGGTAACAGACGATCCCAATGTACTGGGTCGCTTTACCGGCATGAGCGGCGAGATCACTGTGAATACCGGAGAGAACCGGTTTGACGGTGTTACCGGTGCTACAGTCTCCAGCAGAGCCGTGACCGCCGGTGTGAATGCGGCGCTGGCCGCAGCCGCGGCGGCACAGAAGGGAGGAAACGCATGAATTTCGCAACAATGCTGAAAAAGGGTGTTGTAACAGAAAACCCTGTTCTGGTGCAGCTTTTGGGTATGTGCTCTGTGCTGGCCATTACCACCTCCATTGCCAACGGTATTGGCATGGGCGTTTCCGTCACCGCAATTTTGATCTGCTCCAATGTGGTGATCTCTCTGCTGCGCAAGATCATTCCCGAGCAGATCCGCATTGCAGCGTACATTGTTGTTATTGCGGGTTTTGTGACTATGGTGGATCTGCTGCTGCAGGCGTTTCTGCCTGAGATCGCCCAGTCCCTGGGCGTGTTTATTCCGCTAATCGTGGTCAACTGCATTATCCTTGGCCGTGCGGAAGCCTTTGCTTCCAAGAATAAGCCTCTTGCCGCCGCGCTGGACGGTCTGTGCCAGGGCATCGGCTACACACTGGTGCTGCTGCTTATGAGCGGTATCCGTGAGCTGCTGGGCAGCGGTGTGCTGGCAGGTACCCGCGTGTTTCCGGAGGAGTACGGCGCAATGATGATGGTGCTGCCTGTGGGCGGTTTCCTGACCCTCGGCTTCCTGGTGGCAGGTATGCAGTGGGTACAGCGCAAGCTTTCCAGTAAGGGAGGTAACAGCTGATGGATATTACTAAGCTTCTTGCCATTTCGCTGGGCGCGATTTTGGTGAATAACTTTATTCTTGTCCAATTCCTTGGTATCTGCCCCTTTATGGGTGTTTCCAAGAAGATGGATACCGCTGTGGGTATGGGCTGCGCAGTTATCTTTGTTATGGCGCTGGCCAGCGCCCTGTGTTACCCTGTGAACCTCCTGCTGGTGGCGCTGGATCTGGAGTTTATGAAGACCGTGGCGTTCATTCTGGTCATCGCTTCTCTGGTGCAGCTGGTGGAAATGTTCCTGCGCAAAATGATCCCCACCCTGTATGAAGCTTTGGGCGTGTATCTGCCCCTCATCACCACCAACTGCGCGGTGCTGGGCGTTGTGCTGCTTAATGTGCAGGAGAACTACAATTTTATCGAATCTGTGGTCTATGGCATTACCGGCGGTGTTGGCTTCCTGATCGCTATTGTGCTCTTTGCCAGTATCCGTGAGCGGTTGGAGTTTGCCGATCCTCCCAAGTCTTTTAAGGGCTTCCCTATTGCGCTCATCACCGCGGGTCTGATGGCTCTGTGCTTCATGGGCTTCAGCGGTCTGAAGGTCTGGTAAGGGGGCGAGAGAATGAATATTTTATATGCTGTTTTGGTGCTTGGCGCTATCGGCTGTCTGTTCGGCGTAGTGCTGGCCATCGCCTCCCGTGTTTTTGCGGTGCAAGAGGATCCCCGTCTTGCTGAAATTGTGGACGCGCTTCCCGGTGCAAACTGCGGCGGCTGCGGCTATCCCGGCTGCGCAGCCTGCGCCCAGGCGATCCTGGAGGGCAAGGCGCCGGTCAATGCCTGCCCCAGCTGTGTAGGCGAGAAGGCGACCCGCATTGCCGCTATTATGGGTGTTGAAGTGGAATCCGTTGAGCGCCGCGTAGCCTTTGTGCGCTGCGCAGGCGGTAACCGTGCCGGACACAAGTTTAAGAAATATCAGGGCATTTCCGACTGCGTAGGTGCTACCAAGATCGCCGGAAACGGCTATCTGACCTGCAGCAGCGGCTGTCTGGGTCTTGGCACCTGTGTGCAGGCCTGCAAGTTCGATGCCATCTCCATCAACAAAAACGGTGTTGCCGAGGTGGACAAGGATAAGTGCACCCACTGCATGAAGTGTGCGGAGGTCTGTCCCCGCGGTATCATTGCGGATATGCCCTATGCGGCAGATACCATTCTGACCTGCGCCAGCAAGGACAAGGGCGCGGTGGCAAAGGCAAACTGCGCCGTGAGCTGCATTGCCTGCAAGCTGTGCGAGAAGAACTGTCCCAATGGCGCTATTGAGATCCGCAACAATCTGGCCTTTATCGACTACAGCAAGTGTACCGCCTGCGGTATTTGCGCCAGCAAGTGCCCCAGAAAGGCTATTGTCAACCACAATGATAACGGTCAGGTGGCTCCTGTGGTGGTGAAGTGACACCATGAAGGAACAACTCAAGGGAAGCCTGCTGCTCCTTCTCGGAACGGTGATTTGGGGCTGTGCCTTTGTGGCGCAGAGTGTTGCCATGGATTACATAGGTCCCTTCGCCTTTCAGACGGGGCGCGCCACCCTTGCGGTAGCTGCGCTGCTCCCTGTGGCAGCACTGTTTGACAGGGGGAAAAAGGGAACCTACCTGCAGCGCTGGGCAGACAAACGGCTCTGGAAAACCGGACTTCTGTGCGGCGCAGCGCTCTTTGTCGCCTCCGGTTTGCAGCAGATGGGTATGGTGTACACCGATGCAGGCAAGGCGGGATTTCTGACCGCCATGTATATTGTCCTCGTGCCGGTGCTGGGCCTTTTCCTGAAGAAGCGGCCGGGTTTGCAGGTGTGGATCAGCGTGGGCATTGCCACTTTAGGTCTTTATCTGCTCAGCTGTATGAATGCCGGGGGATTGAATATCGGTGATATCTATCTCATCGGCTGCGCGCTGGCCTACGCAGTGCAGATCACTCTGGTGGATCGGCTGGCACCGGGTTTGGACGGGCTTCGGCTCAATGCGATCCAGTTCTTTGTGGTGGCGGTACTCTCCGCCATTGTGATGGTGTTCACGGAAACGCCCACATGGGGCGGTATCGTGCAAAGCGGCGGCGCGCTGCTGTACACCGGTATTCTGTCCTCTGCGGTGGGCTTCAGCCTGCAGATCATTGGTCAGCAGCGCATCAGCGGTGAGCGGGCAGCGCTCATTATGAGTCTGGAATCTGTGTTCGCGGTGCTGGCGGGCTGGCTGATCCTCAGCGAGACCATGAGCGGCGCGGAAAGCATCGGCTGTGTGCTGGTGTTTGCGGCGGTGCTCCTGTCTCAGTGGCAACCCAAACGTATAAAGCAATAAAAAATACGCTTGTGTCTTATTTTGACACAAGCGTATTTTTTGCGCATCAACAATAATTTATCGAATTACGATAAATTGTTGTTGACATACGGATAGTTCCGCGCTAGAATACAGACAGAAACCAAAGGAGGTATTCTTTATGGAGCAGAAATCACTTGCCAACTGGCTTAAGGCCATTATTGTGGGCACCGGACTTTGCGGCATTCTCGTATACGCGGCAGTCGTTCCCACTATGGCGGAGTATGTGATGGAGGGATATCCGGAATTTGCCGGCGCTATTCTGCCGTGGAAGCTGTTGATCTGGTGCAGCGCTGTTCCGTGTTATATGGTGCTGTTTTTCGCGTGGGATATCGCCTCCGGTATCGGCGCGGATCGTTCCTTTACAGAGCGAAATGCCAAAAATCTCAAGTGGATCTCCGGCCTTGCCGCGGGCGACGCGCTGTTTTTCTTCCTTGGGAATATTATTTTCCTATTCCTTGATATGAACCACCCCGGTATTCTGTTTGCCGCTCTTGTGGTGGTGTTCATCGGCATCGCGGTGGCGGTGGCAGCGGCAGCGCTGTCCCATCTGGTAAAAAAGGCGGCTGCCCTGCAGGAGCAGAGCGACCTGACGATATAAGGAGGCAACATGGGCGGAGAGATCATCTTCAATATCGACATCATGCTGGCAAAGCGTAAAATGAGCGTTACGGAGCTGGCAGACCGTGTGGGCATCACACTGGCCAATATGTCGATCCTGAAAAACGGAAAAGCAAAGGCACTGAAGATCTCCACACTGGAGAAGCTGTGCGAGGCGCTTGAGTGCCAGCCGGGAGATCTGTTGGAATATCGGGAAATTTCAGACAGGGAAGAGGACAGTGAGTAACGGGAAGGGGGATACCGTTATGAAAAATAAGTATGGCTTTGTACCTGCGGTAATGGCAGTGCTGGCGCTTCTTTGTTTTGTGTTCGTCGCCTGCTGTATGGCCACTTATGTGGAGCCGCCGTGGGTGGAAACGGCTGTGCTAATCCTGCCGTCACTGCTCTTTGTGTTCATCAGTGTTTTCGCGTTCAAAGGAAAGCTGGGGGAGGATGCAACGTGGATCATGACCGGCATCCTGACGGTGGTTTTGGTGATCGTTTCGTTTTTTTATACGATGCTGATCTCCACGCGAGCTGCCACAACGGAATCAACGGATCCCAAATACTACCCCAAAGCCTATGAGAGGATCCTGGCGCTGGGCGGAGAATGTGTGGAGGGTGTGTTCCCTGCAGTCATCCCCGCGGATGCGAAAGAGGTGTCCTACCGCTCCCATCCGTCCTTTTTGCAGGGCGGCGAGGTGCTGGAACTGTCCTATACCACGACAGCGGATGTGCTGATTTGGTGGGAGTCCTTTCTCCGTGATAAGGCGGAGTGGATCGGAACCGAGGAGGAGTGGAGTGAAAAAACCTACTGGAGTTCGAGAGCTGATGAGGATACGATGCGCTATCAGCTTTATTGGGAGGAAGGCAACCACGGGGAGACCACCTATGTGCTGATCGACCGGGACGAAAACCGCATCACATTCTATTATGAGAATTGGTAGGAGGGTGAGTCATGAAACGGTGGGTCGTGCCTGTGATCATCGGTCTTGTGGTGTGTCTGATATTCGGAGTTTATGCGATGTACAGCGATCAGCGGAAAGAAGATACGGTTCACTACTGCGCTCAGATCAACGGTCTTCTCAAAGATCATGCGTTCTTTACGGCAAAGGTCGAACAAAACGGCATTGTGCTGTATGACAAAAGCTTTGAGGAGTTGGAGACCATTCCTTTTGACAGCTATGATGACCGCGTTGATATCATGGGGATCCACAAAACCGATGGGTTGATCTACTTTGTGCTGCTTGGCAGTGTGGACGACGAGTGGGGGCTCCTGTTTGTCAATGATGAATCCACCAGCATAATCAGTATTATGAATGGCATCTACTCCCTTGAGCGCGCCGGAGGAAACTGTTATTACTACGATACCCGGCGGTAACGAAGGAAGGGTAAGAACAATGAAACATATGTGGCCGCTTTTTGTTTTAGCTTTTTTCTGCGCGGTTTTCTGTGTAGTTCTATATATATTTCCTGTCTCGTACAGTGTACCGGAATTGACCCGGGAGCAGGCGGAAGAGCTGGTAAAAACCCGGTTTCCGGAGGACACCGAGGTGGTGCGCTGGGAATACAAGCGGGTGTTGGAGGATTTATATCTGTGGCGTATTGAGGTAGCGGTGAACGGCGAGGAATACGAGATGATGCTGGATGAGAACGATGAGCCGCTGGCGGATAATTATCTCTGTAAAAATCGGGTGAGGGAACTTGAGGCTGTGCTGCTGTGTGCTCTGTCAGGCGTGCGGATAAGGGAATATTTCAGCTGCGAGGATCGCGCGTACCGGATCAGTGCTGAGGTCAGAGGAAATCAGCTGCTGAAACCGGAGCAATGCGGAGAATACTACACTTTTCTGCAGAGCCTTTATGCATGCGGTGTGAAGCAGCTGGAGAGCTCTGTTTCCTCTCCGGATTTCTTGCGGCCGGAACCGGAGCGAAATTTGGGAAGCTACGGATATAGTCTTTGTGCGGAATGGTTTGATACAGATATGAGTCAAACTGAGTTTGAACGACAGTATGCCGATTTTATCGACAGATTTTACTGGGATGAACAGGCGTTCCTTGCTTATGCGCAGCAGCTATCCGCGCTTGGATACCGGAACATTGATTTTTATATTTCGGATATGAAAGTCGATACTATTGTCATATCGGTATACTGCGAACAGGGAACGGCGGCGGAAGGTGCCGCAGCTGAGTTGGAGATGCCGGATGACGCTGCCTTCCGGATCGATGGAAGAGAGATCCGCTATCGGCTGGAGCCGGTTTCGTAACAGAAAAGTGGTTCGTTGCAAACTGCAACGAACCACTTTTGTTATTCAGCGGGTTTTACTTTTTCAAAGCCCATGACCTCGGTAAACTGCTCGGCGGACATGGTCTCGTGCTCCAGAAGATACTGTGCCACAGCTTCCAGACGGTCGCGGTGCTTGGTAAGAATCTCGCGGCAGCGCTCGTAGGCGGCATCTACAATGGCCTTGACCTCGGTATCGATCTGGGCGGCGACTTCCTCGGAGTAGTTCTTGGCCTGTGCCATGCTGCGGCCGATAAACACCTCGTCGCTGCCGGAATCGTAGGATACCGCGCCCAGCTTTTCACTCATACCGTACACCATCACCATACGGCGGGCAATGGCGCTGGCGCGCTGGAGGTCGTTGGAAGCGCCGCTGGAGATGTCGCCCAGCACCAGCTGCTCGGCCACACGGCCGCCCAGCAGGGCTGCGATCTCCTCCTCCATATAGCGCTTGGAGTGGTAGCTGCGATCCTCGGTGGGGAGCGCAATGGTCATGCCGCCGGCCTTTCCGCGGGGGACGATGGTGACCTGATGCACAGCGTCCACACTCTCCAGACAGTGGTGGAGCACCGCGTGGCCTGCCTCGTGGTAGGCGGTGAGCCTGCGCTCATGCATGGGTACCACACGGCTCTTCTTCTCGGGGCCTGCGATCACCTTGATGACCGCCTCCTGCAGAAGCTCCATAGTGATATAGGGGAGGTCTCTGCGGGCAGCAAGCAGTGCGCCCTCATTGACCAGATTTTCAAGATCCGCACCGGTGAAACCGGGGGTACTCTGCGCCAGAACCTTGAGGTCAACATCGTCTGCAAGGGGTTTGGCGCGGGTGTGGATCTTCAGGATCTCCTCGCGGCCCTTGCTGTCGGGTGTGCCCACATAGACCTGGCGGTCAAAACGGCCGGGACGCAGCAGTGCGGGGTCAAGAATATCAGCGCGGTTGGTGGCGGCGAGGACTACCACGCCTTCGTTGGCGGCAAAGCCGTCCATCTCCACCAGGAGCTGATTCAGGGTCTGCTCGCGCTCATCGTGACCGCCGCCAAGACCTGCGCCGCGTCTGCGGCCAACAGCATCGATCTCGTCGATAAATACCACGGCGGGGGCGACTTTCTTCGCCTCCTCAAAGAGGTCGCGGACACGGCTGGCACCCACGCCCACATACAGCTCCACGAAGTCGGAGCCGGAGATGGAGAGGAACTGCACGCCCGCTTCGCCGGCAACCGCCTTGGCAAGCAGGGTCTTACCGGTACCGGGAGGGCCGACCAGCAGCACGCCCCGGGGAATGCGCGCGCCCAGTGCCATATATTTCTTGGAATCTTTCAGGAAACCGACGATCTCTTCCAGTTCTGCTTTTTCCTCGTCGGCACCGGCCACATCGGCAAAGCCGAGTTTCTTGTCGTTTTCATTGCCGAGGCGGAAATTGGCGCGGCCAAACTTTCTGCTCTGATCCATACCGCCGGCTGCATTCTGCGCGCGGGTCATAAAGATGATCCAGATGATGAACAGCACGCCGATGATGAGACCGTACATCAAAATCTCCGCCCACCAGGGGGGGACGAAGACGGGGGCGAAATTGAAGTCCTGAATGATGCCTGCATCCTTCTGCACGCGGATGATCTCACCCAGTTCCAGCCGGAACAGATCGGTGCTGCCCAGTTCGTTGACGACCTTAGTGCCGTCCTTCAGCTCCAGGTAGAGCACGTTGCCGTCCTTTACCTCGAATTTGACGACCTGTTCGGTAAGGAACAGCTCTTCCACCTGGGCATAACTGATGACCTTGGGACCGAATTGTGCCGAGATCAGGGAAAAGGCTACTGTGAGCAGAAAGGCGATCAGGATAAAGGGCCCGATAGAGGGACGTTTTGTCTTTTTTGTCTGGTTTGTCAAAGCTTACACTCCTTAGGGGATCATTCTTCGCCGCCATACACCGAGGGCTTGAGAACACCGATGTAGGGCAGGTTGCGGTATTTCTGCGCGTAGTCCAGACCGTAGCCAACCACGAACTCGTCGGGCACCACAAAGCCGATATAGTCGGCAGTGATAGCCTTGGCACGGCGGCTGGGCTTATCCAGAAGAGTGCAGATCGTTACACTCTTGGCGCCCTTGGTGAGGAAATACTGTTTCAGGAAGTTGAGGGTATTGCCGCTGTCGAGAATATCCTCAATGATGATCAGCTCACGACCGGAGATATCCTGCTGGATATCGTGGGTGATCTGAACAGCGCCGGAGGATGCGGTTCCGTTTCCGTAGGAGGAGACGGCGATAAACTCCACATCGCTCTTCACCTGACAGGCGCGGACGATGTCAGCCATGAACACGAATGCGCCGCGCAGAACGCTCACAAACAGCGGCTCACGGCCCTCAAAGTCTTTGTACATCTCAGCGCCCATAGCTTTGATGCGTGCGGCGATCTCTTCTTCGGTATACAGTACCTTCAGGATATCCTGATCCATTGCGCTCATAACAATATCTCCTTTATTCTATGTTTCTTTTGGCTTTCTCATGCCTTCTCTTCGGCATCGAAAGTAATTGAAATGTTTTCTGCGCCGTCTTTGCCCTGCATGAGACAGTCGGTGCCGGCGCCCAGCACAGCGACCAGTGTGCCGCCGGTATAGATGGCAGGTGCGCCCTCCCGCGCGGATATGCAGACACCGCTGTCGGCAAAGAGCCGTTTTACCGTGCGCTTGCCGGTTTCGGTAGTGAGCCGGCCGGTTCCGTCCCATGCCGCAACGGTGAGGGGAGCGAGACCGCTGCGAAGTACAATGGTGTTTTCTCCGGCGGGAACAGAACTGTCTGTGGTTTGCACCGTGATGCGCCACGAACCCCAGTGCTGTATGCCAAAGGTGAGTTTCATGGGCTCGGGAGCAGGGGAGAGCCGGTAAAAACGGATGGTTTTACCCTCACGCGCGGCGCGCACATTGTTTCCCATTGTCAGACAGCCGCCGGAGGGAAGGGTGAGCAGCGCGTCTGTCTGCGCGCAGGTAAGCTCTGTGCCGGCATGCTGTGCAGCGATGCGCACCATTCTCGCGGCAATGGCACGCTCCTGCCGTGCCAGCAAGGGAACGGAAAGACAGGAAAAATCGCCGCTCATCAGTTCTTCCGCCTGCCGCTGCAGACAAATCTCGTCATGGCGCAGGAGCGCGGCGGTGTCGGCAATGCGGGACACACTGCCGGGAGCGATTTCCTCCAATAGGGGAAGAAGCTCAAGCCGGATGCGGTTGCGGGTGTAGATTAAGTCGCTGTTGGTTTCGTCCTCCACATAGGGGAGACGGTTTTCGGTGACGCAGGCATCGATCTCCGCGCGGTCAGCATCTAAAAGAGGGCGGATAATGTTGCCACGTGCAAAGGGAATGCCGCCAAGTCCCTTCAGACCGCTGCCTCGCAGCAGGTGAAGGAGCAGCGTTTCCGCATTGTCAGCGCGGTGATGACCGGTGGCGATGAAATCGGCGCCGATCTCCCGGGCGGTGCGCTGCAGAAAGCCATAGCGAAGCTCCCGGGCGGCATCCTCGATACTTCTGCCCGATTCCCGGGCAAATGCCGCCACATCGCCAGCCTCTACCGTGAGAGGGATACCAAGCGATGTGCAGTGGGCGCGGACAAAACTCTCATCCCGCCCTGCGGTCTCGCGAAGCTTATGATTGAAATGAGCGGCGCACACGGCGAAACCCTGCTGCGCACCAAGACGCAGCAGGATGTGAAGCAGCACTGTGGAATCTCGTCCGCCGGACAGGGCACAGAGAACTGTTTTGCCCGCAAGAGAAAGCCCTTCCTGCTCCATTCGGCCGGAGACGCGGCGCGTCAGCTTATCTGTGGTGCTCTGGCGCATAGGCTCAATCGTCCTCGTAGCGGGTTTCGAGGGTAGCAAAGGTGGTATACTCGGGAATAAAACGCAGAGGCACTTTGCCGGTCTCGCCGTGGCGGTTCTTGGCCACGATGCACTCGGCAATGTTCTTCTGGTCGGTATTTTCGTTGTAGTAGTCCTCACGGTAGAGGAACATAACGATATCCGCATCCTGCTCAATAGCGCCGGATTCACGAAGGTCTGACAGCATGGGTCGCTTATCCTCACGCTTTTCGTTGGCACGGCTCAGCTGGCTCAGGCACAGAACGGGAACGTTCAGTTCCTTAGCCATGATCTTGAGCATACGGGAGATGTCGCTCACTGCCTGCTGACGGCTCTCGCCGGCATAGGATTTTCCGCCGGAGGAGGACATCAGCTGCAGGTAGTCGATGACCACCAGACCTAGATTATCCAAACGGCGGCACTTGGCATTCATATCCGCCACGGTGAGCATGGGGTTATCGTCCAGCCGGATGTCCATCACGCGCAGAGAGCGGGCAGCCTGTGTCAGCTTACCCCAGTCGGCGGTGCTGAGACGGCCGGTGGTCAGCTTGGTATTGTCAATCAGACCCTCGGAGGACAAAAGACGGGTGACCAGCTGCTCTTTGCTCATTTCCAGGTTGAATACCGCCACTGTTTTGCCGCTGGTGCGGGCAACGTTCAGCGCGATATTCATAGCAAAGGAGGACTTACCCATAGCAGGGCGGGCAGCCAGCAGAATAAGATCGGATTTACCCAGACCGTGGATCTTGTGGTCCACAGCGGAGAAACCGGTGCTAAGACCGCGAAGGCCTGTTTTGGCAACGGACAGTTCGTTGATCTCATCCAGCACGGGCTTGATGACCTGCGACACGGGAACCATGTCCTGCGCGCTTCTGCCTCTGCGGATGGCAAACACCTTTTGTTCGGCGGCTTCCAGCGTAGCGCTGGCTTCGCCGCCCCCCTCCTGCACCTGGGTGAGGATCTCGCCGGCAGCCTTGGCAAGGGAGCGCAGCAGCGACTTGTCGCGGATGATGGCGACATACTCCATCACATTGGCGCTGGTGGGGGTGATCTCGATGAGCTGAGCAAGATACTTGCGGGTGGTCAGTTCATCGTAGACACCGTTTTTCTGCATTTCCTCGGCAACGGTGATGCCGTCAACGGGTTTGGCGTAGCTGAACATGGAGTAGATCGTTTCAAAGATCTCCCTGTTCTGTCGGACATAGAAATCCTCGCTCTGAAGCTTGTCGATCACGTCCTTGATGCAATCGGAGTCGATCAGCATTGCGCCCAGCGCGGCCTGTTCGGCTTCGAGGCTGTGGGGCATCTGGCGGGCCAGCAATTCATCAGCCATCGGTATCATCCTTTCCTGTGGGGTTTGGGAGTGTGCCGGTACTTACTTCTCCTCGGTCACAACAACATAGATGGTGCCGCTGACCTCGTGACCCAGCTTTGCCTTAAGCTGATAGCTGCCGAAGGACTTGATGGGCTCGTCGAGCACGATCTTCTGCTTGGCAAGTTCGATGCCGTGCTGGCTCTGCAGGGCATCAGACACTTCCTTGCTGGTGACAGCGCCGAACAGCTTGCCATTGGCACCGGCGCGGGCACAGACCTTGACCTGGGCGCTCTTCAGCTTCTCGGCAATGGCCTCGGCCTCGGCCTTCTGGCGGGCCTCCTCGGCCTTCTTGGCCTTCTCCTGCAGCTTCATGGTGTTCATGGCATCGGCGGTGGCCAGCACAGCCAGCTTGCGGGGCAGAAGGAAGTTTCTTGCGTAACCCTCGGAAACCTCGATCAGCTGGCCCTTCTTGCCCTGACCCTTCACATCCTGCTGTAAAATAACTTTCATGGTTTGTATCCTCCAATATTAAAGCATATTATTCATTGTAGTAAGCATCGATCGCTTCGATGATGCGGTGGTATACGGTGTCTACATCCTCGTTTGGCACATAGCCGCCGGCTGTGGTGGCGTTGCCGCCGCCGCCCAGCTGCTCAAGGATGAACTGCATATTGATCTCGCCCAGAGAGCGGCCGGACATACCTACGCCGTCACCGGACTTGTAGAGAACGATGGAGCCCTGGATCCCCCTGAGGGTAATAAGCTCATCAGCAGCCTTGGCAGCGGTAACACGGGCTGCTTCGGTATGGGAGAGGGCAATGGCGATATCGTTGTGATAGATCTGGGCGCTGCGGATGATATCATTTCTCTGGTTGAAGGTATCCAGATCATTTTCAAAGAACCGGCGCACTTCCACAGGGTCTGCGCCGGTGCGGCGCAGGAAAGCAGCTGCTTCGAAGGTGCGGCCGCCGGTACGCATCATAAAGTTTTTGGTATCCAGCATGATACCGGCAAGGAGACCCTCCAGCTCAACGCGCAGAATGTCGGAAGGCTCCACCATGTACTGCAGAAGCTCTGTGACCAGCTCGGAAGCGGAGGAGGCGTAAGGCTCGTGGAAATTCAGCGCTGCGCTCTCAATGTAGTTGGCGGCGCGGCGGTGGTGGTCGATCACTGCCACGCGGTTGCAGCTGTCCAACAGCTGGCTGCTCTCCACCATGTCGGGACGGTTGGTATCCACCACCACCAGCAGGGCACCGGGACGGGCGTGGAGGAAGGCATCGCTGCCGCTGACAAACACATCCCCATACTCGGGGAAGGTCTCCAGCTTCCGCATGAGCATGCCTGCGCTGTTGGTATCCTGATCAATAACGATCTGATATTTTTTCCCGTGCTTTCTTGCCATACAGCACACACCGGCTGCCGCGCCCAGAGCATCCATATCCGCATTTTCATGACCCATCACATAGACCTCGCTGGCATCAGCGATCAGATCGCTCAAAGCATTGGCCATCACGCGGGACTTGACCTTGGTGCGCTTCTGGGTGGATTGGGCGCGTCCGCCGTAGAACTGGAAGTCCAGACTGTCCTTCACAACGGCCTGGTCGCCGCCGCGGCTCAGCGCCATCTCAATAGACTTGGCAGCCCATGCGTAGGATTCATCGTAAGTGTCGCATTCCCGGCCGGTGCCGATGGACAGAGTAGCAATAACACCGTCCTCGCTGACGATCTGGTGGATGGTCTCCAGTATGGAGAAACGATCTTCCAGCATCTTCTCGAAGCATTGCTCGTCACACACGAAGAGATAGCGGTCACGGTCAAACTTGCGCAGAAGACCGCCGGTGTCCTTGGTGTAGTCGCTGAGCAGCTCGTCGATCTGAGCCAGCAGGGCGGACTTACTGACTTCACCACCGGCTTTGATCAGCTCCTCATAGTTGTCCAGAACCAGAATAGAGACCACAAGGCGGGATGCGTCATAAACGGTACGCAAATGCTCCCGCTCGGTCACATCGATAAAGTAGGCGGTGACCAGCTGGGTCTGGGCGCGGCTGTTTACACGGCTCACGGTGCCATAGACCTGATAGGAGCGGCCGCCTAAAACAGTCAGTTCGCCCAAAGCTGTCTCGCCGTCCAGAATCTGATCATACTTGAACTCGGGTACAGCATCATCAATCGTTTTGCTGAAGATGTCCTCATCACCTTCGTGGAGGGACAGGAAACCGTCATTGGCCCAAATGATCTCGCCGCCGTCGGCACGGAATACCACCACAGGAAGCGGCGTGTTCAGCATGCTGCTGCTGCGTACCGCATCGGCTCCGCCGGTGATAGCTTCCAGATACTGCGCCATACTGCGGCGGCGGCTGCGGGCACGGAAGCGGTAGAAGAGGTATAGGATCAATACCACTGCACCCTCCGCGGCAGCTAAGATCGGGTTAAAGAACAGCGCTGCCGCAGCGAACAGCGCAAGACAGATGAAACAGGGTCTGAGATTGGCATCCAGCAGTTTTGACAGTCTTTTTCGCATGCGAAACCCCTCCTTGAACACGCCGCGGGAGATCCCTGCGCCGTGGGTACTTACTTGTTGCCAATAGATAAAGTATTATATCACGGAATCCATAATAAAGCAATTTCTTTCTGCTGCGGTCGTAATTTTTCCGCAAGTTCGAAAGGAGACAAAATTCGTGTATACTTTTCCACGGTTTTGTGATATACTTTCATAGAATGGATTCTATTCGCAGGTCGCGCGGCGGACCCTGTGATGAAATAAACAACTCATATACATAACACGGGGCGGCATATTTGGACAGTATTTTCCAGACACTGCCGCACAGAAGAAAGGAAGTATATTTTGGCTGAAAAAATGAAAATAATCCCTTTGGGCGGACTGAATGAGATCGGCAAGAACATGACTGTGTACGAGCACGGTGGCGAGCTCATCGTTGTGGACTGCGGCATGGGATTTCCCGACGACAGCATGTACGGTGTGGATCTCATCATTCCCGATGTGACCTACCTCATCAAGAACGCAAGCCGCATCCGCGGTCTCTTCATTACCCACGGACATGAAGATCACATCGGCGCGATCCCGTATATCCTTAAGCAGGTGAATATGCCCATTTACTGCACCCGTCTTACCGCGGGCCTTATCAAGCTGAAGCTGGAGGAGCACGGACTTCTCAAGTCTGTGAAGCTCATCACAGTGGAGGCAGGCGAAATGATCCGCGCCGGCAAGTTCTATGTGGAGTTCATCCATGTGAACCACTCCATTGCCGACTCGGTGGCCTTTGCCATTCATACCAGCATGGGTGTCATCATCCACACCGGCGATTTCAAAATCGATTCTACCCCCATTGACGGCGCTGTGATCGATCTGGGTCGTTTTGGTGAGTTGGGTAAGGAGGGTGTTCTCGCTCTGCTTGCCGACTCCACCAATGCCGAGCGTCCCGGCTATACCATGAGCGAGTCCATTGTGGGCAAGACCTTTGACCGGTTGTTTACCGGCTGCAAACAGCGCATTATCGTTACCACCTTTGCCTCCAATGTGCACCGCATTCAGCAGGTTATCGACGCCGCGCACAGCTGCGGCCGCAAGGTCGCCGTGACGGGGCGAAGCATGGAAAATATCATGAAGGTTTCCACGGAACTGGGCTACATGAAGCTGCCCAAGAACACCGTGGTGGATATCAACAAGATCAAGGGCCTTCCTCTGGAGCAGCAGGTCATCGTGACCACCGGTTCTCAGGGTGAGGAAATGAGCGCCCTCTACCGCATGGCGTTCTCCCAGCACCGGCAGATCGATGTGGGCCCCGGCGACAGGGTCATCATCTCCGCCAGCGCAATCCCCGGCAACGAAAAGACAGTAAGCAAGGTTATCAACGAACTGTTCCGCAAGGGTGTGGATGTGGTCTATGACCGCTCCGACCCCCTGCACGTGTCCGGCCACGCCTGTCAGGAGGAGCTGAAGATCATCCACGCGCTGACCCGTCCCCGCTTCTTCATCCCCCTCCACGGTGAGCAGCGTCACCTGCGCCACCATGTGGAGCTGGCGATGAATATGGGCATGGACAGAAAGAATATTGTCCTCCCGGACATCGGCAATGTGATCGAACTGACTGCAAAGACTATCAAGGTGGCAGATACCCCCGCGCCTGCCGGCGCCGTGATGGTGGACGGCAGCGGTGTGGGCGATGTTGGCACGGTGGTGCTGCGTGACCGCAAGATCCTCGGTGAGGACGGTATGGTGGTCATTGTCCTGAATCTGCAGGACGGTCAGATCCTGGGTGAGCCGGAGGTCATCACCCGAGGCTTCATCTATGTGAAGGAGTCCGAGGAGATCATGGAGGGCATCAGCCGCGTAGCCTTTGACGCAGCGCTTGCTGTGATGGGCAAAAAGGGCCGTGATATGAACGAACTGCGCGGCGCGGTAAAAAACGCGGTGAGCAATTACCTGTTCAAGAACACCAAGCGCAGCCCCATGATCATTCCTGTGGTCAACCGACTGTAATATTCGACAGAAAAACAACTCTCTGTGTCGAGTTTCGGCACAGAGAGTTGTTTTTACAGGTGGAATACGGCAACACCGCCCTCGTGCAGAGTATCCTCTGTGAGGGTAAGTGTATTTCCGGTCAGCTTCCGGATGCTGTCCGCAGGATACTGGACGGTAAAATCATCCACCGTCTGCAGCACCTCAAATCCCATATCGCCAAGGCGGTAGTGCATGGGGCAGATCAGGTGGGGAGAGAGCTGCTCAGCGACCTCCTTTGCGGCGCAAACATCCAGTGTGTAGGTGCCGCCTACGGGGATCAGAAGCACGTCGCATTTGCCGATGGCGGCAATCTGCTCTGCGCTGAGCAGATGACCCAGATCGCCCAGATGTACCGCGGTAATATTCTCGGCGGTCAGAGCGTGAATGGTATTTGCTCCGCGCTTTGCGCCCTCCGCGTCATCGTGGAAACTTTGGATTTCGCGGATGGTGAAGGGGCAGGTTTCCGCATCCAAAATGCGGATCTTTTCTGTGTAGCAGTGGTCAAAGTGACCGTGGCTGCAGAGAACTTTTTCGGCGGTTGCTTCGGTGTCCGGTACACCGGGAACACCCTTGCACGGGTCGATGATCACGCGGTACCCGCCGCTCTCCAGCAGAAAACAGGCGTGTCCCAGCCATGTGATAGTCATACAGTCGCCCTCCCCAAATAGAATAGTTACGACCATTGTAGAGCAGAAAAGAGGGAAATGCAAGATTTCAGGAAAATTTTTCCCTTTAAAGCGGAACAATTCTTGATGGATTTCGTCAGTTATGATAGAATCCCAATTGGAAGATGGGATGATAAGGAGGAAAAGATGATGAAGAAAACAATGCTTGCGCTACTTTTGACTGTCTCTGTTCTTACCGGCTGCGGTGCCAGCGGCGGCGCTATGATGGACAGCGCTCCCTCTGAAAATGCAAATGGCGGCTACATGAAGGACGATTATGTCACTGATTCCGACTCCGGCTACGATTACGGCTGGAGCGGAGAGGCGGAAGAACCCAAGGCCCCCGAGTCTGCTCCTGAAGCATCCAAAGGGGAGAATAACGCACTTGCCAACGCCAAGATGATCTACACGGGGGATGTGACACTGGAGACCCGTGATTTTGAAGCATCCAGCGCCGCCGTGACTGAACTGGTGAACGCCATGGGCGGCTATTTTGAGCGCCGGGAACTGAATCAGGGCGGTACCTACCGTTCTCTGTATTGCACCATCCGTGTGCCTGCGTCTCGATTTACCGAAACACTGGATCAATCCGGTGAGATCGCACACATGACCTATCGCAATGAGTACAGCCAGAATGTGAGCGAGGCCTATTACGATTTGGAAGCCCGTCTTACCACGCAGCGCACCAAGCTGCAGCGCTTGCAGGAGCTGCTGGCTGAGGCAAAGGATATGTCCGATATCATCGTGCTGGAGAGTGAGATCAGCAACACCGAGCTGCAGATCGAGTATCTTACCGGCAGTCTGAGAAGCTACGACAGCCTGATCGACTATTCCACTATTCACTTGACACTGCATGAGGTCTACCGCCTGTCCGATGAAGAAGTGGCGCCTGTCACCTTCGGCGACAGACTGGAAAAGGCGTTCAAGCGCGGTATTGACCAGGCCATCAACAACTGCGAGGATCTGGTGCTCTATGTTGCCCGCAACTGGATGAATCTTATTGTGTGGGCTGCTATTATTGCCGCTGTTGTGGTGCTGATCCGCCGCCGTGTGAAAAAGCACCGCGCTGGAAAACTCAGCAGCGTGGCTGCATTCAAGAACAGGGATACTAACGAAACGGACGAGAAATAAGCTGTGAATTACACCTATATCCTCTCCTGTGGTGATGGAACGCTCTATACCGGCTGGACCAACGATCTTGAGCGCCGCTTGGCTGCGCACAATGCGGGGCGGGGCGGAAAATATACCAGATCGCGGCTTCCTGTTGCGCTGGTGTACAGTGAGGAACATGACACCAAAGAGCAGGCGATGTCCCGGGAGTGGGAGATCAAACAGCTGACAAGAGAGCAGAAGCTGAAACTGATCAGCGGAAAATAACGCAAAGCCGCTGCGGGAAACCGCGGCGGCTTTGCTGCTTGGTAAATTGGAGTTTGTCGGTGAGTTTGCACAGCAGTACACAAGGCTCCCTCTGACGAGGGAGCTGTCACGGCATAGCCGTGACTGAGGGAGAGATACACCGGAAGTTCTTGCTTTGCCGTCTCTCCCTCCGTCTTTTGCTTCGCAAAATCCACCTC
>JAZLEB010000026.1:0-5192 GCA_045615065.1 Candidatus Pelethomonas sp. | reverse complement strand
GGCACCGGCGGAACCTCGTTTTTCTTTCGATCGAACTCTGGCCGCTTCATGCCTTGCTTTGCCATAAAATCACCTCATGGGTAGTATGGCTGCTTTGATAAGCCACATACATGCGAGTTCGCTGCAGTCAAAAGTGATTGTAAGTCAGCTCAATAGAAAAGCGGTACCGGACAAGATGCTTTGAGCCGGTACCGCTTGTATATAATGAGAAGATTTACTGATGAGGCTGGGTATTCAGATACACTTCAAAGTGTCTGGCAAGGACTTTTTCATTTGCTTTTTCAATGTCAAGCTTTGACAGTAGTAACATAATGCAGAAATTGAGGATAACTGGCAGCCAAAGATACAGAATGTGGAACAGACTGATGGTGCTGCTTGTTTGCATTGCGGCGTTTTCGATATACCCGGCACAAGCCATCAGCCAGCCGGTAATCGCAGTTCCGGCAGCAGCTCCAACCTTGATGCCGAAAGAGGAACAGGCATACATGGTTCCATCGATCCGACGGCCCTTTGTGAGGAAGGTGTGCTCCGAACAGGAAGCGATCAGGGCATTAAAACCACCCTGCATCGGACTGGTGCCGATGGCACTGATACCGGTGAAAACCAGCATGAGCGGAATGCTTCCGCAATAAGCCGAGATCAGGACACCGATGCGCCCGAGTGCGGCAATGCCATAGCCGACCAGATTCAGCTTGTACATTCCACGGAGCTTTCTGACAGCGATGGGTGTGAAAATTAGACCAAGAATCAACGGAACATTGGTATACAACGAGAACTCCTTCATCAGAGACGCATCGCCCAGGACATATTTCATGTAATAGACACCAATGCTCAGACAGGAGTGGCATAGCTGAGACAGAAAATAGACCGCACATACCATGAGGTAATACTTGTTCGCAAAAAGAAGCTGGAATCCCCGGGAAATTGAGCAGTTGTCCGCGGGCTTTTCAAAGGTAATCAGGTCTGTTTTATAAAGCTCCTCCTGGGGAAGCTCTTTCACGCAGAGGCAGGAGATCGTATTGACACCGAAGCCGATGAGCGCATACAGCAGCGCAACAACCTTCCAGCCGGCAACACCACCGCCGAAAAAGGTAACCAGGTCGATGGTGAAGGTCTGAATGACCATTGTGGCTGCGAAGGCAAACATATACCGGATCGTTCCCAGCTGCACCCGTTCGGATGTGTTCTTTGTAATCAGGGCATTCAGTGCTGCATAGGCAATGTTGTTGACCGTATAGAATCCTGCGTTGAGCAGGGTATAGGTGATGAAAAAATAGGCATATTTTGCGGCATCGCCCCACCCGGTCGGAATCATGAAGACAGCACCCAGCATGACCGCACATCCAATGTAACCGTACAGCATCCAGGGGCGGGCCTTACCCAGCTTTGTGTCAGTGCGGTCAAGCAGATTGCCGAAGATCAAATCCGTTGCGGCATCCAGGATTCTGCTCGCGGCAATCAGAATGCCAACCACGCCGACATTCAAGCCGACGGTGTCTGTCAGATAAAACATCAGGAAGGTGGACAGAAACGCATAGACCACATTTCCGGCCACATCGCCTGCACCATATCCGAGCTTGTTTTTCCAATTCAAATATCGACGATCGATCATCTTATCACCCTCGTTCCATTCTGATGGAGGAATCCTTGCTGATATTGTAACCGATTACGCATGGCGATGGAATGAACAGGATTCTCTGAAATAAGCACAAAATGATTCTCTACAGGCAAAGCTGCGGCTTCAGGAATATGCATTTTCTTTTCGGATATATGAACGAAATGCTTGACTTGATTCGAGGGTATTGACTGGAAATCCAATTTGTGACATGATTAAGAAAACTTAGCCGGAGGTGTACCATGATTAATTTGTCAGAAGCTGAAGAGCATTATCTGCGTGCCTTGAAATCCGGACAAAAGGAGCATAGAAAGCATATTCATTCCGGACAGTCTGCGTATCTGCCTGTTCTGGATGAGATCCTTCTGAACTACACGACCACTGGTGAAATCAATCTTGGGATGATCGAAATTCCGATGGATGAGATCGTTGGCACAAAAACGAAGGGCCGCACCAATGCGTTCGCTGCGAATTTTATGCCTTTGCTTGCGGTTGACAGTGAATTTGGCTTCAAATGGCGAAGCCTGTGCGTGGCGCATTTGAGTGATTCCGGTATTCGTGATCCCATTTCCTGCTATGAATTCCTGGGTAAATTCTATGTCCAGGAAGGAAATAAACGGGTGAGCGTATTAAAGTATTTTGGTGCTTCCGCAGTAAGTGCAAATGTGATCCGTATTCTTCCGGCAGTCACCGCTTCACCAGAAATGGCTTCTTACCAGGATTTTTTGACTCATTATACGCTGACAAAATGCTATGAAGTGTTCTTCACAGAACCAAATTCGTTTCCCGGGCTGCAGAATGCTTTGGGATTTGCTTTGGATCATACCTGGACAGACGAGGAGCGGCGCAGGTTTCTCTCCAGCCATTATTACTTTTCTCAGGCATTTCAAGAGCTGGGAGGCGGCGAGCTTGCCATTTCCGCGGCTGACGCAATGCTGGAATGGCTGAAGCTGTACCCTTTCAGAAAGATCAAAGAGATGTCGGCACGGGAACTTAAAAGGAGTCTCGAAGCCATGTGGCCCGTGATTGAATCGATTGGGCATGAGAATCGCTGCTCATACTATGTTGAGGATGCTGTATTTGAGGATAATAGCTACAAGAACCGACGCACCTTCTCCATGATGCCGTCTTACTTGAATGTTGCATTTATCCATGCAATGCGTGAAGCGGAAAGTGCTTGGGTTCGTGCCCATGAGGAGGGCGCACGCAAGCTGGAGGAAATCATGGGTGACCAGGTCATTGTTCAGCGATACGCAGGTGTCGGAACAGGAGAGCTGGCCGAACGGGTCATGGAGATCGCCATCAAAAACGGGGCAGAAATCCTGTTTGCAAGCACCGCATCGCTGCTCAATGCTTGCAGAAGGGTATCTGCCCGTCATCCAGAGGTAAAAATTTTCAATTGTTCCGTCAACATACCTTATCCTGAAGTTTTTTATTATGGCTGCAGATTCTATGAGGCCAGCTATCTTTCCGGTGCGATTGCCGGTGCTATGACCAAGCAGGATGAAATCGGATACATAGCCGATGATCCAAGTAATATTACCTGCGCAGAAATCAATGCATTTGCCCTTGGAGTGCAGCTTACAAGGCCAAACGCGAAGATCCAACTGAAGTGGTCTGGTGTGGCTGGTGCTTCAAAAAATGACCCGATGGAGCAAAACAGCAGTAAAATCCCAGCAGATGTTTTTCAGAAGGTCGATGATAAGGGACAGTTGGGATTGTTCCGGATCAACAACGAAGGTCACTGTGAACGAATTGCAGCTCCCCGTCGAAACTGGGGAACCTTTTATGTCCGGCTCGTTAAGTGTTTCCTGAGCCGGGAACTCGATGCCGCTCCTTTTTCCAAGTATGGAGAGCAGGCTGTGAATTTCTGGTGGGGATTGGCAAGCAATGTGGTGGATCTGGAGTGGACGCAGCAAATTCCCGAAGGAACAAAGACCCTGGCAAACATGATCAAAAATGGGATTAAAAACCGTTCCATTGACCCGTTCGCCCGGAAGATTATCTCTCAAAATGGAGAAATCCGAAATGATGGAACAAAAAATCTTTCCCCTGAGGAGATTCTCACGATGGATTGGCTCTCCGAGAATATCATTGGATGCATCCCGGAACTTGAGGTGTAGTTAACGGGAAGCGAGTAAAATCTGAATCATATGTAAAATAAGCATCCATGTCCGGTTTCCCCATGGCATGGATGCTTTTCATTTATTTCGTGTGAGCTCCATTCCGAGCGGCATCTTATGCCGCTGTATGCTCAGATAGAGAAACGGTAGATCGTTTCTCTGAGGTACCGCTGACCCGCCTTTGTAGGGGGCCGCAGTAGGATCATCCTCTGCTGGTTAATTGTTTTCGGTAATCGGAAGGGGATACACCCTTCTGCTTCTTGAAGATACGGCTGAAATAAAGGGGATTGTCATAGCCGATAATCGTAGAAATTTCCGTAACATTGTAGTCGGTACTCTCCAGAAGGCTGACAGCATTGTTGATCCGAATGGAAAGGATGTACTGCATGGGCGACTTGGTGGTGACTTCCTTGAATTTTTTCAGGAAATAGCTGACGCTCATATTCCTGGACAACGCATATTCCTCAATATTGATATCCTCGTTGTAATGGTCCTGGAAGTACCGTCTGGCAATACCCATTTCCTCCTGAAGGTGAGAGCTGACCGTAGGCTTTTTGTCCATGCGGCTGCGCTGGATCAGAATGAAAATCTGTTCCAGGTACATGGAAAGAAGATGCTCATAGCCCACACGGCAGGTTTGCAGTTCCAGAATCATTTCCTTGAACAGATATCCATAGGTAGGGGAGTTGCCCGCATAGAAAACATTTTTGTCTAAGGGAATGTCGTGACTCTTCAGAATACCCCGAACCTGGGAGCCGGTGAAATGCACCCAAAATACTTCTGGCTTGTCCTTTCCGAAATATTCATAGTGCATTTCCTGCTTTGGCGGAAACAAAACCATATTGCCTGCAGCAACAATCACATCCTGGCCATTGATATAGAAATGGGTCTTTCCGGAAGCAACATACAGAAGCTGCCAGTCCATTCGTCCGCTGCGCCACCAGGTCGGGAGCTTATAATGGTTGCTGAGTCGGTAATTACCGCAGCTTCCGACAATGAGCGGCCGTGATTTGTCGATGAAGGGAACGCGAGAATTATGAAGATAACCGGAATTTATATACATTAGACAAACCTCCGTTCTTTCAATTGTGCAACTATGCTATTTTGTGCCTGATTGTTCCTAAAACAGTGGTATATTGAGCATGACCTAAACTCCATTTTTCTACATTGTATCATTTTGTGTATGTTTTGTCTATTCTAGTTTATTCATTTTTCCGTCACATTTTTTTAGAATATAGTCACAACAAGACACATGACGGTAAAATAACAATGTGTCAAAAGGAGGAACGCGCAATGATCATTCCCGCCCACTTTGAGGACCTGCATACCCATCATGTAGGTACCACGCCCAATCGCTGCTACTTCATCCCCGCTTCCGCCAGAATGGACGATCTGGTGGAGCACCGTGAGAACTCCGACCGCTTTCAGCTTCTGAACGGCAACTGGAAGTTCAA
>JAZLEB010000025.1:0-4390 GCA_045615065.1 Candidatus Pelethomonas sp. | reverse complement strand
TCGATAAATCACTCCATCACGACCAATCACTCCGCGGAATGTGGCTGTGATGCAGTAGACTTCGGAGTTATAAATAGTGGGAGTAGTGGTATATGTCACGCCAACCAATCCCAGCAAACTCAACCGTTTAGCTACGGTTCCATAAATTTCACGAGCCTTAGCTCTCTTTCCGATACCATTACAAAAAACCTGTACGCGATAAACCACTTCTGCGTACTTATTTTCGACAGCACTGTCCAGATGTGTGGGCACGTTGCTGGTTTCGTCAATGGTCACGGTAGGGAAGTGGGTGGGGGAAGCGATATTCTCGCCAACCACCTTAATCCCCTCATATGCAGAACGGAGATCCGTGGCCACTGCATTAAAAATCTCGTTAGAAAAATCAATCATGCTGAACCAAAGACCTCCTTTGCAATCGTTGTTAGTTCCTCTGTCATTGTCTGCACGGCTTGCCACATAGCCATCGCCGGAGGATTACCGTGCGATTTTTCGCCGTGCTTGTAATACCAGCCGTTAGGATCGTCCCAATGACCCTTGCCGCCTTCGCCCATAGACCAGGTGCTTGGCCACATAAAGCGACCGTCCTCTGTAACAGGCTGAGGATGCCCGTAGCCCATCGCAGCACCAGAGCCAAACTCGATGAACGCGACAGCTTCGCTCTCCGCATAAATCACGGCCACGCTGCCTGTGTTGTCTACTCTTACGGACACATCGTTTATGCCGTCGTATTGGGCGGATGCAAACTTTACGGAGGCAACATTTTTGCCACGTTCGGCCAGTTTGCTTATCAGCTCGGCCTCTTTCCGGCCAACCCACTCAGCATAACGGCGCAACTCCTCGACGGCACCATCGATGTTCGATGCAGACAGCCCCGCAATTCGAATGGTTTTAGCCATGCGGTGACACCTCTCTCAGAGCCACCAAATAGCCGTTTTTGCTGTCTGCCACACGAGCGACCGTGTAATTGTAGTTGTTTTCCTGCTCGTTCGGGGCGGAACCAAACCACACTCGGCAGCCCTCAACTAGAGGACATTCTAAGCCGGTGATACTAACCGTTCGGCTATATTCTGTCTGAGATCCAAAAACCTCAACAGCTTCCTGACCAATGTTGGCGCTGACATTCGCCATGAGGTAGAGGGGAGAGGAAAAAACCGCCTCTACCTCAAGGGTGTCGTTACCGTACTCATCAAGAATCGGTGTGCTGCCCACTCGGATGGCATACCACAGCTCTCGCTTATTTCGAATCAAATTACGCATTGCTGATCACGCTCCCTACATGGGGCATCACACGACGCAGAAGTTCAGACTTCTCAGGCCAGCTACGGGAGATTCCATTCTCGCTGTGGCTGACCTGACCCTCTGCACCTCGCTTGGAGTACAGTTCTGCCGCCAACTGAATCTGAATGCGCTCATATCGAGACGGCACTTTCGTTCCATCAGGATACCCAAACGGATACATACGGTTCAGCACCAACGCCTCCGCGTCTGCCAACACACCGTCCAGCACTTCGTCGGTATCCGTATCAGGTGTCAGCGTGGTGGCTAGAGCCACTCGCTTCTCCGCGTTCGTCATGGGGTTTCCCTCCTAATTTCGAGTTCACTTTGAGCGACCGGGCAATGAACGCTGCCTTCATTCGCTCCATTCTGCTTCTTTCTTCTCGCTCTCGGCGCTCCTGCTGTTCCTCCGCTGTCAGCGGGAACGGCTCGGCAGGGTATTGATGTTTCTGCCCCTTGGAGAACATATTGCCGACCGTTGCACTAAGCGCCTCGGCCATATATACGCCCTCTAGCCACAGCTCCTCGTTTTTTCGCCGCTTACGAATCATGTCCGCTTTACGATAAGCTATCGCCAGCTCCGGCTCACCGATCCAGAACTGTGTCCATGTCATACCCATCGCTAGGTATGCGGGGAACAACTCATCAAAGTATTCGCTAAATGTTTTCTGGGGCGCGGTTACTTCACCAGCGCCCAAGTCACGTTTCCCTCGCCGTTGCTGTCGGTCAGACTGCCGAGGGTCTCAGCATACATCTCCATTAAAGCTTCCATGAGAGCGGTCTTGTCCTCGATCCCATCAAAAATCTCGTCGACAACCTTGCGGCTCACGCCACCCTTGCCACTGTGGTTCTTAATGAACGCACCGGCGAACAGCATGGGAATCATGTTTGCGGGCTTCTTGGTGAGGTCCTCCAGAACAAAACCCTGGTTCTCCATGGTCTTGACGCTCTGACGGCTATACTCAAGGATGTAATCCTTCTTGTTGTAAGTCAGATTGATCTTGCTCATTATTGGCGTTCTCCTTTAATAAAGTTTTTGGAAATGGGGCGAGGTTAGACCTCGCCCCGTATCAATTCTCAAGCGCCGACTTCGAACTCCACAGGAGTGGATGCGGCAATGTTGATGGTGAACTCAACCACCTCGTTCACGCCCTTGCCAGGCAGACCGAGGGTGTGCTGACCCTGCCAGGTGAACTTGGAGCCATCAGAGAACTCCAGCTCATAGAACAGAGGCTTCTCAGCATCGGCATTCACTGCGGTGAAATCAGCCTTGGTGTAGTTGCAGGTGAAGGCCAGAGTGTCACTGGAACGAATGCCGGGAATGTTGGTGACGGCAGCGTCGGACAGAGTGGTGGTTTCCAGAAGTTCTGCTTCGCCGAGCATATCGGGGAAGTCCTTCACATCCACAACCTTTGCGACGGCATCAGCAGACTCACCCCACTTCAGGGTGATGCCATAAGTGTTAATAGCCATAAGTGTTACCTCCTATTCGTTCTTCGGTGGTTGAATCAACCGCCGATGGTAATCTTGACGGCCTTGGTAGCGTCAGTCAGAGCAGGCAGGAAATACTTGCGGCTCCAGATGGTGTTCTCACGGATATCGCTGTTGCGATCCTGCTCGACCTCAACGCCCTTCTTGTTGAACAGGGTGACGGCCTGACGAGTACCGCCGACGATGGTGCCCTCAACAGCGTCCTTCTTGGTGTACAGGTTCCAGCCACCAACGGTGCCGATGTAGCCCTGTCTCACGAAGGACTCGACATACTTCAGGTCATCCTTCAGGGCCTTGCGAACCTTGGCGATGTCCTTGGGGCAGACGAAGGCGAACTTCTCGATGCCCTCCAGATTCTCCACGTTCAGCAGAGCGCCAGCGTCAACGAATGCCTCGAAGTTGGGGGCAGAGGCGGAGACCTCCAGAGTAGCCTTGTTGAACTCGGCGAAAATCTTGCTGTTGACATAGTTGAACATATCGGTGGCCATGTGGCGCAGACCGGTAGTGACAACCATGGGGTCGGTCATCTCCTGCTCGTCGAAATACTTGAAGCGGTTCTGAGCCATCAGGATCTCGTACTCCTTCTGAGAGTAGCCGACCTCGATGTTCTTGGTGTTACCGACGCCCATAGCCAGCTGCTCGGTACCGTCGGTAGCGGTGTAAACGTTAATCTTCTTGATCATGCCGGGGGTGCCGACCAGGGAGTTGTCGACGGTGCAGAAACGAGCCAGATCCAGGTAGCTGTTAAACTGGTCCTCAATCTCGTTGGCCAGAACGAAGTTCTGATAAATGGTATGAGCCATAGTTAGTTACCTCCATAAAATTCTTTGTAACGTTCAGGGTTCTCTGCTGCGAACTTGGCCTTCTCAGCCAGACTCAGCTTTGCGAACTCCTCTTTGTTCATGCCCTTGCCCCCGTCTCCGGCGGGAGGCGCGGGAGTATCTTTCAAAAGTTCTGCCTTCATTGCCTTTTCGCGCTCGGCGACGAACAGCGCGTGGTTCTTGAACAGAGCAGCCATGTCGCCCTTGTGCAGTGCAACGGCGGTACTCTTTGCCAGCTTCTCCTCGTAACCGATGCCAAGGAACTGAGCAGTGTAATCGCTGATTGCCTTGTCGGCTCTCAGAGACTCCAGTTCCGCCATAACACTCGCCATGTCTTCAGCAGCTTTGGCCTTAGCTGCCTCATCCTCGCTCATGCGGTCGCGGAGCTGCTTCTTGTAAGAACTGGCCTCAGAGGTTGCCTTATCCAGAGCGGACTTCATCTTGTCCACGTCGGGGATTTCCATTGCCTCCAGAGCTGCCAGCTTCTCCTCAACGGTCATGGTTTCATAACCTTCGATTTTGCTAATGTCAATCTTTGCCATAAATAAATCCTCCTGCGTTTTATCGTGTTCTCTCACGTTTTGCGATTAAGGACTTCTCTGTCCGGGAAATAAAAAGAACGCCACAACCCCCGTCGGGGTCATGGCGTTCAAGACGCTCTTTATTTTTTCAGTTCTACTGTTTTCGCGCCGGTATCAAAATATACCTTCGCATCCTTTCGACATCGGGGGCAGATGACTTCGCCCTTGCCGTCGAAATAACCGAGTAATCGTCCGCATTTCGGACAGCGTACAGGGGTCATT
>JAZLEB010000024.1:0-2559 GCA_045615065.1 Candidatus Pelethomonas sp. | reverse complement strand
AACCAGCAGATTATTTTACGCCCTTGACGCTATATCGTTGTCATGCCATTTGTAACACATAATCAAGATCCTGGCTTCCTGATCTGAAGTAAACTTGTGTTACATTTTCCGTTTACTGCAAATTCTTCTTGACATTAGCTCTTGATTTTCCTATATGAATTTAAAAGAAAACCCGCGCTTTATGTGCAGCCTTATTCCTTATGCTGACAACAGGAAAAGTGCCGGTCTATCTTCCGGGCAGCGGGAAATGATAAAGACTGAGGTAATCGCAAAATGCGACACCTCAGTCTTTGTCATTTTTCTCAGGAATGGCTGTTTTCGCCGTCGGTCAGGATACCGTCCGTGTCGTGGACACGGGCATTGTCGATCATGCGCTGAAAGCCGGAGTCATTGGTACCGGCGTTCATACCGTTGCCCGCGCTGCCATTGGCACCGCCATTACCCACAGCGCCGCCATTGGCACCGTTGTTTGCACCGCCGCCGTTGTTCACCCCGTTATTGCCGGAGTTATTGCCGCCGGGCAGCAGGTCCTCCACGGCGTTACCCACGCCGTCCACTGCGTCGTCGATGGCGTTGCCCACATTGTTGCCCACACTGTTGCCACCGTTATTGGTTCCGCTATTGTTTGCGTTGCCGCCGGGTCTCATGTTGTTCGCGCCGCTCTGATTACTGCCGCTGCCTGTACCGCTGCCTACACCGGTGTTTCCGGAGCCGCTGCCACCGTTCTGAGTTGTATTGCCGTTGCCGGTGGTGCCGTTATTGGCGGCATTGCGGTCTGTGCAGCCGCAGGCCACCAGCGATGCCGCCAGCAGAGCCGCTGCCAGCATAACTGCCAGTTTTTTCATCTGTTCTTCCTCCTGTATCTTTTTTCGCGCATCGTGCGCCGATGCTAGTATCTGCATTCCGCGCAATTTTACCTATGGCGATTTTTACATAATAAACACACGCAGGAAAACAGATACTAAAGAAAACACACGGAGGAATTTATGGAACAACTGACAGGAGAACTGCTGAAAGACCGCGCTGCACTTGACGAATTGCTCGGCGTTGGAAAAAATTATGATGTGATATCCCGCGATCTGCAGATCGGCGGACGCAGCGCCCGTCTCTATGTGATAGACGGCTATGGAGACGATGCTGTTTTGGAGCGGCTCACTGCGTTTCTTCTCGGTGAAGGCGCGCTGCAGGCGGCAAAGGCACAGGCCATGCAGGAACTTATGATGACCTGCATCTCATTCAGTGAGGTAGGCTGCGAGAACAAAACGAAAGCGATACTCCACGGAGTCCTGCTGGGAAAAACCGCGCTGCTGGTGGACGGCTTTTCTCACGCTCTTCTGATCGATGCCAAGCAATTCCCCGGCCGCAGCGTGGAGGAGCCTGCCGACAGCAAGGTATTGCGGGGCAGCCATGACGGTTTCACCGAAACCCTGGTGCAAAACACCGCACTGCTGCGCCGCCGCATCCGTGACAAAAGGCTGCGGCTGGAGCATCACACCCTCTCCAACGCCTCGGGTACCGATGTAGTGATCGCCTATCTCAGCGGAAAAGCCGACGAAAAGCTGCTGGCACAGCTGCGAGAAAAAATCTCGGCAATCGATGTAGGTTCTATTTCTATGGGGCAGGAAAGTGTTGCCGAGGCTATGCTGCATCCGCAGTGGTACAATCCCTTCCCAAAGGTTCGATATACCGAACGCCCCGATACCGCCAGCGCCACCCTTTTGGAGGGAAATATCGTACTTTTGGTGGACAACTCCCCTGCCGTGATGCTGCTGCCCACCTGTTTTTTTGACTTTTTGGAAGAAGCCAATGATTACTATTTTCCTCCGCTGATCGGCACCTATCTGCGGTATCTCCGATTGATCGTAATGGTACTGGCGCTGCTTATCACACCGGCATGGTATCTGCTGGCACGGGATCCCTCACGGCTTCCTGAGATACTACAGTTTATCGCGCCCGAAAATCCGGGAAGTGTTCCCCTGTTGGTGCAGCTTCTGCTGGTAGAGCTGCTGGTAGATCTTCTGAAGCTTGCTTCACTGAACACTCCCGATGCGCTGAGCAGTTCCTTCAGCATGTTGGGTGCGCTGATCCTTGGCGACTTTGCGGTGCAGGCGCGCTGGCTGGTACCGGAGGTTTTGGTGTATATGGCCTTTGTTGCCATTGCAAACTTCGCCCAACCCAGCTTTGAACTGGGGTATGCCCTCAAGCTGACGCGTATCCTCCTCCTGCTCCTTTCCGCCTGGTTGGATATATGGGGTCTGGCCGCGGGACTTCTTCTGCTCGCAGTATTGCTCGCCTCCACGAAACCGATCCTGTCCCGAGGCTACCTCTACCCACTCATTCCCTTTAACGCCGCCGCGCTGGGACGGATCCTGGTGCGCCGCCCCATCGACCGGGATAATTCCTGATCCATGCCGCACAGGTAAATTGGAGTTTATCGGTGTGATTGCATCGCAGTACGCAAGGCTCCCTCTGACGAGGGAGCTGGCGAGCGAAGCGAGACTGAGGGAGAGAAAACCAAGAATTGCAGTGTATCTCTCCCTCCGAGTCGCCTGCGGCGAC
>JAZLEB010000023.1:0-8948 GCA_045615065.1 Candidatus Pelethomonas sp. | reverse complement strand
CGAGGCGGCTTATCTCAGCGATCCCTTCTATCCCGGACAGAAGATGTACCGCACAGGCGATATTGGCCGCCTGCGGCTGGACGGTTCCTATGACTTTCTCGGCCGCCGGGACGCTCAGGTGAAGCTGAACGGTCAGCGCGTGGAGCTGGACGAGATCAACGGTGCCTTTGTGACAGAGGGCTGCGCCATTCAGGCCGCCACTGTCCCCCTGCGCCATGAGGACGGCTCCATGGAACTGGTGACCTACTATGTTCCCACCGGCGACGCGGTGGCAGAGAGCGAGATCCGCAGCCGCATCGGCAGGATCCTGCCCGCCTACATGATCCCCTCCAGCATGGTCGCCATGTCTGTACTGCCCAGCACCCCCACCGGTAAGATCGATCTGCGCACCCTGAAGCAAATGGCAGAACAGGATCCCCCCGCCGCGGCTTCCGCATCTTCCAAGGCTGCGGACACAGATACCGCAGAAGAAAAACCCGCCGAGACGCTTCCCACTGAAACTAACACCCCTGCCGGTTCTCTCGACTGGGTACTTGCCCTGTGGCGGCGGATACTGGGACGAAGCGACATTTCCCCCACCGTATCCTTCTTTGAGCAGGGAGGAACCTCCCTTGCCGCACTGAGCACTCTCAGTTTCTACAATAACAGCTCTCTTACCATGACCCTTGCCCAGTTCTATGAGAACCCCACCGCGGCACAGCAGGCAAAGCTTCTGAATCCCGCTTGCCCCGAATCTCCTGCCGCGGCAGCAGCCGCCGCACCTGTCAGCATGGCAAAAGAGGCGGAGACAGTTCAGCGCCGCGGCTCCGTTCCCGCGCTTCCCGCGGGCCGCGCCAAGCGGAGCATGAAGGCTGTGCTCATCACCGGTGCCACCGGCTTCCTCGGCGTCCACATCCTCAAGGCACTGATCGAGGAAGGCGCAGGGAAGATCATCTGCACCATGCGCGACGGAAGCCGCGAGCGTCTCCTTGACACGCTGAGCTGGTACTTCGGCGCAGGCTGGGTCAGCGGCGCGGAGCAGCAGATCGAGGTCATTACAGCGGACGTAAGCCGCCCCGGCTTCGGTCTGACGCCTAAGGACTATCAGGCGCTCTCCGGACGCATTACCGCTATCTGGAACTGCGCTGCCGATGTGCGCCACTATGCAGCCGACGCGGAAGCACTCCTTGCCGCCAATGTTGGCGGTACGGAGGAGGTCATCAAGCTCGCCCGCGCCAGCGGCGCACCCCTCTATCATATGTCTACCACCAGTGTGTCCGGAAACCGCCTCCAGAACAGCAGCGAGCGCGCTGTATTCACCGAGGAGGATTTCGACATCGGACAGAACTGGCAGGACAATCTCTACGTGCGCAGCAAGTTCCTCGCGGAAGAAGCTGTGTTTGATGCTGTCCGCTCGGGACTTCACGCCCGGGTGTTCCGTCTGGGACGGCTGGTAGGCCGCTCTCAGGACGGTATCTTCCAGAAAAATCCCGGCACAAACGCGTTCTACCTCACCATGCGCGGCATTCATGCCATCGGCGCGATCCCCGAATCCATGGCATTCGCGCCCATGGAGCTGACCCCCATCGACTGGTGCGCCCGTGCCGCCGTGGCACTGCGCTGCAGCGACAGCACCGTATACCATCTGCAGAGCCCAACTCCGCCCACAGCCGAAGAGGCCGCCCGCGCGGTGACAGAGGACCTGGAGGTGCTGACAGATGAGGACTTTGAAAAGCGGCTCATGAGCGCGGGCACAGATACTCGCGGCGATGTGCTCGCCCCTCTGGTGGATCTGTTCCACCAGCTCGCTTCCGGCTCAGGCGCCATCACAGTGGATTGCAGCCGCACCGTACAGCAGCTGATCAAGGCCGGGTTCACCGAGAGCGTTGCAGATCCCGGACGGCTGCTGCGCGCTTTCCGCTTTGACGCGGAGGAACGCATTCAAAAAGGAGAGTAACCTATGATTTCCGATTTTTCCGCGGCGATTTTTGCGCTGTCACTGCTGCTGGTGCTGGCCTTCACACTTTGGACTCTGTTCAGTAAAAAACCCCGCAAGCTGATGAACCGGCTCTATCTGTTTCTGGGCTGGACCTACGGCCTGTGGGCAGCCATCATGCTGCTCATGTGGCACACACCGCTGGAAAACACCGCCGTTCTTCAGGTACTGGACAGCTTGAGCTACTCAAGCATTGCCACCTCCCCTCTCTATCTCCTTATTGTGATCGCATTCACCCGGGGAACAGAAAAACTGCCCCGCTGGTGGCCCGCACTGTTTATTATTCCCGCGATCTCAGTTCCCATCTGTCTGACCAACGAGTGGCACCATCTGCAGTATGAGGTGTTCTCCATCGTTCGCAGCCAGATCGTCTTCGGCCCCTTTGTAGCCGTTACCGGTATTTTCAGCTATTGCTGCATGATCGCGGCGCTGATTTTGCTGCTGCACTTTGCAAAGGGCAACCATTCTCAGCTCCACATGATGCAGAGCGCCATGATGGCACTGGGCGGTGTCTGCCCGCTGATCGTGAGCCTTTTGGCTACCTTCTCCGGTCTGGATCTCCCCATTACCGCCACCCCGCTGGCCTTTGCGTTTCTTGTCCTGTGCAACGGTATCGCCATCTATCAGCTGAATCTCCTGGATATCACCCCCATCGCCACCCAGCAGGTGCTGGACTGGATCAGCGACTGCTACCTGCTCATCAACAGCAACGGGCTGGTGATCGGCTTCAACAAGCCCTTCCACGATGTTTTCGGCATGCAGCACGGTATTCAGCAGAACCGTCTCCTGCGTGAATGCATCAGCAATGACGACATCGCCCAAAAAACCGCTATCTATAATCTGATCACCGCCGTGGATGCCTGCCGGGAGTCCGGCAGCGTCATCTCCTATGAGCAGAGCGCTATGGTGGAACGCGGCGGAGTAATGCAGAAATGCTACTATGTCACTGATGTTTCTCCTCTTGTGGTGGGCGGAAAGGATCTTGGATTTGTGGTCATCTTCAAGGATGTCACCCAGAACCGCCGCACCATGCAGCAGCTGCAGGACAGCAAGGACCGCCTGATGGAGCAGGAGCGCTTTGCGTTCCTCGGCCAGATGATGGGCGGTCTTGCCCACAACCTGAAAACCCCCATCATGAGCATCTCCGGCTGCGTAGCCGCCAGTGAAGCGCTGGTGGATGAGTGTCTCTCCAGCATTGAGGATCCCCAGGTCAACGACGATGACTACCGGGAGATCTACGGCGAGATGCGCGACTGGCTCAAAAAGATCCAGGATGCCACCGCCTATATGTCCGACATTATTACCGCTATCAAAGGCCAAACTGTCAACGCCAGTGCAAGCAGCAATTCGTCCTTTACGGTGGACGAGCTCTTCAAGCGCACGGTGCTTCTGATGCGTCAGGAACTGCAGAGCGCCGAATGCACCATCGAAACCGTGTGTGACGACGGCGACGCCGTGCTGCAGGGCGATATTAACAATCTCGTCCAGGTGCTTGCCAATCTTATTTCCAACGCCATCTACGCCCAGAAACAGGTGGGCGGCGGACGCATCACCATCGGCGCCAAGCGCCGGGGGGACGATGTGCGGATTTATGTACAGGACACCGGACCCGGTATCCCGGAATCTGTCAGAGCAAAGCTGTTCCGTGAAATGGCCACGACCAAGGGCACACAGGGAACAGGACTTGGCCTGTATATCTCCAACGCTGTTGTCCACGGCCGGTACAGCGGCACCATGTGGTGCGACGATAATCCCGGCGGCGGCGCTGTATTCGGCATGGATATCCCCGTCGGCGTTGCAACGGTGGACAACGACGATCCGATCAGCCGGTTTCAGTCTGTCCTTTCCGCGGAATTCACTGAGTAATGAGGTAATCGTCTGTGAGACAGAATCAAAAACAAATCAATAATAACGCGCTTTCTATCCTGACACTGGACGATGACCCCATTATCACCGCCACAATTCAGGCTTACTTCCAGCGCTCCGGCTATCAGGTGGATATTGAAAACGAGCCCTATGCCGCCATCGAGCGTGTCCGCGCAGGAAGCTACGATATCCTGCTGCTGGACTTTCTGATGTCACCCATCTGCGGCGATCAGGTGGTGGAGCAGATCCGCCGGTTCAACAAAGATATCTACATCATTCTGCTGACCGGACACAAGAGTCTCGCTCCTCCCATCAAGACCATCCGCGCACTGGATATTCAGGGCTATTACGAAAAGAGCGACCGCTTTGACCAGCTGGAACTGCTGGTGGAATCCTGCCGGAAGTCCATTCAGCAGATGAAGACCATCCGCAGCTATAAGAACGGTCTGACCGCACTGGTGGACTCTCTGCCCGCGCTGCACGATCTTGCCACGCTGGAAAATATTCAGCAGGATATTGTGGAAACCGCCACGACCCTGCTCCCGTGCCGCAGAGCTGCTCTGATGCTGGAAAAGGCTCAGCCCGCCACTGCTGAGGAAGAAGTGCAGGATAATCGCTTCACCACCACCTTCATCGGTGAAGAGGAAGAAACTCTCTCCGACAAGGAGATCGATCAGCTTTGCTTCCGCGTGCGGGGTGAAAACTCTATTCTCTGGGGCAAGAAAGTGGTGCTCCCTCTGGCAGGTGACACCGGGCGTCTGATGGGTATTCTCGCGGTGGAACCCAGTGTGGACATTACCTACGATCAGCTTCAGCTTCTGGAGGTCTTTGCCCGCCAGACATCCTCGGTACTGCGCAATGCCATGCTGCACACCGAGGTGCAGAACAAAAACAACCAGCTGCAGACCAACTATTTCGAAATGATCCACACCATGCGCCGAGTGGTTGATATGAAAGATCCCTACACCAGAGGTCACTCCGACCGCGTTTCCTTCTACGCCGCTCAGATCGCCCGCGGTATGGGCAGGGATGAGGACTACTGTGAGCATGTGCGCATCGCGGGACTTTTCCACGACATGGGCAAGATCTCCATTCCCGACGGCGTACTGCTCAAGCCCACACGTCTTACTAATGAGGAATTTGACATCATCAAAGGACACAGCGCCAGCGGCATGGAGCTGCTCTCCGCCGTATCTCAGTTCCGCAGCATCCTCGGCGCGGTGCGCGGACACCACGAGCGCTTTGACGGCACAGGGTATCCCGACCGCCTGAAGGGCGAAGCGATCCCGGAGGAAGCGCGCATCATTGCCGTAGCAGACACCTTTGATGCCATGACCTCCAACCGCCAGTACCGCAAAGCCCTGACTCTGCAGGTCGCCTGCGAGGAACTTACGCGCTGCAAGGGTACCCAGCTGGACGGCAGGATCGTGGATGCGTTTAAGGCTCTGCTCTGCACCGAAGTGTTCTGGCAGACCGCACGCTCGGAGATGGGGGACAATATGCCCGACCAGCTCCTTCAGGATGCCAAGCAGTATATTGGAGGTTGACAATGAAGACAAAACAATATAACAAGGCCGACTTTGCTGTCCCCCGCTTTGAAACTGTACCGGACTTTGTCCGCGGCATCGCTGAACACTACGGCGACAGGCCGGCGCTCTCCTGGTTCACCCGCCGCAAGGAGGAGCAGACCCTGACCTACCGCCAGCTGACCGACCGGATCCTGGCAGTACGCCGCGCCCTTTTGCAGCGGGAAATGCCTCAGGGCACCCACATCGCCATCGTCAGCGAAAACAGCGCTGATTGGATCGTTGCCGCGCTGGCTATCATGGCCTGCGGTCATATTGCCGTATGTCTGGACATCGAACAGTCCGATGACAGTATCGTGGAAATGGTTCGCCGCAGCGACAGCCAGCTTCTGTTCCTCTCGCCCACATTTCTCCCCATCTGCCGCTCCCTTCTCGAAAAGGGCGATGTATGCGAGATCATTCTGATGGGTGGCCGCGGAGAGCAGGAGGGAACCACCGCCATTGAAAACCTGTACCGCGAGAGCGGCTCCTTTGAGGATTCCGCCGCGCCGGTAACAGCCGATCATACCGCGCAGCTGGTTTTCACCTCCGGCACCACCAGCCTTTCCAAGATGGTGCTGCTCTCTCAGCGCGCCATTATGCAGAACACCTACGATTCCGGTGAGCGGGTAAACTTCTACAACCGTGTATTTGTTTCTCTGCCGTTTTTCCATACCTACGGCTTCAATGCCGCTGTGCTCAACAGTTTCCTGCGTGGTACACACCTCTACATCAACGGCGATCTCAAGACCACCATGCGTGACCTTGCTCTGGCACAGCCCGACACCACGCTTACAGTTCCCCTTATGATGGAAGCGATCCACAACCAGGTTTGGCTCACCGCCGAGCGTTCTGGAAAAGACAAGGCGCTGCGCCTTTTGCTGCGCATTGCAAAAGTATGCCGCGCGCTGCACATTCCCTTCCGTCCCAAGGCCTTCTCCAAGCTGCGGGAGAATATTTCCGGTTCTCTGCGCCTCATCATTTGCGGCGGCGCACACCTGAGCCGGGAGATCGCGGAGGAATTTGAGCTTTGGGGTATTCAGGTACTGCAGGGCTACGGCATCACCGAGTGCAGCCCCCTGATCTCCGTAAACTGCAATTACGCCAACAAGCTGGGCACTGTGGGGCTTCCGCTTGCCAGCACAGAGGTTCGCCTTGTGGATGATGAGGTCTGGGTGCGCGGTCCCTCCGTTATGCAGGGATATTATAAGGATCCCGACGGTACCGCTCAGGTACTGACAAAGGACGGCTGGTTCAAAACCGGAGATCTGGGCAGCATGGATAAGGACGGTTTCCTGTCCCTGACCGGCAGAAAAAAGAACCTCATTGTCTTTAAAAACGGCAAAAAGGTATCTCCCGAAAAGCTGGAGGAACTGCTCTCCGCCATCCCCGCCGTGCGCGAAGTTGTGGTTAGCGGCACTGCCAACGGTATGTTTGCCGACGATGTGAAGCTCACTGCCAGCATTTTCCCCGACCCCGCCCGGACAGAAGGCATGAGTTCCTTTGAGATCCTGAACCACATCCAGCGCGAGGTGGACGAGATCAACCGCACACTCCCTTCCTACCAGCAGATCCAGCTGGTAAATATCCGCGCCAAGGAGTTCGACAAAACCGGTACCCGGAAGATCAAGCGGCACAACAGCAAATAAGGAGGCTTTCACTATGCTTCAACTGATCCAATCTATCATCTACGATGTGACCGGCAAGGACGGCATCACATACGAAACTGATTTTCAGCAGGATCTCGCCCTCAATTCTTTTGATGTGATGAACATCATCAGCGCCTTTGAGGATCATTTTGACACCACTATCCCCACCCGGGATGTGTGGCAGCTCCATCAGGTGAAGGATGTCGTAGACTATCTGGCCCGCTTAGGTTTCACCGAGCCCTGATATGTCACCGATCACCGTATTCACCGCGCCTTACAGCGATGATAGCCGCCACTCCCGCGAATTGCTCCGCAGAGCTGCCCGGATCCTTTTGGGTCACGACCCGGGTCCGGTAGCACAGGGGCAGTGGGGAAAGCCCTCCTTTGTAAACGAAAGCACACTGCACTTTTCCATCTCCCACAGCGGAGAATTCTGGCTGTGCGCGTTTTCAGACAGGCCTGTGGGCATCGACATTCAATGCTGTAAAAGCTTTGTGCTGCCGGAAAAACTTTCGCGCCGCTTCTTCCACCCCGCAGAGGACTCCTTTCTCGCCCGGGACGGCTATGAGAGGTTCTACGACCTGTGGACCGCCAAGGAGAGCTTTGTGAAATTCACCGGCAGAGGTTTTTTCGATGATCCGGGATCTTTCTCCGTCGTAGGGGAGGGGGGAGCGTTTCCCTCCGCACCCGATGCGCAGCTGCGGCACATTCCCTTTCGTGAGGGGTACAGTGTCTGCGTGTGCAGTGATCGTCTCGGTGAGATCGTTTTTCGGGAATCGCCCTGAACACTTTCATAACCAACAAACCAGGGAGTGCTGCCAATCGCGGAATAGTCGTAACACAGTAATAGCTCAAAAATTTTTTCAAGGGACGGCGTGACTTCGGTCACGCCGTCCCTTGCTTTTCTGCCAACGATAACATAATGAGCAGTATGGTTCGGTAAACCATACTGCTCATTATGTGCGCAGGGATAGCCGCAGATGCAAGGGATGCAGTCCCTTGTTTGGAGCACAGCGACGCAAAACCACCCTGACACTGGGGTGCCAGGGTGGTCTGCTCCGCAGGACGCACATGCGGGGATTGTCCCCGTATAGAAGCGCGCCCTTACTGTTCGTTAAATTGGAATTTGTGTCTTAGAGAAAACCATGGTTTTCGTCAAAACACTCGGTTCTTTCAGAAATCAATTCTTTTAAATGCTTAAGTTTTTGCACAAGGTCTTCTTTTTTCTTTGCAACATCTATTTCTTCGTAATCAACAAACGTAACCCACTCATCCATGTTTTGGCTTATATCTTCATAGAGATACTGACAAAATTGAAGCATATTAGTATGGGAAAATTCATTAATTACATCTTCTGTACCCAGGGGATAGCGCTCGTCATCTTCACACACAATATGACAATTCCAGTAGCTTACAGTACATAAAAAACGATTTGGTTCTAAAAAACCTTTTACACAAAACGGCATCATCGTTTCGAGCCCATGTATTGCCTGCGCAACCCACTCAAATGCAATATCGTCAAGATAGCTTAGTCCATATATTGAAGTTCCATCAAGTTGGAAGTCGCTCCAGCCATGAACAGGTTTTGTCAGCATTGCTTGATTCTCCTCTGTAAATTCAAGTTTATCGATTCAATTATATCACAATTTATATGCCGATACAACAACAGGCACAGCAGTTTAATCAAACTGCTGTGCCTGTAACTGTTTTATGACTATTCCCCTATGGCAGCACTCCCTGTTTGTTTGCTTTTAAATTGGAGTTTATCGAGGAGTTTGCACCACAGTACGCAAGGCTCCCTCTGACGAGGGAGCTGTCAGCCAAAGGCTGACTGAGGGAGAGAAAACAAGAACTGCAGTGTATCTCTCCCTCCGAGTCGCCTGCGGCGACCCA
>JAZLEB010000022.1:0-5225 GCA_045615065.1 Candidatus Pelethomonas sp. | reverse complement strand
ATGGTGGCTCTGACCGCCCGTATGCAGCACGAGCGCAACAACAACGACGAGTGGCTGGCCAAGAAGGGCCTGCGCCGTCTGGACATCGACCCCAAGCGCGTCGAGATGGGCTGGATCATCGACTTCTGCGCACAGTCCCTGCGTAACATCATCATCGGTATCGGCGGTCGTCTGGATGGCTTCATGATGGAGTCCAAGTTCGGCATCGCTGTCGGCTCCGAGCTGATGGCTATCCTGGCTGTTGCTAAGGATCTGAAGGATCTGCGCGAGCGTATCGGCAAGATCGTTGTGGCTTACAGCCGCACCGGCGAGCCTGTTACCTGCGAGGATCTGGATGTTGCCGGCGCTATGACCGCTTGGATGCGTAACGCCATCAACCCCACCATGTGCTACTCCGTCGAGCATCAGCCTGTTCTGATCCACGCCGGTCCCTTTGCTAACATTGCTATCGGTCAGTCCTCTGTTATCGCTGACCGCCTGGCTCTGAAGCTGTTCGATTACCATGTCACCGAGTCCGGCTTCGCTGCCGATATCGGCTTCGAGAAGTTCTGGAACGTCAAGACCCGCCTGAGCGGTCTGACCCCCAACGTCTCCGTTCTGGTTGCTACCGTCCGCTCTCTGAAGATGCACGGCGGCGGCCCCAAGGTCACTCCCGGCGCACCCCTGCCCAAGGAGTACAAGGAGGAGAACCTGGAGCTGCTGGAGAAGGGTACCTGCAACCTGTTCCACCATGTCAACACCATCAAGAAGTCCGGCATTCAGCCTGTTGTCTGCATCAACCGCTTCTACACCGATACCGATGCTGAGATCGCTCTGCTGAAGAAGATGTGCGCTGAGCGCGGTGTCCGCTGCGCTGAGTCCAACCACTGGCGTTTCGGCGGCGAGGGTGCTGCTGAGCTGGCTCGCGTTGTTGTCGAGGCTTGCGAGGATCCCGTCGAGATCAAGTTCCTGTACGATCTGGATATGCCTCTGCGTCAGCGTGTTGAGCTGATCGCCAAGGAAGTCTACGGTGCTGACGGCGTTATCTGGCAGCCCCTGGCAGTCGAGAAGGCTGAGCGCTTCGAGAAGGATCCCAAGTACGCTGATTACTGCACCATGATGGTTAAGACCCATCTGTCCCTCAGCGATGATCCCACCAAGAAGGGCGTGCCCACCGGCTGGAAGCTCACCATCCGCGACATTCTGGAGTACGGCGGCGCTAAGTTCCTGTGCCCCATGGCCGGCACCATCTCCATGATGCCCGGTACCGCTGCAGACCCCGCATATCGCCGTGTCGATGTTGACGTCGAGACCGGCAAGGTCAGCGGCCTGTTCTAATTAAGTTAACCGGAAACCCCGGCGGCCTCCGCCGCCGGGTTTTTTCACCTGTTTACAAACAACTCAAAAGGAGACGATTATTATGGATATGACTATGGAATCCTGCCGCAAGTTTGTGGAGGTTCTCGCTTCCGATGCTCCCGCTCCCGGCGGCGGCGGCGCTGCTGCTTTGGTTGGCGCTATCGGTACCGCTCTGGGCAACATGGTTGGCTCTCTCACCGTTGGCAAGAAGAAGTATGCCGATGTTGAGGCTGAGATCATTGCTCTGAAGGCAAAGTGCGACGCACTGCAGACTGAGCTGCTCAATCAGGTCGAGGCTGACGAGGTTAACTTCCTGCCTCTGGCCAAGGCATACGGCATCCCCAAGGATGATCCCGACCGTGACCGCATCATGGAAGAGGCCACTATCATTGCCTGCTCCACTCCCGTGAAGATCATGGAGCTGTGCTGCGAGGCTCTGGATGCTATCGCTGTGTTCGCTGCTAAGGGCAGCCGTTTGGCTGTCAGCGATGCCGGCTGCGGCGCTGTTTGCGTCAAGGCTGCTCTGCAGGCCGCTTCCCTGAATGTGTTCATCAACACCAAGACCCTGAAGAACCGCGAGGTCGCCGAGGAGATGAACGCCAAGTGCCTGGGTATGCTGGATAAGTACGGCGCACTGGCTGACGAGATCTTCAACTCCGTCAAGGCCGGTTTCTTTAACTAAGGAACATCTTCGCTGCTCGCTCGCGCGCGCTAAGCGGATCTTTTTCCGCCATACTTCCTCAAAATGCTCGGAAATACACAAAGTATTCCCTGCGCTTTTGAGTTCGCCTGACGAAAAAAACCTCTCGCTTATTGCAGCGCACCGATCAGCTCAACTGTCCCTGAAATCTATCAATATTAAGAAAGAGGTACATATACTATGGCTAAGCAGTTACTGGGTAAGGAAGTAAATGAAAAGCTGAATGCTCGCATCATTGCTGATTGCGAGGCTTGCAAGGAGAAGGGCGTTAACCCCACTCTGGCTATCGTTCGCTGCGGCGAGCGTCCCGATGACCTGAGCTACGAGAGCGGTGCTACCAAGCGCGCTGAGACTCTGGGTGTCGCTGTTGAGAAGTTCGTTCTGCCCGAGGATGTTTCCAAGGAAGAGCTGCTGAAGGTTATCGACGAGATCAACGCCAACGACAAGATCCACGGCGTTCTGATGTTCCGTCCTCTGCCCAAGCACCTGAAGGCAGATCAGGACGAGATCTGCAACCGTCTGGATCCCCGCAAGGACGTTGACGGCATGACTGACGGCTCCAACGCCGGCGTGTTCATGGGCAAGCAGCTGGGCTTCGCTCCCTGCACCCCCGCCGCCTGCATGGAGATCCTGGATCACTATGGCATCGACTGCACCGGCAAGAAGGCCGTTGTCATCGGCCGCAGCCTGGTCGTCGGCAAGCCCGCCGCTATGATGCTGATGGGCAAGAACGCCACTGTTACCGTCTGCCACACCAAGACCGTTGACACCGCTGCCATCGCCCGCGAGGCTGACATTCTTATCAGCGCTGCCGGTGTTCTGAAGAGCCTGACCAAGGAGTATGTCCGTCCCGGTCAGATCGTTGTTGACGTTTCCATCAACTGGGACGCTGAGAAGATCAACGCCAAGGGCGGCAAGGGCGGTATTGCCGGTGACGCTGTGTACGAGGAAGTTGAGCCCATCGTTGAGGCTATTACTCCCGTTCCCGGCGGCGTGGGCGCTGTTACCACCTCCGTGCTGATCGGCCACGTTGTCGAGGCTGCCAAGCGCACTCTTGCATAAGAAAGAAGGCTAAGACATGTCCGTTAAGCCTGATCAGACCAGCAGGATCCTTCGCTGGTATCTGCTGGGCATGACCCTGTTCTTTTACATCTTCGCTTTTGCCATGCCTGACAGAAGTGAGATGCTCACAGGGCTTATGAATATCATTCTCTCCCCCGCACAGGTTACCAAGGACTATTTTGTCATCGGAAATCTTTCCGGCACATTCCTGAACATGGCTCTGGTAGCTACCTCATGTTTCCTCCTGACCTGCATCCGCGGTGTCACAGTCAAGGGCAGCACCGTTGCCGCCTTTGTTCTGGCGCTGGGCTTTACCACCTGGGGCATCAATATCATGAACATCTGGCCCTTCTTCCTGGGCGTGTTCCTGTGCACTCTGGTGCGCAAGCAGAAGATCGCCGGCAGTGTGGATATGGCCATGTTCGCCACCGGCCTGTGCCCTGTTGTGAGCGAAATGCTCCTCAGATTCCCCGGAACTGAGGTTCATATGCCTACCTGGCAGAGTGCGCTGTTGGCACTGGGTGTTGGCGCTGCCATCGGTTTCCTGACCCCTGCACTGGCTGCACACTCCCCCAACCTGCATAAGGGCTTCAACTTCTATTCCGCCGCCCTGCCCGCAGGTTTGATGGGCTTCTTCCTCGTGGCTCTGCTCTATAAGACCACCGGTATCGAGAAGCCTGCCATTGAGGCAACTCTGGGCGAGGATCAGCGCATGATCGCCTATATCTTCTTTGGCATTCTGTTCATCGGCAGTATCATTGTCGGCTTCTGCCTGAACAAGTTCAGCTTCCGCGGTTATCTGGACATTCTCACCGATTCCGGCCATAAGCGCGATTACACCGCACTGTTCGGTCCCGGCCTGTCTTTGATCAACTTCGGTGTGTACGGCCTGTTTATCGTTGGTTACTATACCGCTGTGGGCGGCTCCTTCAACGGTGTCACCGTGGGTATCACTCTGTGTATGGTGTGCTTTGCCTGCGCAGGCGCCCATCCCGGTAATGTGTGGCCCATCATGGCAGGCTATGTGCTCATGTCCCTGATCCCCGGCTTCGCACCTGCCAATACGCAGGCGCTGATGGTCGGTCTGTGCTACGCCAGCGGTCTGGCACCCATCGCGGGTGTGTACGGCTGCGGATTCGGCATTGTAGCCGGTGCGGCTCACTATGCGCTGGTCACCTCTGTTCCCGCACTGCACAACGGTTTCTGCCTGTATAACGGCGGCTTCACCTCTGTGCTGATCGCGGTGCTGCTGGTGCCCCAGCTGGAGACCTTCTTCAAGACTAAGAGCGAGCGCCGTGATCTGCGCCGTGCCAAAAGACGCGGTAAGGCAGAGGAGAGTGCTGCACAGTGACAAAGCAGGAACTTCGCGCCCTGATCGCATCTGAGGTCAAAGCGCTCAGCAGTGACTACTGCGAGCGCGCTGACAGCGCCATCTGCCGCACTGTACAGGAAACCGAATTGTACAAAAACGCGCGCACAATGTTCTGCTACATCGGTACTGACCGCGAGATCGACACCCGCGCTCTGCTGAATGCCGCGCTTAAGGACGGTAAGCGTCTTGCGCTTCCGCTGTGTGTCGGCAAGGGCATTATGGAGGCAAGAGAGATCCGCTCTCTCGATGATCTTGTCAGTGGCAAGTTCGGTATTCCCGCACCTGCGGATACCTGCCCTGAGATCGCACCCGCCGAGTTTGATCTGGTGATCGTGCCCTGTTCTACGGGAAACCGCAAGGGTCAGCGGCTGGGCTACGGCGGCGGATTCTATGACCGCTATCTGAGCCGTACCAATTGCCCGCGGATGCTTCTGTGCCGTGAACAACTGGTGAAGGATGAGATCCCTGTGGAGGAGCATGATCTTCGCATGGATTATATTGCCACCGAAAACGGTGTGACAAAATGTGATAAATAAGCGTAAAGAGGCAGCTGCATTATGCAGCTGCCTCTTTTGCTTGCCTGCAGACGATAAATTGGAGTTTATCGGGGATGTTTGCACAGCAGTACACAAGGCTCCCTCTGACGAGGGAGCTGTCACGGCATAGCCGTGACTGAGGGAGAGATACACCGGAAGTTCTTGCTTTGCCGTCTCTCCCTCCGTCTTTTGCTTCGCAAAATCCACCTCCCTCGTC